>NZ_JBICMS010000083.1:0-236285 GCF_043106615.1 Pseudomonas sp. CJQ_9 | reverse complement strand
CATGCTCCCGGGAGTACGCGCTGCAGGCCCCATCCCTGGGGCCTCAGCGCTTGACGGGCATCCATGCCCGTCACCTCCCTGCGCATGCCCTTCACTCGGCCTCCTGAAGTCGCGAAGATCAAGATCAAGATCAAGATCAAGATCAAGATCAAGATCAAGAGCAAGAGCAAGAGCAAGAGCAAGAGCAAGAGCAAGAGCAAGAGCAAGAGCAAGAGCCAGATCAGAAACCGTGCGGTGATGGGTACGTGGCGCTGAAGCCTCTGACGCGCCGTAGGGGCGCAAAGGGCTTTGGCAACGCCCGTCCGGGCGTATGGGCTGCAAAGCCGCGCTTGGACCCCGCCGCGTGATGCGCGACAATAGCGATCATTTTCGGAGCCCCCCCATGACCGATTTCACCCCCGACGCCATCCTCGATGCCACCGGCCTGAACTGCCCGGAGCCGGTGATGATGCTGCACCAGCACGTACGCAACCTGGCCGCCGGCGGCCTGCTCAAGGTCATCGCCACCGACCCGTCCACCCGCCGCGACATTCCCAAGTTCTGCAACTTCCTCGGCCACGAACTCGTGCAACAGCAGGAAGACGCCGGCACCTTCCTTTACTGGATTCGCAAAAAAGCCGACTGAAACCCTGTGCAACCCACCCGGCGATGCGCCTACACTGCGCTCCCCAGACAGGAGAGCGCCATGCTGATAGTTGCCGACGAAAACATCCCGCTGCTCGATGCCTTCTTCCAAGGCTTCGGGGAAATTCGCCGCTACCCCGGCCGAAGCCTCGATGCCGCCAGCGTCAAGGAAGCCGATATCCTGCTGGTACGCTCGGTGACCAAGGTTGATCGCACATTGCTCGAAGGCAGCCGGGTACGCTTCGTCGGTACCTGCACCATCGGTACCGATCACCTGGACCTGGACTATTTTGCCGAAGCCAGCATTCGCTGGAGCAGCGCGCCAGGCTGCAATGCCCGCGGTGTGGTCGATTATGTGCTGGGCAGCCTGTTGACCCTGGCCGAACTGGATGGCGTTGCGCTGCCCGAACGGGTCTACGGCGTGGTCGGTGCAGGTGAAGTCGGGGGGCGCCTGGTACGTGTGCTGCGCGGTCTGGGCTGGAAGGTGCTGGTATGCGACCCGCTGCGCCAGGCCGCTGAAGGCGGTGACTACGTCAGCCTGGAAACCATTGTCCAGCAGTGTGATGTGATCAGCCTGCATACCCCGTTGCAGCGTAGCGGCGGCTACCCCACCTGGCACTTGCTGGGCCAGGCGCAATTGGCACAATTGCGCGCTGGTGCCTGGCTGGTCAACGCCAGCCGTGGGCCGGTGGTGGACAACGCCGCCCTGCGCGAGCTGCTGTTGCAGCGCGACGACATCCATGCCGTGCTGGATGTATGGGAAGGCGAGCCGCAAGTCGACCTGCAACTGGCCGACCTGTGTACCCTGGCGTCACCGCATATTGCCGGTTACAGCCTCGACGGCCGCCAGCGTGGCACCGCGCAGATCTACCAGGCCCTGTGCCGCTTCCTCGGGGTGGATGAGCAGGTGCAACTGGCCGACCTGCTGCCGCGCCCGCCGCTGGCGCAAATCGAGCTGGATGCCAGCGCCGACCCGGCCTGGGCCCTGGCCACCCTGTGCCGCGCCGTGTATGACCCGCGCCGTGATGATGCCGATTTCCGACGCAGCCTGAGCGACGACCCACAACAACAGCGTGCCGCGTTCGACCAGTTGCGCAAGCAGTACCCAGCGCGACGTGAAATCGAGGGGCTGGCGGTGCGCTTGCGTGGCGAGGCGCCGCAGTTGGCGCAACTGGTCAGTGCGCTGGGTGGCGTATTGGTCTGACGGCGTGCCGGCCGCTGCACGGGCATTCGCCCGGGCGAGCGCGCCCAGCCGGGCCTGGCCGCAAGGGGCCAGTACAGAACTCAGGGCAAATAAAAACCCGGCGCAGGCGCCGGGTTGTAAGAAATTCGCCGCTCAACCTTTGCGTACGCGCTCGACCCGGCTCTGTTCCAGGGCCTTGCAGGCCTGCTGGATCATCTGCTCGGTGATCGGTACTTCGCGCCCCTGGGCATCAATGATCGAACCGCATACCTGGGGTTGCTGGTTCGGCCGGGGCTGCTGGTTGTCGCTGGTAGGCTGCAAGCTCATGCATGGTCTCCTCATCAGGTGAACACTCAGGGTAGTCCTGCACCGTGACTGGCCGGTGACGACAGGCTCGTCACGGCAATACCAGTCCAACAGAAACGCTGGCAAAGCTCCATACCCTGGTTAGATCGATAGGCTATAGCCACCTGCCCGCGTTCCCCAGCCCTGATGAGTGGTAGTCTGGGCCTTCGCCACCCAGAGTGATCGTCGCCATGCCCGAATCGGTTTCCCCGCACCCACGCCGGGCATTGCGCCTGGCCTGGCAGTTCGTTCGCCCCTATCGCCGGCAGGTTCTGCTGGCCTTGCTGGCACTGGTGGTCACTGCGGGCATCACCTTGTCGATGGGCCAAGGCATCCGGCTGCTGGTCGACCAGGGTTTCATGACCCGTTCCGCGCACCAGCTCAACCAGACCATCGGGCTGTTCCTGCTGCTGGTACTGGCCCTGGCGGTGGGTACGTTCAGCCGTTTCTACCTGGTGTCCTGGATTGGCGAGCGGTGCGTGGCGGACATGCGGCGGGCCGTGTTCAACCACCTGATCGGCCTGCACCCCGGTTTTTTCGAAGATAACCGCAGCGCCGAGATCCAGTCGCGGCTGACAGCAGACACCACGCTGCTGCAATCGGTTATCGGCTCGTCCCTGTCGATGTTCCTGCGCAATGCATTGATGGTGTTGGGCGGTGTGGTGCTGCTGTTCATTACCAACCCCAAGCTCACCAGCATCGTGGTGGTGACCCTGCCGCTGGTGTTGGCACCCATCCTGCTGTTTGGTCGCCGCGTACGCAGGCTGTCGCGGCAGAGCCAGGACCGGGTCGCCGACGTAGGCAGCTACGTGGCCGAGACGCTGGGGCAGATCAAGACTGTGCAGGCCTACAACCATCAGGCACACGACCGCGCACTTTTTGCCGACACGGTCGAGGCGGCATTCACCGTGGCGCGCAAGCGCATTGCCCAGCGGGCCTGGCTGATCACTCTGGTGATCGTACTGGTGCTGGGGGCGGTTGGGGTGATGCTGTGGGTGGGCGGCATGGATGTGATCGCCGGGCGCATATCCGCCGGCGAGTTGGCCGCCTTCGTGTTCTACAGCCTGATCGTCGGCAGCGCCTTCGGCACCCTCAGTGAAGTGATCGGCGAACTGCAGCGCGCCGCCGGTGCTGCCGAGCGCATCGCCGAACTGCTGGCCGCACGCAGCGCAATCCTGCCTGGCTTGGCCGCCTGCGGCGTGCTGGGGCGGAGGGCCCGCGGGCACATCGAGTTGCAGGAACTGGTGTTTGCCTACCCGTCACGGCCCACCGTGGCAGCGGTAGCTGGCCTGAGCCTGGTCATCGAGCCTGGCCAGACCGTGGCCCTGGTCGGCCCTTCAGGGGCCGGCAAGTCGACCTTGTTCGATCTGTTGCTGCGGTTTTACGACCCCCAGCAAGGGCGCATCCTGCTCGACGGCCAGCCGCTGACAGAACTCGACCCTGAGCAGCTGCGACGGCAGTTTGCCCTGGTTGCACAGAACCCTTCGCTGTTCCGCGGCACGGTGGAGGCCAATATCCGGTATGGCCGCCCCGAGGCGAGCCAGGCCGAGGTCGAAGCCGCAGCCCGCGGCGCCTATGCCGATGAGTTCATTCGGCAATTACCTCAGGGCTATCAGACGCCACTGGGGGAGGGTGGCATCGGGCTTTCCGGCGGCCAGCGCCAGCGCCTGGCCATTGCCCGGGCGCTACTGGTAGACGCGCCGATCCTGTTGCTGGACGAAGCCACCAGCGCCCTCGATGCGCAAAGCGAACACCTGATCCAGCAAGCACTGCCTCGCCTGATGGCCGGGCGTACCACGCTGGTCATCGCCCATCGGCTGGCCACGGTCCAGCACGCCGAGCGCATCGCGGTCATCGACCAGGGGCGCTTGGTGGCGGTGGGCACTCATCGCCAATTGATTGAGCAAAGCCCGCTGTATGCCCGGCTGGCGGCTCTGCAGTTCACCAGCGGCTGACATAGGGTGACGGGTGAGTGCAGGTGGCTATCGGCCTCTCAGTACCACCCGCTGCCAGGCACAAAAAAGCCCGCATCAGCGGGCTTCTGGAGGATTTGGTCGGAGAGACAGGATTCGAACCTGCGGCCTTCTCGTCCCGAACGAGACGCGCTACCTGGCTGCGCTACACTCCGATGAACAAAATCCTACTGCATCGTGTTTTTGCTCGCAAGCCCCTGTTGTGCAAAGGGGCTTTGCTGAAAGCGCGGCGCGGTTACAGCTCTTTCACGGTGCGGATCTGGTCCTTGTTCAGGCGGGTGCGCTTGCCGTCCAGCTGCTCGAATTCGTAGAAGCCGGAGTCTTCGTCGTAGGACGGTTTATCCGTCGCCTGGATTTCTCGGCCATCGTTCAGGGTGATGACGGTTGGGGTGGAGCAGCCGGCAAGGGTGCCCAGGCCCAAAGCGAGCAGGAAGGCGGGTAGGGTCCGTTTGATCATCGTGGTTCTCCAAGTGCGATGGTGCTAGATGACAGTTATGACGCAGGACTTTAGTGCAAGTTCACTGCAAGTGCATCATAGGGACAAATCCGCGCGGTTGATCCAGGGCAAGCCTGTCGGGCGCCACCCGGTAAAAGTGCGCTGTGATATAACTGCGGCCAACCTATCCTGTTGTGACGGACCCCCATGAAAGCCAAGGCAGATACCCCCTTCGTGCCGCTGAATATCGCGGTGCTCACCGTTAGCGACACCCGCACGCCCGAAACCGATACCTCTGGCCAGATGTTCGTCGACCGGTTGAGCGAGGCCGGTCATCACCTGGCAGAGCGGGTATTGCTCAAGGACGACCTGTACAAGATCCGCGCGCAGGTCGCCACCTGGATCGCCGACGAGCGCGTGCAGGTGGTACTGATTACCGGTGGCACTGGCTTTACCGGCCGCGACAGCACGCCGGAGGCGGTAGCCTGTCTGCTGGACAAACAGGTCGATGGCTTCGGCGAGTTGTTCCGGCAGATCTCCGTGCCGGATATCGGTACCTCCACGGTGCAGTCGCGGGCCTTGGCCGGCTTGGCCAATGGCACCCTGGTGTGCTGCCTGCCAGGCTCGACCAATGCTGTGCGCACCGGTTGGGACGGCATTCTTGCCGAGCAACTCGACGCCCGCCATCGGCCGTGCAACTTTGTCCCGCATCTGAAGCAGGCAACGGCCTGTGACAGCCGTGGCTGAGGTCAGCCAGCCACGGCCGCTGATGCCGGTAGAGCAAGCCCTGGAGCAATTGCTGGCATTGGCCGAGGCGGCACCGATTCAGGAAACTGAAAGCCTGCCCCTGGCCGAAGCCGAAGGCAGGGTACTGGCGACCGACCTGGTGGCCTCGCTCGACCTGCCGCCCTGGCCGAACAGTGCCATGGACGGCTATGCCCTGCGCCTGGCCGACTGGCAGGGCCAGCCGTTGCCCGTCAGCCAGCGCATCTTCGCCGGCCATGCGCCACAGCCGCTGCAGCCGGGCACCTGTGCCCGCATCTTTACCGGTGCCCCGGTGCCCGCAGGTGCCGATTGCGTCGAGATGCAGGAAAACACCCAGGTGCTGGAGGATGGCCGGGTACGTTTCGTCGAGGCGCTGCGCGCCGGGCAGAACATTCGCCCGCAGGGCCAGGAAACCCGCAAGGGCGAGCAGGTGATGAACGCCGGCACGCGCCTGGGGCCGATCGAACTGGGCCTGGCGGCGACCTTGGGCCACGCCCGGCTCGAGGTGGTACGCAAAGTCAAAGTGGCGGTGCTGTCCACCGGCGACGAACTGGTCGAGCCCGGGCTACCGTTGGGGCCCGGCCAGATCTACAACAGCAATCGTCGGCTGCTGGTCAGCTGGTTGCTGCGCCTGGGGTGCGAGGTGGTCGACGCCGGCATCCTCCCGGATGACCTGGCGCAGACCCGTGCCTGCCTGGCCGGGCTGGGCGATGTCGACCTGATCCTGTCCACTGGCGGCGTGTCGGTGGGCGAGGCCGACTACCTCGGGGCGGCACTGCGCGAAGCGGGCGAGCTGGCGCTGTGGAAGCTGGCGATCAAGCCGGGCAAGCCGCTGACCTTCGGCCATTACCAGGGCGTGCCGGTGATCGGCCTGCCGGGTAATCCGGCCTCGACCCTGGTCACCTTTGGCCTGCTGACCCGGCCCTACCTGCTGCGTCGCCAAGGGGTGGGCAATGTCACGCCGCTGCGCTTCGACATGCCGGCGGGGTTTGACTGGCCCAAACCCGGTAGCCGCCGCGAATACTTGCGGGCGCGCATCGAGCACGGCCAAGTGCGCATCTACAAGAACCAGAGTTCGGGTGTGCTGCGCAGCGCGGCCTGGGCTGACGGGCTGGTGGAGGTGCGCGAAGGCAGCACGCCGAAAACGGGTGACAGCGTGCCATTCATTCCCTTCAGCGAACTACTTGGCTGAACGCCCCAGCCAGGCATCGGCCAGCGGCCCTGGCACCGGTGCCGCCTGGGTCAGGCGCATGTGCACGGTTTCCAGTTGTTGAGCCGCCACGCTCCAGTCGTGGCGCTGGCGGGCGAACTGGCGCCCGGCCGCGCTCAACTGGCTCATGCGCCAGGGCTGGTTGAGCAACTGGGTGATCAGCAGGGCCAGTTGATCACTGTCATCGCTGCCCAGGTAATGCTCGCCGTTGTTCACCGCCAGGCCGGAAACGCCTTTGCCGGTACTGATTACCGGCAAGCCGGCAGCCATGGCTTCAAGGATTTTTACCTTCGAGCCACCGGCATAGCGCAGCGGCGCAAAAAACAGGGCTGAGCGGCTTTGCAGTTCACGCAGATCGGGGCGATAGCCGAGCCATTCGATCCGCGGGTCATTCCAGTGCAGCCTCCAGCTGGCCGGCATCGCATGCCCGGCTATCGCCAGGCGCACGGCCGGGTTGCTCAGCCACACCTGCGGCATGATGTCTTCCAGCGCCCACTCGATGGCTTCCAGGTTGGCGCCGTATTCAAAATTGCCGACAAACAGCAGGCGCTGGCTATGCAGCGCCGGTTGCACCTGCTGGTAGAAATCACATTCCACGCCATTGACTACCACATTCACCGGGCGCCTGCTGATCTGTCCGATCAGCTCGGCATCGTGAGCGCTGACGGCTACCAGCTCGGTGGGCTGGCCCAGCACGCGCTGTTCCCAGCGCCGGTAGCGCCACCGGTCGAAGGCATTGAGCGGGCGTAGCCATAACGGCAGGCGGTCATGGCAGGCGCTGCCGGTAACCGACTCCAGGTTGTGTTCGCTGAGCATGAAGGGAAGGCCGCGGCCCTGCAGGGCCTTTTCGAAAGGCTGGAAGCTATAGCTGTGCTCGATCTGGATCACGTCCCAAGGCTCCTCCAGCAACTGCTCGAAGCG
The DNA here is from genome assembly GCF_043106615.1 of Pseudomonas sp. CJQ_9. Lineage (NCBI taxonomy): Bacteria > Pseudomonadati > Pseudomonadota > Gammaproteobacteria > Pseudomonadales > Pseudomonadaceae > Pseudomonas > Pseudomonas sp. CJQ_9. Next base: position 228,828 of record NZ_JBICMS010000083.1, on the reverse strand, counting down.
GTGCCGCAATGCTGCGCAAAGGCCGTTGATGATCGCCCGCATGGGGTAGTCGATGATCGGCGATGCCAGTAGGTTCAGCGGGCTATGCAGTGGCCTGCGCGGCAGGACTATCAGCCGTTCCAGGTACGGTTCCAGCGCCTCGCGTGCAGCGTCGTTGAGGGGTACCTTCGATTGCACCAGCAGCGTGATGCGGTGGCCGCGCTGGGCCAGTGCCCGGATCAGGTGGTATTGGCGAGTCTTGCAGCCACTGGTGGTCGGCCAAGGCAGGTAAGGCAGTGTCCAGAGAATACGCATGACCGTGGTCCTCGCTGACGGCTGCAGATGGCAAGACGCACCTGTCGGCCGTTTGCAGAAGTGGGCCGGGAGGTGCGTCCGTGGCGGGCAAGCCAGGGCATTTCACAGTCAAAATGCTGACTCGCCTTTGCTCATTCGCTTCTAGGGTCAAAAACCTGTCAAAAGTGTCTCGACTCAGCATAGTCGGGCATTGTCGGCTGTGGAAAAAATGCCATTATCTTCTCAACCAGCCGAGCCGGCCTGCTGCAGGGAACACCGCCTGCCACGCGCGACACGCAGCTGGCTGTTTTTGAACGCGGCATGCAACGATCCACGCGTGCCCGTGGTCGAGATAGGGTTGGTCAACCTCAGGGAGATGCGCCTATGCAAGCGCGCAAGGCAATGCTGGTCCTGCACGGCAAGCAGGCGATGAACGACGAACTGCGCGATGCCGTGCACGACATGCGCCACAGTGGCTGGGTGCTGGATGTGCGGGTCACCTGGGAGGCGGGCGATGCACAGCGCCTGGTGACCGAGGCGCTGGCGGCAGGCTACAGCCACATTGTCGCCGGTGGCGGCGACGGGACCTTGCGCGATGTGGCCGAGGCCATGGGGCAGGCGGGGACCGATGCCAGCCTGGTATTACTGCCGTTGGGCACCGCCAACGATTTTGCCAAGGCCGCCGGGATTCCGCTGGAGCCTGCCGCTGCGCTGGCCTTGTTGAATGTGGCGGCACAGCCCATAGACCTGGGCCAGGCCGGCGACCAGCTGTTCCTCAACATGGCCACGGGTGGGTTCGGCAGCCAGGTCACGGCCAATACGTCCGAAGACCTGAAGAAGGTCCTGGGCGCCGCGGCCTATCTGTTCACCGGCCTCACACGCTTCAGCGAACTGCAGGCGGCTTCGGTCGAGCTGCTAGGGCCGGATTTCCACTGGCAAGGGGATCTGCTGGCACTGGGTATCGGCAATGGCCGCCAAGCGGGAGGCGGGCAGGAGCTGTGCCCGGATGCGGTAGTCGATGATGGCTTGCTCGATATCGCCGTGCTGCCTGCCCCACAGGAAATGCTGGGCACGTTGCGTGACCTGCTGGCCGGTGATGGCCTGTTCGTCCGTGCCAGGTTGCCCTGGGTCGAGATCAAGAGCGCCCAGGGCCTGGACCTCAACCTCGATGGCGAGCCCTTGCAGACTACCAACTTGCGTTTCGAAGCCCGGCCCGCAGCGTTGCGCCTGCACCTGCCTGCCGGGTCGCCGCTGCTCAGTCGTCCAGGCTGATGATTTTTTCGCGCACGGCAAACAGTACCAGGCCAGCCACATCATGAATTTGCAGGCGCTTCATGATTTGCGAGCGGTGGGTTTCCACGGTCTTGATCGACAGGCCGAGGCCTGTGGCAATTTCCCGGGTCGATTTGCCGCGCACGATCAGGCGCAGGATCTCCAGCTGGCGCGCCGTGAGGTTATGCCGGTCGCTGTTGCCCTGCGCGCCCGGCCTGTTGCGTTGTAGCGCCTGGTTGATGACGGTGTGGGCGATGGCCGGGCTCAGGTAGCGCTCGCCGTGGCGTACCGCCTCCAGGGCCTGCTCCAGCTCGGTGGCACTGGTGTCCTTGAGCAGGTAACCATGGGCACCGCTTTCCAGGGCGCGCATGATCAGGTCCGGATCGGTGTGCATCGACAGGATCAGCACCTTGCAGGTGCTGCCGCAGGCCCGCAATTGGGTCAGGGCGTCCAGGCCACTGGTCGAGCGCATGGAAATGTCCAGCAGGACAATGTCCGGCGCCAGTGCGCGCACCTGCTCAAGCAACTGGCTGCCATCGTCGGCCTCACCGACCACGCTGTAACCGGGAATATCGCAAACCAGCGCACGTACACCGGCGCGGATCAGCGAGTGGTCGTCGACCAGCAGCAATCTACAGGTCATGGGCAACAGTACTCCTGGCGCGTTGCTGGGTGCGCGGTGGCCACGGGAACATCGCTTCTATCCGTGTACCCTGGCCAGGCTGGCTGGTGATCTGCAGGCTGCCCTGCAAGGCCGTTACCCGCTCCTGCATGCCGGCCAGGCCGCGTTGGCCGGCCTCGGCCGGGTGCCGGGCGGGGACGAAGCCGCAGCCATCGTCGTGAATCGACAACGCCAGCCCGGCAGGGGTGCGTTGCAGGCGCACAACCAGGTTGCGTGCCTGGGCATGGCGCAGCATGTTGGTGACCGCTTCCTGGGTGATGCGGAACACTGCCATGGCCACTGCATCGTCGATGCCGCCCAGGCGTTGGTTGCACGCCAGGCTCCAGTGTACGCTGCTGCTGCCCAGCGTGCGGACCAAGTGCGCGCGCAAGCTGGCTTCCAACCCGAGGCTCGCCAATTGCCTGGGGTTGAGCAGGCTCGACACGTTACGCACCGTGCCCAGGGTGTCATCCAGGGTGCTGTGCAGCGCATCGCAGTGGCCCTGCAACTCGGCCGGCATGCGCCGCTTCAGCCATTGCAGTTGCAGTTTGGCGGCAGTCAGCAACTGGCCAATGTCGTCGTGCAACTCCCGGCCCAGGTGTTGCCGCTCGTCTTCCTGCACCTTGAGCATGCGCTCGGCCAGTTCAGCTGGGCGCAGGCTGATCGACCTTGCGCCCAGGCCCAACTGCAGGGCGGCGGCGAGTGTTGCGCCCAACTGCAAAAGCAGCAGGCCGGCCGGGATTGCCAGGTCGGCCAGGTACAGCATCAGGTGAGTGACCAGCGAGGCCACACACAGCCCGACTGTCAGCCAGCGCAGCAGGGCAACGCGGCGGCGGCTACGCATGGCAAGTTTCAAGCGTGGGAGCATAAATAGGGAAGCCACTGAAGTATTGCTGATAAAGGCCTTGCACAATGCGGGTCAGAGGCTTTGGCGCAGTACTTCCGCTGTTTTGTCGAGCACCTGATGTGCAAACTTTTTTGTGATTGCAAGTGTTTCTGGGGGCGCATATTAACACTTCGTACGGCGTAGGTCGCGGCTGGGTAACGCTCCGAAACGCCTGTTGACAGGGCGGTGCCGGGTAGCAAAGTGCCACCTGCGGGTCATGCTGCTCGCACCTGCATTGCAACTAAGGCGGTAATGATTCAACTTGGCCGTCCTGAAACTTTGCGAACTTTGCAAGTTCGACCAGCGCAGGGCTTGAGTGCATGTACTTAGTTGCACTTCTGGTCAGGTTAGTGCGCGCGGTACGACCGGCTGCCATGGCTGCCGGAGCGCATGGCGTCATGCGGGTGATCGCACGTTTTGCCTGCTTCATCGCAGGACGCGCACGCAGGTGCAAAGGGCTGCTGCACGACCTTGGCCAGCTCGCCCAGCAGCACCAATTGCTCGCCGATATCCAGGTTCAAGCGCCCGGTTCGGCTATCGAGCAACTCCAGTTGCCAGGCCAGCAGGGTCAGGCACGCCTCGATCGCAGGCAATGCTTCAGGCTGCAGGCAGCCACTTTGGCAGGCCGGGGCCAGCAACTGGTGAAGCGCGGTGGCGTAATGGGCAACTTCGCGCGCGCCCAGGCGGGTGGCTTGCCCGGCAAGGCTGGCCAGGGTGCTGTCCAGGCAGCGGCAGGCGTCCGGATCGTTGTCGATCAATTCCAGATGCTGCAGGCATTCCTGGGCCTGGGTCAGCAGTACTTGGGCATCCAGCAGGAAGCCCTGCAGTGCGTTGTCGAACGCTAAGGCGGTGTCCATGATCAGGTCCCCGCGCGTGGGGTAGGCGCAGGTGACGGGCACACCGCAACGATAGCTAGCAAAAGCCTGACTCCATTCATGCAATGAGAATGGCGTCACATTAATGGCTAAAGGATATCGCGAATATCAGGTTCCACCTGACTGCCCCTAGGGGTTTCCCTGATGTAGGCTGCTGAAATCGCGCAAGGTGCCGGCAGTAAAGCATGATGGTAAAGTGATATCAATTGCCGGCTCGGCATTTTCCCGCAAGGGTCAAGGTGTGCGGCAAGCCGCCGATACAGGGTAGGTCAATTCACCTTTTTCGACTCAAGCCTGGGGGCTTTCCAATGGCTGGCATTCTCGACACGGTAGACCAACGCACGCAACTGGTAGGTGAGAACCGCCTGGAAATCCTGATGTTCCGCCTGGCGGGCCGCCAATTGTTCGCGATCAACGTGTTCAAGGTTCAGGAAGTGCTGCAACTGCCCAAGCTCACCCTGATGCCCCAGCGCCATGCGTTCGTCTGCGGCGTGGTCAACCTGCGTGGGCAGACGTTGCCGGTGATCGACCTGTCCCAAGCCATTGGCATGCGCCCGCTGCAACCCACGCCCGACAGCACCATCATCGTCACCGAGTACAACCGCTCGGTGCAGGCCTTCCTGGTGGGAGGGGTCGACCGCATTGTCAACATGAACTGGGAGTCGATCATGCCGCCGCCGTCCAGCGCCGGGCGCCAGCATTACCTGACTGCCATCACCAAAGTCGATGATCAACTGGTCGAGGTCATCGACGTAGAAAAGGTGCTGGCTGAAATCGTGCCTTACAACGCCCGGGTTTCTGGCGAGAAACTGGCCGACCCCGTGCTGGCAAGGGCGCGAGGCCGGGAGGTGCTGTTGGTGGACGACTCCAGTGTGGCCCTGGCGCAGTTGCGCGACACCTTGTCCCAGTTGGGCATGAAACTGCATGTGGCCAGTGATGGCCTGAAGGCACTGCGCATGCTCAAGGGTTGGGCCGATGCGGGCGAGGACGTATGTGAAAAGCTGCTGATGGTGTTCACCGACGCCGAAATGCCGGAAATGGACGGCTACCGCCTGACCACCGAGATTCGTAGCGATGCGCGGCTGCGCCAACTCTATGTGGTGCTGCACACATCGCTGTCGGGCAGTTTCAATGAATCCATGGTCAAGAAAGTGGGTTGCGACAACTTCCTTTCCAAGTTCCAGCCCGATCGCCTTGTCGACGTGGTCAAGCAGCGCCTGCAGCTGGATACGGCCACCGCGTGATCGCCACGCCTGCCCGGTATAAGCTTGGCATTTGCCAAGACGCGAGGCGGCAGGGATGTTTCTGAGTGAGTTGTACCGATACCCGGTGAAGTCGTGCCAAGCGCAAAGCCTGCGCGCTTCGCCGGTGGGGCTGCTGGGCCTGCAGGGTGACCGGCGCTGGATGGTGGTCGAGGAAGAAAACGGACGCTTCCTGACCCAGCGTGCCTGGCCACGCCTTGGCCAGATCGCGGCGCACGATGACGGCGGCGGCCAGCTGCTCTTGCAGGCGCCTGGGCGCGCCTCGCTGAGGGTGGCAGTGCCCCCTGCCGATGACGGCCTGCGTGGCGTGACGATCTGGCGCGATACCTTGCGCGTCCCAGACGCCGGCGATGCCGCGGCGGCCTGGCTGAGCGAGTGGCTGGGCAAGGCTGTGCGCCTGGTGCATTGCCCGGAGCAGCGTGCCCGTTACTTGCCCAACGGTTATGGCTTCAACAGCGATCGCGCGGCTTTTCCGGATGGTTTCCCCTTGTTGCTGATCGGCCAGGGCTCGCTGGACGAACTTGACCGCCGTGTGGGGCGGCCCATGGAGATGCTGCGTTTTCGGCCGAACCTGGTGGTGCAGGGGGCCGAGCCTTTCGCCGAGGATGGCTGGAAGCGTATCCGCATTGGCACCCTCGAATTCCGGCTGCTCAAACCGAGTGTAAGGTGTATTTTTACCACCATCGACCCCGCCACCGGCGAGCGCAGTGAAGACCGCGAACCGATGGCCACGCTCAGGACCTTCCGCGAAAAGGAAGGCGATATCCTGTTCGGGCAGAACCTGGCGGTGGATGGCAGCGGGTGGCTTGAGGTCGGGATGGGCGTGGAAATCCTGGAATAGCTGCATGCTGACACTGGCCTGCTCACAGGGTTACCCGCGAACAGGCCGTCAAGCGCTCAGCGAACCTTACATGTCGTCGAAATACCGCTCATGCCAATCCACCAGCGGCTGCGGTGAGTTCAGTTTCTGCCCGTAGATCACCGAATACGACAGCACGTTCTGCACGTATTGGCGGGTTTCGTCGAACGGGATCGACTCCACCCACACATCGAAACTCAGGTGCTTGGCGCCCCTCAGCCACTGGCGCACGCGCCCGGGCCCCGCATTGTAGGCTGCTGAGGCCAGGACCCGGTTGCCGTTGAACTGGCTGTGCACCTGGCTCAGGTAGGCGGCGCCCAGCTGGATGTTCTTGTCCGGGTTGAGCACCTGTGCCGGTGAGGCAAGGGGAATGCTGAACTTGCGCGCAGTTTCCTTGGCGGTAGCCGGCATAAGCTGCATCAGGCCGCTGGCGCCTACCGGGGAGCGTGCGTCTTCCATGAACGCGCTTTCCTGGCGGGTAATGGCGAATACCCAGCTCGAATGCAGGCCGCGCACATTGGCTTCGCGCACCAGGGTATCGCGGTGGGCCATCGGGAAGCGGATGTCCAGGTCGTCCCAGTATTGGGCCTGGCTGATGGTGCGGATGGCCGGGAAGTACCAGCGCAATTCATAACCCAGGCGCGCCTGGGCCACCATTTCATCGCGGGTGAAGTGCCGGCTGACGTGGTACCACTCGCGGCGGCCTTCGACGATCTGGCCGCGGGCATGGAATTCCAGTGCCCGCTGGATGCCGGGTGTATTGCGTACTTTCTTCACCAGTTGCGGGCTCAGCAACAGGGGTTTGTTGTTCAGCTGGTACGGTGTCTTGGCCCGGTCGGCGGCGAGGAAACCATAGAAGTCACGCTCGCGCGCCACGGTCTTGTACAGCAGCGGGATCTGCGGGTTGTTCGGCTGTGCCAGCTCCAGGCTGCGCGCTTGCCAGTACTTCCAGCGGCTGCTGCTGGCCAGGTCCTGAGGCAGGCGCCGGGTCAGCTCGTAGGCATCTTCCCAGCGGCCCAGGCGCAGCAGCAGGCGCAGGCGCCATTCACTGACGGTGTTGTCGCGCAGCTCAGGGTCGTAGCGGGTCATCAGGTCGAGCGCCCGCGGGTCGTAGCGGCGGGCCATGGTCAGGCCTATTTCGCGGGCGATGGCCACCTTTTCTTCGCGGGAGAAATGCATGCGCTGGGCGTAGTCGTCCAGCAGCGCCATGGCCCGCTCCGGGTCCTGGCGGGCCAGGCGGCGCAGGCCCAGGCTGACCACATCGGCCATCGCCTCGTTGGCCGGGGCAAAGCGTGATGGCTGGTTGAGCAGCTCAGGCTTCTGTGCCACGTCGACCAGCAGCCGGCCTTGCGGGCCGAGGGTGGTCAGGCCGTTGACCAGGCTATTGGCCAGGCTGTAATTGCGCGCCTGGGCCGCCAGCTTGGTGCGCTGCCAGCGCTTGCTCTCGGTCAGTTGGCCTTCAGCGGCCCACATGCCGAACAGTGTGTCGCACGCGGCAGGTTGCGACTTGCCCACGTTCCACAGCTTTTCGGCGGTGGCGTTGCCTTCGGCACGCAGGCCATGGCTGAGCTGGTACTGGCCGTTGAGGCAATCGAGCTCGGTGAAATTGAGCTTGGGGTCGTAGTACTTGACGAAGGTGTCCCACTCGCCGCGTTCGGCCAGCCAGCGCAACCAGCGCAGTTTCATCCAGTTGGCCTGGGGCAGGTCGCCATGCTTGGCGAGGAACGCCTCGATTTCCTGGTTGCTGGCGCTTTTCAGGCGGGCGGTGAGCTCGTCGTAGGCCAGGTACGGGGTCAGCGGGTAGTCACTCAGAGCCTGGGCATAGCGCAGGTAAGGGCCTTTGTCGCCCTTGGCCAGCGCGCGCTTGGCTTCGTCGTAGTACTGGCGCTGCAGGGTGAGGTCGGTGGCCTGTGCCGCGCTGGTGGCAGCGGTCAGCAGCAGGCAGGAAGCAATTTGTAACAGGCGGCTGCGCATGATACGTCCGGGCAGTTGAACCATGGGGAAGTGACGGCGGAGCCAGCACTGTTGGAAGCTATTGCCTTAGCTTAGCCGTTTGCCGGCAGCGGGTGAAAGCACTGTGCTTGTATCGGCATATTAACGTCGACCGGATGTCGCCACGCGTGCATCGATTGGCCTGGCTGCTGCCGTCGGGGGCCCAAGTCAGGTAGAATGCGCGCCCGATTTATGGAGACCAACATGACCCTGCTCAAATTCAGCGATGTGTCCCTCGCATTCGGCGCCATGCCGCTGCTGGACAAAGTGTCCTGGCAGATCGCTCGTGGCGAGCGGGTGTGTATCATCGGCCGCAACGGCACCGGCAAGTCGAGCATGCTGCGCCTGGTCAAGGGCGAGCAAAAGGGCGACGACGGGGAAATCTGGCGTGCCCCGGGCCTGAAGATCGGCGAACTGCCGCAGGAACTGCCGGTGGCCGATGAGCGCACGGTGTTCGACGTGGTCGCGGCCGGCCTCGACGGCGTGGGTGAACTGCTGGCGCAGTTCCACCACCTGAGCATGAACATCCAGGGCGACGATGACCTGGAAAAGCTCATGCATGTTCAGCACGAACTGGAAGCCCGCGACGGCTGGCGCCTGCAGCAGGTGGTGGAAAGCACCCTCAGCCGCCTGCAACTGCCTGCCGACAAGACCCTGGCCGAGCTGTCCGGTGGCTGGCGCCGCCGGGTGCTGCTGGCCCAGGCGCTGGTGTCGGAGCCCGACCTGCTGCTGCTCGACGAGCCGACCAACCACCTGGACATCGGCGCCATTGCCTGGCTCGAGGAGGCCCTGCGCGGCTTCAACGGCGCGGTACTGTTCATTACCCACGACCGTTCGTTCCTGCAGAACCTGGCCACCCGCATCCTTGAACTGGACCGTGGCGGCCTGATCGACTGGAACGGCGACTACGCCAGCTTCCTGGTACACAAGGAGGCCGCACTGGCCGCCGAAGAAACCGCCAACGCGCTGTTCGACAAGCGCCTGGCCCAAGAGGAAGTGTGGATTCGCCAGGGCATCAAGGCCCGCCGTACCCGCAACGAAGGTCGCGTGCGTGCCTTGAAGGCCCTGCGGGTAGAGCGTGGTGAGCGCCGCGAACGCCAGGGCAAGGCCAACATCCAGATCGAGGCAGCGGAAAAGTCCGGCAAGCAGGTCATGGTGCTGGAAAACGTGAGTTTCCATCATGCCGAAGGGCCGATGCTGGTCAAGGACTTCTCCATGGTCCTGCAGCGCGAAGACCGTATCGGCCTGCTGGGTGCCAACGGTACCGGCAAGACCACCTTGCTGAAGTTGATGCTCGGTGACCTGGAGCCCACTTCAGGCAAGGTCGAGCGCGGCACCAAGCTGGAAGTGGCCTATTTCGACCAGATGCGCCACCAGCTCGAGCTGGAAAAGACGGTGATCGACAACCTCGCCGAAGGCCGTGACTTCATCGAGATCGATGGGCAGAACCGCCATGTGCTCAGTTACCTGGGCGACTTCCTGTTCAGCCCCCAGCGTGCGCGCACACCCGTCAAGGCGCTGTCGGGGGGTGAGCGTGCCCGCCTGCTGCTGGCCAAGCTGTTCAGCAAGCCGGCCAACCTGCTGGTGCTCGACGAACCGACCAACGATCTGGACGTGGAAACCCTCGAACTGCTCGAAGAGGTGCTGTCCAACTACAAGGGCACCGTGCTGATCGTCAGCCACGACCGGGCCTTCCTCGACAACGTCGTCACCAGCACCCTGGTGTTCGAAGGCGAGGGCAAGGTGCGCGAGTATGTAGGGGGTTATGAGGACTGGATTCGCCAGGGTGGCTCGCCGAGGCTGCTGGGCGTGACCGAGAGCAAAGGCGGCAAGTCGGCCCTCAACAGCGCGGTGGTGGAGAAGGTCGAGGCCAAGCCTGCGCCTGTTGCTGCGCCGGTAGTGGAGGAGGCATCGAAGAAGAAGCTCAGCTACAAGCTGCAGCGTGAGCTGGAAATGCTGCCGGGGCAGATCGACGCGCTGGAGCAGCGCATGGCTGAAGCTCAGGAAGAGGTGAATGCGGCGGGCTTCTATCAGCGGCCGATTGCGGAAACTTCGGCAGTGCTGGCCAGGATCGAGAAGCTGCAGGGTGAGCTGGATGTATTGGTAGAGCGCTGGGCTGAGCTGGAAGGCTGATAGTTGTTAGCCTGCTCCGGCCCTATCGCCGGCAAGCCAGCTCCCACAGAGGCACCATGGATTTCAAACCTTATGGTGGCCCTGTGGGAGCTGGCATGCCGGCGATAGGGCCGAACCAGGTTGAATCAGTCCTTCTTCTGCAAGCGTACCGCCAGCACGTCACACGGCGCACCGTGCAACACGTCATTGGCAGTTGACCCTAACAGCAACGCCAGACCATGGCGGCCATGGCTGCCGACCACGATCAGATCGCACTTCTGGTCCTTGGCCAGCTGGTGGATTTCCTGGCGCGGTTGGCCGTAAGTCAGGTGGGAGTCGCCCCGATTAATGTCTCGGTACTTGTTGAACAACCGGTCCATGCGTTCTTTAGCCTGGTCGAACTGCTGTTGTTGCAGTTGCGACAGGTCCATCGGCACATCGCCGCCAAAAGCCATGGCCATTGGCTCGACGATATGCACCAGCGATACCTTGGCCTTCGATGGGGCTGCCAAGGCCATGGCGCGCTTGATCACCGGGTCGCATTCTTCGGTCAGGTCGACCGCGACCAACAAATGTTCGTAGGGCATGAGCAGTACTCCTGACAATCGCGATAAAGGAAGTATGGTCGCTTTCGGGCGGGTCTTCCGTGAAAAATGGCTAACCAGCTCATTTGCAACGCTTTATGGAATCTACTGATATGACGGTATTGCTGGTGGTGTCAATCCTTGCGCTGATTCTCAGCCCATTTTCCTGGTTGCGCAGTTCGCGCAAGCAGAGCGAGCAGATGAAGCTGCGCCTGGAAGCCCGACGTATGGGGTTGGCCATGCAGCTGGCGCCGCAACAGTGGCCGCACTGGCTGGAGAAGGAGCCGCCAAGTCCTTGCCCGCAGTACCACCGGGCGCGCCGCCATGGGCACCAGAACAGCTTCAGCTACTGGCAGGTCAGCCCGGGGGTGTGGTGGAACCAGTACCGCGAACCCTGCGAAGACCCGCGTTACGTGGAGGCGCTGGCGCGCTTGCCGGCGAGCGTTTACAAGGTCGAAGCGGATGCTCAGATGATCGCGTTGTACTGGACTGAACGGGGCGATACGGCTGTATTGCAGGATGTTGCCTACGTCCTCGAAGTCCTCGCCTGAGTTCAGTTAAACACGATCCCTTTAGGAGCAATTGTCTTTCTCAAAATTTGAAAAGCCAGCGCGATTCATTGTGGGAGCGGGCTTGCCCGCGAAGCAGGCGACGCGGTGGATGGCACCGGCTTTGCCGGTGTTCGCGGGCATGCCCGCTCCCACAGGGCCTGCGCTGGCTTGGATTGCCGCCGTACTTGCAGGAGCAACTGTCTTTCTCAAAATTTGAAAAGCCTGCGCGATTCACCTGTGGGAGCGGGCAAGCCCGCGAAGCAGGCGACGCGGTGTCTGGCACCGGCTGCGCCGGTGTTCGCGTTCATGCCCGCTCCCACAGGGCCTGCGCTGGCTTGGACGTGTCGCCGTACTTGCAGGAGCAACTGTGTCTAATCCCCTCTCAAGACACAATACCGCGCCTACAACGACAAAGCGGCGGCTTGGCAAACCCCTGAAGGGGTGGGGTGCCAAGTCGCCGCTTTGCGTTCTGCTTTCGCAGAAAAGGCCAGGCAGGCCGGGTATTCATTCACGCAAGTGGCAGTGTAGCCATACCCGGTCGGCGCGCAAGCGAAAATGTGCAGCGCTGTGCAATCGCGGGGGTTGATCGCTGGCATGAATGACCGGTGATCACTGTCATCATGGTTTGCTGCGCGCACGGTACACAATGACCGGAAAGTCGCGTTTTCTTCGTGCTCGTGAGCATTTGACAACGCAGATCTTTTCGGAGAATGTGTGCACACCCAAATCAAACGGGCGTATGAATTGAGCGTTTGTATGTCACCACGCCAAGCCATACTTCCGACTAGCGCGCTGACGGGTGTGCCTGGGCGGGGCAGCTAGGCCTGCTTCCGCTGCAGCGATCGGCGTGTACAGTTCAGCTTCCATATCGTGGAGATCAGTTGATGATTTACGAAGGTAAAGCCATCACGGTTAAGGCTCTTGAAAGTGGCATCGTCGAGCTCAAGTTCGACCTCAAGGGTGAGTCCGTCAACAAGTTCAACCGCCTGACCCTGAACGAGCTGCGCGAGGCCGTAGGCGCCATCCAGGCCGACGCCTCGGTCAAGGGCGTTATCGTCAGCAGTGGCAAGGACGTGTTCATCGTCGGCGCCGACATCACCGAGTTCGTCGACAACTTCAAGCTGCCCGAGGCCGAACTGGTCGCCGGCAACCTGGAAGCCAACCGCATCTTCAACGCCTTCGAAGACCTCGAAGTGCCGACCGTCGCGGCCATCAATGGCATCGCCTTGGGTGGCGGCCTGGAAATGTGCCTTGCCGCCGATTACCGTGTCATGTCCAGCAGCGCCAAGATCGGCCTGCCGGAAGTCAAGCTGGGCATCTACCCGGGCTTTGGCGGCACCGTGCGCCTGCCGCGCCTGATCGGTTCGGACAATGCCATCGAGTGGATCGCTGCCGGCAAGGAAAACCGCGCCGAAGACGCCCTCAAAGTCGGCGCCGTCGATGCCGTGGTTGCGCCCGAGCTGCTGCAGGCTGGCGCCATCGACCTGATCAAGCGCGCCATCAGCGGTGAGCTCGACTACAAGGCCAAACGCCAACCCAAGCTGGAAAAACTCAAGCTCAACGCCATCGAACAGATGATGGCGTTCGAAACTGCCAAGGGCTTCGTAGCCGGGCAGGCCGGGCCGAACTACCCGGCCCCGGTCGAAGCCATCAAGAGCATCCAGAAGGCCGCCAACTTCGGCCGCGACAAGGCACTGGAAGTCGAAGCGGCCGGGTTTGCCAAACTGGCCAAGACCTCGGTTGCCGAGAGCCTGATCGGCCTGTTCCTGAACGACCAGGAGCTCAAGCGCAAGGCCAAGGCGCACGACGAAATCGCCCACGACGTGAAGCAGGCTGCCGTGCTTGGCGCCGGGATCATGGGTGGCGGCATCGCCTACCAGTCCGCGGTCAAGGGCACCCCGATCCTGATGAAGGACATCCGCGAGGAAGCCATCCAGCTGGGCTTGAACGAGGCCTCCAAGCTGCTTGGCAACCGCGTTGAAAAGGGCCGCCTGACCCCGGCCAAGATGGCCGAGGCGCTCAATGCCATTCGCCCGACCCTGTCCTATGGCGACTTTGCCAATGTCGACATCGTGGTCGAGGCCGTGGTCGAGAACCCGAAAGTCAAACAGGCGGTGCTGGCGGAAGTGGAAGGGCAGGTCAAGGACGATGCGATCCTGGCCTCCAATACCTCGACCATCTCCATCAACCTGCTGGCCAAGGCGCTCAAGCGCCCGGAAAACTTCGTCGGCATGCACTTCTTCAACCCGGTGCATATGATGCCGCTGGTGGAAGTGATCCGTGGCGAGAAGTCCAGTGAAGTGGCTGTGGCTACCACCGTGGCCTATGCCAAGAAAATGGGCAAGAACCCGATCGTGGTCAACGACTGCCCGGGCTTCCTGGTCAACCGCGTGCTGTTCCCGTACTTCGGCGGCTTTGCCAAGCTGGTCAGCGCCGGTGTCGACTTCGTGCGCATCGACAAGGTCATGGAAAAGTTCGGCTGGCCAATGGGCCCGGCCTACCTGATGGACGTGGTGGGTATCGACACCGGCCACCACGGCCGTGACGTGATGGCCGAAGGTTTCCCTGACCGCATGAAGGACGAGCGCCGCTCGGCGGTGGATGCCCTGTACGAGGCCAACCGCCTGGGGCAGAAGAATGGCAAAGGCTTCTACGCCTACGAAACCGATAAGCGTGGCAAGCCGAAGAAAGTGTTCGACGCCACCGTGCTCGACGTGCTCAAGCCGATCGTGTTCGAACAGCGCGAAGTCACCGATGAAGACATCGTCAACTGGATGATGGTGCCGCTGTGCCTGGAGACCGTGCGCTGCCTGGAAGACGGCATCGTCGAGACCGCTGCCGAAGCCGACATGGGTCTGGTCTACGGCATTGGTTTCCCGCCCTTCCGCGGTGGTGCGCTGCGCTACATCGACTCGATCGGTGTCGCCGAATTCGTTGCCCTGGCCGATCGCTATGCCGACCTGGGGCCGCTGTACCACCCGACCGCCAAGCTGCGTGAAATGGCCAAGAATGGCCAGCGCTTCTTTAACTGAGCGGTCAACGAGCTAGAGCGAGAGATTTGATATGAGCCTGAATCCAAGAGACGTGGTGATTGTCGACTTCGGTCGCACGCCAATGGGCCGCTCCAAGGGTGGCATGCACCGCAACACCCGCGCCGAGGACATGTCGGCGCACCTGATCAGCAAGCTGCTGGAGCGCAACGGCAAGGTCGACCCCAAAGAGGTCGAGGACGTGATCTGGGGCTGCGTCAACCAGACCCTGGAGCAGGGCTGGAACATCGCCCGCATGGCTTCGCTGATGACGCAGATCCCGCACACCTCCGCGGCGCAAACCGTCAGCCGCCTGTGCGGCTCGTCGATGAGCGCGCTGCACACCGCCGCCCAGGCCATCATGACCGGCAACGGCGATGTGTTCGTGGTCGGCGGCGTGGAGCACATGGGCCATGTCAGCATGATGCACGGCGTGGACCCTAACCCGCACCTGTCCTTGCATGCCGCCAAGGCTTCCGGGATGATGGGCCTCACTGCAGAAATGCTCGGCAAGATGCATGGCATCACCCGTGAGCAGCAGGACCTGTTTGGCCTGCGTTCGCACCAGTTGGCACACAAGGCCACGGTCGAAGGCAAGTTCAAGGATGAGATCATCCCGATGCAGGGCTACGACGAGAACGGCTTCCTGAAGGTGTTCGATTTCGACGAAACCATTCGCCCGGAAACCACCCTCGAAGGCCTGGCGTCGCTCAAGCCGGCATTCAACCCCAAAGGGGGCACGGTCACGGCCGGTACCTCGTCGCAGATCACCGACGGCGCGTCGTGCATGATCGTCATGTCTGGCCAGCGCGCCATGGACCTGGGTATCCAGCCGTTGGCGGTGATCCGCTCGATGGCGGTGGCCGGTGTGGACCCGGCGATCATGGGCTACGGCCCGGTGCCATCGACCCAGAAAGCCCTCAAGCGTGCCGGGCTGACCATGGCCGACATCGACTTCATCGAGCTCAACGAAGCCTTCGCTGCACAGGCCTTGCCAGTGCTGAAAGATTTGAAAGTGCTCGACAAGATGGATGAGAAGGTTAACCTGCACGGCGGCGCCATCGCTTTGGGCCACCCGTTCGGTTGCTCTGGGGCACGTATTTCCGGCACCCTGCTCAATGTCATGAAGCAAAATGGCGGTACCCTGGGGGTGGCGACCATGTGCGTCGGCCTCGGCCAAGGTATCACCACTGTCTTCGAACGCGTCTGATCGCGCCGCTGGACAGCAACCGGGGCCTTGTGCCCCGGTTTTGTTTTTTCAGGTTTTATTCAGGAGGGTGTGCAACATGCAGATACAGCCAGGCGTCTACCGGCATTACAAAGGGCCTGAGTACCGTGTCTTCAGCGTTGCGCGGCACTCCGAGAGCGAAGAGTGGATGGTTTTCTACCAGTGCCTGTATGGTGACTACAGCTTCTGGGTAAGGCCACTTTCGATGTTCCAGGAGTCCGTCGAGGTTGACGGCGAGCAGGTGCCACGCTTTGCTTTGGTCAAGGCCGAAGAGGGGCTGCCCGGGTTGCTGGGCAAGTCGCACGCATGATCGTTCGAACTTGACCTCACACTTTTGCCACTATATATAGCGGTGCCGCGTGTCGGCACCTGACGCGTTTTTCATCTTCAGATTCAGGAATACTCCGATCCATGGGCAAATCGCTGGTCATTGTGGAATCCCCGGCCAAGGCCAAGACCATCAACAAGTACCTGGGCAACCAGTACGTGGTGAAGTCGAGTATCGGCCATATCCGAGACCTCCCCACCAGCGGTTCGGCCAGCGCAAGCAAAGAGCCGGCCGCCAAGCGTGGTAAGGCTGCGGGTGAGGCCCCGGCGCTTTCACCCAAGGAAAAGGCCCGTCGCCAGCTGGTGTCGCGCATGGGTGTCGACCCCGACCACGGCTGGAAAGCCAAGTACGAGATCCTGCCTGGCAAGGAAAAGGTGATCGAAGAGCTGCGCCGCCTGGCCAAGGATGCCGACACCATCTATCTCGCAACCGACTTGGACCGCGAAGGGGAAGCCATTGCCTGGCACCTGCGCGAGGCCATTGGTGGTGACGACGCCCGCTACAAGCGCGTGGTGTTCAACGAAATTACCAAGAAGGCGATTCAGGAAGCCTTCTCGCAACCGGGCGAGCTGGACATCGATCGGGTCAACGCCCAGCAGGCTCGGCGTTTCCTTGACCGTGTGGTTGGCTACATGGTGTCGCCGCTGCTGTGGGCCAAGATTGCCCGTGGCCTGTCTGCCGGTCGCGTGCAGTCGGTAGCGGTCAAGCTGGTGGTAGAGCGCGAGCGTGAAATTCGCGCGTTCATCCCCGAAGAATACTGGGAAATCCACGCCGACCTCGGCACCGCGAAAAACGCCAAGGTGCGTTTCGAGGTGGCGCGTGAAAATGGCGAGGCGTTCAAGCCGCTGAACGAAGCCCAGGCCATGGCCGCGCTGGAGAAGCTCAAAGCTTCCAGCTACAGCGTGGTCAAGCGCGAAGATCGCCCGACCAGCAGCAAGCCGTCGGCGCCGTTCATTACCTCCACCCTGCAGCAGGCCGCCAGCAACCGCCTGGGCTTTGGTGTGAAGAAGACCATGATGATGGCCCAGCGCTTGTACGAAGCTGGCTACATCACGTATATGCGTACCGACTCGACCAACCTGTCGGCCGATGCCCTGGACATGGCCCGCAGCTACATCGAGCGTGAGTTCGGCAAGGAGTACCTGCCGGACGCGCCGCTGGTCTACGGCAGCAAAGAAGGCGCCCAGGAGGCGCACGAAGCAATTCGCCCGTCGGACGTGAATACACACCCGACCAAGCTCAGTGGCATGGAGCGCGACGCCGAGCGCCTGTACGAGCTGATCTGGCGCCAGTTCCTGGCTTGCCAGATGCCGCCGGCGCAGTACCTGTCTACCAGTGTTACCGTGGCTGCCGGCGACTTCGAGCTGCGCGCCAAGGGCCGTATCCTGAAGTTCGACGGTTATACCCGTGTGCTGCCACAACAGAGCAAGCCCGGTGAAGACGACGTACTGCCGGAAATGGTCCAGGGCGAAGCGCTGAAGTTGCTGCAGATCGACCCGAGCCAGCACTTCACCAAACCGCCGGCACGCTTCACCGAAGCCAGCCTGGTCAAGGAAATGGAAAAGCGCGGCATCGGTCGCCCGTCGACCTATGCGGCGATCATTTCCACCATCCAGGACCGGGGTTATGTGACCCTGCACAACCGCCGCTTCTACTCCGAGAAAATGGGCGACATCGTCACCGAGCGCCTGTCGGAAAGCTTCTCCAACCTGATGGACTACGGCTTTACGGCAGACATGGAGGAGAACCTCGACGACGTGGCCCAGGGCGAGCGTGACTGGAAAAACGTGCTCGACGAGTTCTATGGTGACTTCAGCAAGAAGCTGCAGACGGCCGAGTCGAGCGAAGACGGCATGCGCGCCAACCAGCCGACCATGACTAACATTCCGTGCAAGGAATGTGGCCGGCCAATGATGATTCGTACTGCTTCCACTGGCGTATTCCTTGGCTGCTCTGGCTACAGCCTGCCGCCGAAAGAGCGCTGCAAGGCGACCGTCAACCTGGTGCCCGGCGATGAAATCGCTGCGGACGACGAGGGTGAGTCCGAGTCGCGGGTGCTGTTGGGCAAGCACCGTTGCCCGATCTGCGCCACGGCGATGGATGCCTACTTGCTGGATGAGAAGCACAAGCTGCACATCTGCGGTAACAACCCGGACTGCGCTGGTTACGAAATCGAAGAAGGCAACTACCGCATCAAGGGTTACGAAGGGCCAAGCCTGGAATGCGACAAGTGCGGTAGCGAGATGCAACTGAAGACCGGCCGGTTCGGCAAATTCTTCGGCTGCACCAACCCGGCTTGCAAGAACACCCGCAAACTGCTGAAAAACGGCGAGGCGGCGCCACCGAAGATGGACAAGGTGGACATGCCTGAGCTCAAGTGCGAAAAGGTGGACGACACCTACGTGCTGCGCGATGGCGCCTCGGGGTTGTTCCTGGCGGCCAGCCAGTTCCCCAAGAACCGCGAAACCCGGGCACCACTGGTCATGGAAATCGTGCCGCACAAGCACGAGATCGACCCGAAATACCACTTCCTGTGCGATGCGCCGCAGAAAGACCCGGACGGGCGCCCAGCAGTCATCCGCTACAGCCGCAAAACCAAGGAGCAGTACGTGCAGTCCGAGGTCGATGGCAAACCGACCGGCTGGAAGGCGTTCTACGACGGTGGCGCCTGGAAGGTAGAAGACAAGCGCTGAGCCTTCAGTGCTGTAATTGGGGCCGCTTTGCGGCCCCAATCATTTATGATGCAGAAACTTGCCTTGCAGCCTGAAGGGAGGGCACAGAAATGGCCCAGGAAACCTACACCCGCACCAACCAGAAACTGTTCTTTGCCGGGCTCGCCCTCGAGGCCATGGCCAAGGCCGAGCAGAGCCAGGCCATGAATGCCCAAGGCCTGGTACAAGCCGAGCGCGAGTCTGCGCTGTTTCACCTGTACGGCGCGCTACTGGGCATGTGCCATGAAATTGGTGCTTTCTACCGCCTGCCGGTTGTGGCAACTGTGGAGCAGGCGCTGGCCGACGACAGCCTGAACGGCATCGCCATCCCCGAGGTGGCCGAGCTGCTGGAGCTGGCGCGCCAACGTGAAACCTGGCTGGCGCAAATGCTCAGTGCTTATGCCGATTTGTTCCGACCACCTGTCGCCAGGAAAGCGCCAAAAACCGATGTTACCCAGCCGCTGATTCAGGCCGTGAACCTTGACGAGCCCGAGCATCCAGCGCTGTCCCGTGCCGAGCTGGAAAGCTGGCGCAATAACCTCAAAGGCCTGGTCAGGCGTTTTCGCGACGCGTTGAGTGAGTGCTGATCGCGGCAACGGCTGATACAATACTGGCCTTTCGCGGAGAACTGCCATTTATGTCTACGTCTTTTCTGGAAATTGTCGAGTTGCCTGATGGCCGCATCGAACTGCGTCGCGCCGAGGATGAAGGCTCACTGGTAACCTTGGATTTCTCGGAAGACGCCAAGGTATTCCTGCAGGGTCAACATGTTGAAGTGGCCAAGGCTATGCTCAGCGTGGGCGTGCAGATGGCCGGTCGCCTGATGGAAGGTGAGGTTGAGCGTGACGAAGGGCCGCGGGTGCTGCACTGAACCCTAAGGGTGCAGCAGGTGCCTGGCGTTTTGAAGTAACAGGCAAAGCCTGAACATCAGCCGAGGCGGATGTTCAGGCTTTGTGCATTTCCGGTAGTGGCTGCCCGTAGCAGTTGCTGGCGGGCAGTGGCATTCACGCTACCCAGCCAGCTGACCACTGTGTGGCTAAGGCCCAGGCGCAGGGCTTCGCAGGCCAGCTGCAATGGGCTCTGATTGCTACGGGGTTGCAGCAGCAGGATCCGTTCACGGTTGAGGCCTGCGTCGCGCAGCCAGGCCTGGGTCAGGCTCGACGGCGGCGCGATCAGGGTCAGCCAGCGGGTTTCGTCTTCTTCGCTCAGCTCACGCAGTACGGGTGCCAGCAGGTTTTGGCAGTGCCCTTGGGCGCCACGCAGCGACAGTTCGCTGAAAAGCTCGGGGTCGCTGTGCTTGCGTGCCAGTTCGCTGGCCTTTAAGCCAGGAAGTACGGGTTGGGCAAGGAATGCTTCGAACAACGGCAACTGGGCTTGCTCGGGTACGTGAATGAACTGCTGCATGACGCCTCCTGGATCAGCGGCGAATGACGCCGACGCTCAAGCCCTCGATCACCAGTTCCTGTTCTTTCAGGTCGACTTCGATGGGGGCGAATTCGGGGTTTTCGGCCAGCAGCCAGACTTTGCTGCCTTCGCGCTTGAAGCGCTTGACGGTCACTTCGTCGCCGATGCGGGCCACCACGATCTGGCCGTTGCGTGCTTCACGGCAGGTGTGTACTGCCAGCAGGTCGCCGTCCAGGATACCGACGTCCTTCATGCTCATGCCGTGCACGCGCAGTAAATAGTCGGCCTGGGGGTGGAAGAACGCGGGGTTGATGTTGCACGATTGCTCGATGTGCTGCTCGGCAAGGATCGGTGCACCGGCAGCCACACGGCCGATGATGGGCAGGCCGCTTTCTTCGGCCTTGGCTTCGAAGCCCGGGATGCGGATGCCGCGGGATGCACCTGGGGTCATTTCGATGGCACCCTTGCGGGCGAGGGCCTTGAGGTGTTCTTCGGCAGCGTTGGGCGATTTGAAGCCCAGTTCCTGAGCGATCTCGGCACGTGTGGGCGGGAAACCGTTGTCTTCCAGGCAACGCTTGATGAACGCGAGAATTTCGGCTTGGCGTGGCGTCAGTTTCAGCATGTTGGGCGCTCTGGCTTTTTGTACAGTGACTGGGATTATATACAGTACTGGATAAGCTTCAAGCCACACGTTGCAAGAAAAGTCGAACGCCCCCTCCCGGAGGCACGACGCGCGCTGTTTTCCAACGGCGACCGCCCGGTCACCGAGCCTTGACAGATGCAGGGCTGAAACGTATGTTTCAAACAACTGTTTGTCTGGCGGAGTAGTCGGAGTAGTCATGGCCCAATCGGAAACCGTTGAACGCATTCTCGATGCTGCCGAGCAGCTGTTCGCGGAAAGGGGGTTCGCTGAAACCTCGCTGCGGCTGATTACCAGCAAGGCCGGGGTCAACCTGGCGGCGGTCAACTATCACTTCGGTTCCAAAAAAGCGCTTATCCAGGCTGTGTTCTCGCGCTTCCTGGGCCCGTTCTGCGCCAGCCTCGAGCGTGAACTGGAACGCCGCCAGGCCAAGCCCGAGCACAAGCCAAGCCTGGAAGAGCTGCTGGAAATGCTGGTGGAGCAGGCATTGGCCGTGCAGCCGCGCAGCAACAACGACCTGTCGATCTTCATGCGGCTGCTGGGCCTTGCCTTCAGCCAGAGCCAAGGGCACTTGCGGCGCTACCTGGAAGACATGTACGGCAAGGTGTTCCGCCGCTACATGCTGTTGGTCAACGAGGCGGCTCCCCGTATTCCGCCGCTGGAGCTGTTCTGGCGCGTGCACTTCATGCTGGGGGCGGCCGCGTTCAGCATGTCCGGCATCAAGGCCCTGCGGGCCATCGCCGAAACCGACTTCGGTATCAATACGTCCATCGAACAGGTCATGCGCCTGATGGTGCCGTTCCTGGCGGCCGGCATGCGGGCGGACAGTGGCGTCACCGACCCGGCCATGGCCACTGCACAGCTGCGCCCACGCACCAAGAGCAGCGCCGCCACGGCCAAGGCCTGAAGGCTGGGCGCGGCGGGGCGCTTGGGCTAAGCTAGCGCCGCTTCTGTTCAGTCTTCAATTAAGGAATACCCATGACCGTCAGTCTGCAAGGCTCCCTGATGGTGGACATCGCCGGTAAATGGCTGACCGCCGAAGACCGTCACCTGCTGCGCCAGCCCGAAGTGGCCGGCCTGATCATCTTCGCCCGCAATATCGACAGCCCGCGCCAGGTGCGTGAGCTATGCGCATCCATCCGCGCCATACGCCCCGATCTGATTCTGGCGGTGGACCAGGAGGGCGGCCGTGTGCAACGCCTGCGCCAGGGCTTTGTACGCCTGCCCGCCATGCGCGCGCTGGCCGACAACGACAACGCTGAATACCTGGCCGAGCAGTGTGGCTGGCTGATGGCGACTGAAGTGCTGGCAGTGGGCCTGGACCTGAGCTTCGCTCCGGTGCTTGACCTTGATCACCAGCGCAGTGCCGTGGTGGGCAGCCGCGCCTTCGAGGGCGACCCGCTGCGTGCGACGCAGTTGGCCGGGGCGTTCATCCGCGGTATGAATGCCGCAGGCATGGCGGCCTGCGGCAAGCATTTCCCGGGGCATGGCTGGGCCGAGGCCGATTCGCACGTGGCCATTCCCACCGATGAGCGCAGCCTTGCGCAACTGCGCCAGGCCGACCTTGTACCGTTCAGCCGCCTGAGCGGGCAATTGGCGGCGGTGATGCCGGCGCATGTCATCTACCCGCAGGTGGACGACCAGCCGGCCGGCTTCTCGCGCCGCTGGCTGCAGGACATTCTGCGTGGCGAGCTGGGCTTTGACGGAGTGATCTTCAGTGATGACCTGTCGATGGCCGGTGCCCATGTGGTGGGCGATGCGGCCAGCCGTATCGAGGCGGCATTGTCTGCCGGCTGCGACATGGGCCTGGTTTGCAATGACCGCGCGGCGGCAGAGCTGGCACTGAGCGCAGCGCAGCGCATGCAGGTCAGGCCCTCGCCGCGTATCGCCCGGATGCGCGGGCAGGGCTTTGCACGTACCGACTATCGCCAGCAGCCACGCTGGCTGGCGGCGTTGGGCGCGTTGAAAGAGGCGCAGCTGGTCGACTGACCTGTCGCCGCTGTAGCGGGTTTCTGGTTGCCAGTGAGATCGCCGCCGGCGCGGCGCTCGGCCTCACTGCCAGCCAACCCTCACGGCCGACCCGAGGGCATCAGCGCCCACGCTTGCCCGGCAACGGTGCAAACAGGGCATCGATCTCTTCATCCCCCAGCCGCCACTGCCCAGCCTGGCCGCCATCGAGCAGGCTCGCCGCCAGCGCGGCCTTCTCCTGCTGCAGTGCCTGTATTTTTTCTTCCACCGTGCCGCGGGTAATCAGCTTGAACACGAACACGGGTTTGTCCTGGCCTATGCGGTAGGCGCGGTCGGTGGCCTGGTTTTCGCTAGCCGGGTTCCACCAGGGGTCGAAGTGGATCACCGTGTCTGCCGCCGTCAGGTTCAGGCCCACGCCGCCGGCCTTCAGGCTGATCAGGAACACCTCGCTGTCACCCTGCTGGAACTGCTGCACTGGCGTACGCCGGTCGCGGGTATCGCCGGTGAGCAGGCTGTAGCGGATCTGGCGCTTTTGCAGTTCCTGCTCGATCAGTGCAAGCATCGAGGTGAACTGCGAAAACAGCAGTACCCGGCGGCCTTCGCTGAGCAGCTCATCGAGCATTTGCAGCAGTGCCCCCAGCTTGCCCTTGTCGGCCTGGTTACCCTTGCTCTCCACGCCTTTTACCAGGCGCAGGTCGCAGCACACCTGGCGCAGCTTGAGCAGCGCGTCGAGGATCACGATCTGGCTGCGCGCGGCACCGTTGCGGGCAATTTCATCGCGGACTTTCTTGTCCATGGCCACGCGTACCGCTTCGTAGGTGTCACGCTGGGCGTCGCTGAGCTCGACCCAGTGCACCATCTCGGTTTTGGCCGGCAGCTCGGTGGCCACCTGCTCCTTGGTGCGGCGCAACAGAAACGGCCGGACGCGGTTGGCCAGGTGGGCCATGCGCTCGCTGTCACCGTGGCGCTCGATCGGCGTGCGGTAGTCCTGGTTGAAGCGCTTCAGTTCACCTAGCCAGCCGGGCATCAGGAAGTGGAAGATCGACCACAGTTCGCCCAGGTTGTTTTCCATCGGCGTGCCGGTCAGGCACAGGCGCTGGGTGGCCTGCAGTTCGCAGGCGGCCAGGGCCGCCTTGCTGGTGCTGCTTTTGATGTTCTGTGCCTCGTCCAGCACCAGTACGTGCCACGCGTGAGCGCGCAGGTGCTGCAGGTCGCGGGGCAGCAGCGCATAGGTGGTGAGGACCAGGTCGTAGTCGCCCAGCTTGGCAAAATGCTGGCTGCGCCCTGGCCCGTGCAGGGCCAGTACACGAAGGTCGGGGGCGAAGCGCGCGGCTTCGTCCAGCCAGTTCGGTATGAGGCTGGTCGGCATTACCGCCAGGGCTGGGCTGACGAGGCGCCCGCCTTCCTTTTCCAGCAGCAGGTGAGCCAAGGCCTGCAGGGTCTTGCCCAAGCCCATGTCGTCGCCAAGAATGCCGCCGGTACCCATTTCGCGCAGGGCCTGCAGCCAGTTCAGGCCTTGCTGCTGGTAGGGGCGCAAGCTGGCCTGCAGCGCGACTGGCGGTGCGACCTGCAGGTCACGCGCGTCACGCAGGCGGCGGCCCAGGTCGCGCACATGCTCGCCACCTTCCCAATGCAGCGGCATGCCTTCGATCTGGTTCAGGCGCGCGGCGTCGGCGCGGTCCAGGCGCAGGGCCGGGCCTACGCTGCCTTCGTGCAGGTACAGCTCGCCCAGGGTGCCCATCACCGCCTTGATACGGCCATAGGGCAGGGCGACGCGCAAGGGCGGGGCATCCAGGCGGCCGCGGTTCAGGTCGATCAGCAGGTGCTCGTCATCACTGCGTCGGGCCAGTTCGCTGGGGCGTAACAACTCTGGGCTGCTGCGCAGCAATTGCAGCACGATCGGCAACAGGCTATGGCGCTGGCCATCGACCACGATGCCCAGTTCCAGGTCGAACCATTCATGGCCCGGCGCTTCGTCGATGGTCGCGTACCAGTCTTCCACCTCTTGCAGGTTGAAGGCGAAATCGCGGTGGGTGTCGATGGCCCAGCCGGCTTCGCGCAGGCGTGGCAGGCCTTCGCGGGCAAAGTGCAGCCAGGCTTCGTCGTCGGGCAGTTGATACATTTCCCCGGCACTGTCGGGCAATGCCTTGCTCTGCCGGGTTGCAGGCCTGAAGCCGAAGTCCCGCAGCACTTTGCGCAGGGCTTGTTCAGCCTGGGGCTGGCGGCGGATGCGCTGGCTGGTGTTGCCTGCAAGGCGGGTCAGCGGCTTGTCGTCGCTACCGCTGGCTTGCAGGCCGTCATAGTCGAACGCCAATGCGGCGCGATGTTGCATCTGCCGTTGCATGCGCCCGGTTTTCGGCATGTAGGCGGTGTACTCGAGGCTGCCGAGGGCCAGAAGGGCCTGTGGCTGGATGTCCTCGATCACTTGCTCTCGCACGGGGGCTGGGGTCGGCACCTTGTGGCTCAGGGCATTGAGTTTGTGGCTCAGGGGCACGACCAGGTGTTCCGGCACATCGGGGGCGATGGTCAGCTGCACGGCCACGTGCGGGTCAAGGGTGTGTTCGACCTTGCCCACCTCTTGCGCCTGCACATCGAAGTAGTACAGCGGCAGCAGCGGGATGACGCAGCGCAGCGGTTCCTCACCGCTGTACCACAGCCCCCGGTAGTTGCCGTTGTCCTGGCGTACCCAGCGGAACTCGGCGGGGCGCGGCGGGCCTTCGTGCAGCAGGGGCATGTTGACGTCGAACAGCATGCGCCCGGTCTCCAGTGCGCGCTGGAACAGTTCGCCGCCTTCCTGGCCTTTGAGTTGGTAGCCGCGGTCCTGGCCGGCACCCTGGTTCAATGCCGCAAGCAGGCGCAGGATGCGCGTGTCCTGGTCGGTGACGAAGCGCGGCGGCTCGTAGAGAAAATCGTAAAGTGACTGCACCCGGCTGAAGCGGATGCCGTCCTCGCTGCGTGTGCCTTTGCGCACCAGCAGCGAACAGCCGGCAGCATCGGTCAGTTGCAGCTGGTAGCAGACCATGCGCCCGCGTTTGTCATCGGCTGCGCCGGTCTGGGCCGGCGGCTGCTCCAGGCCGCTCAGCCAGTGCTGCAGTTCGGCCGACAGCATACCCGGTGGGCTTTGCACAGGCTCGGTGCTGATGTCGGGGCCGCTGAGGGTGAACAGTACCGCAGCGCAATGCTTGCAGTTTTGTCGTACCGGGCAGTCGCACTCACCCTCGACGTGGCAGCGGCCGCCTGCAATGTGCAGTTCGATGGTTTGCTGGTAGACATTGTCGCCGCTGCCTTCGCACCGGGCGGTGATGGTCTGGCGGTAGATAGCGTCCAGTTCTACCCGGCCTTCATCGGCATAGCGTTCTGCGCGCTGCAGGGTGGCCTTGCTGAACGACTGGGTCCAGTTCGGGTATTGATTCACCAACTCGGCGGCATCTGGCTTCATGCGCTTACTGCTCCATCATCTCCGGGTCCATGGCCGGCATTTTCGGCGTGCCCGGTGGCGTGATCTTCAGCAGCACCGCCAGGTGCCCACCGTCGAGGAAGGTCAGCTGCCCACCTTTGACGTTACTGTTGCTTTGCTTGAACTGCTCGCTTTGCAGCACGCTGCCGTTGCCATCCAGCTGGTTGACCCAGAAGTTGGCCTCCACCGCGATAAAGCGCCCTTGGGCAATGCTCAGGTTGCCTTCGATAGGGAAATGGCCGAATTGCTCGGTGCCTTCGCCCAAGGCGATGCGGCTGGGTTGGTCGCCCACCTGTTGCCGCCAGGCCTTGTGCATCAGCACGGTGTAGTCTGCGGTCGCCTCCAGGCGGGTGGCTTCGTCTTCCAGCGCCGGGCGTTGCTCGGCGTCTTTGTGCAGGCGCGCAGCACCGCCGCTCCAGTCTTCCGGTGCGAACGGGCTGGTAAAGGCGGGCACGCTGTTCTGCCGCACCAGAATCATTTCTACCTGATACAGGCCTTCGGCGAAGGCGGCTGGCGCGAACAGCGCCAGCAGCAGGGTCAGGCAACGGATGGCACGCATGGATCTTCCTTAGGCAGGCTGTGGGGTCAGGCGCTCGAACAGCGCCTCCAAGGTGTTGAAGCGTTCGTCCGGGCGCTCCATCGGCACCAGGAAGCGGAACTGGGTCGCGCCTTCGAACTTGTAGCGTTTGGGCTGGCCCTGAATCAATTTGATCAAGGTCAGCGGGTCTACCGGGGTTTCAGCCTCGAACTCGAGCTTGCCGCCATTGGGGCCGGCATCGACTTTCTTGATGCCGAGCTTTTCCGCCTGCAGCTTGAGCGACGTCAGGCGCATGAGGTTCTTGGTGGGTTCCGGTAGCAGGCCGAAGCGGTCGATCATTTCGACCTGCAGGTCCTTGAGGCCCTCTTCGTCAGCCGCCGAGGCAATGCGCTTGTACAGGATCAGCCTGGCATGCACATCGGGCAGGTAGTCTTCGGGGATCAGCGCCGGCAGGCGCAGGTTGATCTCCGGGCCGCCGCCCAGTGGCTGTTCCAGGTTGGGCTGGGTGCCTTTGCGAATGGCCTTGACTGCGCGCTCGAGCATTTCCATGTACAGGGTGAAGCCAACGGCCTGGATCTGCCCGCTCTGGCCTTCGCCCAGCAGCTCGCCGGCCCCGCGGATTTCCAGGTCGTTGGTCGCCAGCACGAAGCCGGCGCCAAGGTCCTGGGTGTTGGCGATCGCTTCCAGGCGCTTTTCGGCGTCGGCGCTGACCTTCTGCCGGGTAGGCGTGAGCAGGTAGGCGTAAGCCTGGTGGTGGCTGCGGCCAACCCGGCCGCGCAGCTGGTGCAACTGGGCCAGGCCGAACTTGTCGGCGCGTTCGATGACGATGGTGTTGGCGCTGGGCACGTCGATACCGGTTTCGATGATGGTCGACGCCACCAGCACGTTGAAGCGCTTGTGGTAGAAATCGCTCATCACCTGTTCCAGTTCACGCTCGCGCATTTGCCCATGGCCGATGCCGATGCGTGCCTCGGGTACCAGTTCGGCGAGGTCGGCTGCGCATTTCTCGATGGTTTTCACATCGTTGTGCAGGTAGTACACCTGACCGCCGCGCAGCAGTTCGCGCAGCAGCGCCTCTTTGACGGTGCTCTTGTTCTGCTCCATGACGAAGGTGCGCACCGACAGGCGGCGCGCCGGCGGCGTGGCGATGATGGACAGGTCGCGCATGCCTGCCACCGCCATGTTGAGCGTACGCGGGATGGGTGTGGCGGTGAGGGTGAGGATGTCGACTTCGCTGCGCAGGGCCTTGAGCTGCTCCTTCTGGCGTACGCCAAAACGGTGCTCTTCGTCGATGATTGCCAGGCCCAGGTCCTTGAAGCGTACGTCGTCCTGCAGCAGCTTGTGGGTGCCGATCAGGATGTCGATCTTGCCCTCGGCCAGGTCTGCAGCGGCGGCGGCGACTTCCTTGGCGGACTTGAAGCGGCTCATCACTTCCACGGTCACCGGCCAGTCGGCGAAGCGGTCGCGGAAGCTGTTGTAGTGCTGTTGGGCGAGCAGGGTGGTCGGCACCAGTACAGCCACTTGGCGGCCGCTGTGCACGGCAATGAACGCCGCCCGCATGGCCACTTCGGTTTTGCCGAAGCCCACGTCGCCACAGACCAGGCGGTCCATCGGCTTGGGCGCGAGCATGTCGGCGCGCACGGCTTCGATGGCGGCCTGCTGGTCGGGGGTTTCTTCGAACGGGAAGCCGGCGCTGAACGTGGCGTAGTCGGCCGACGGGTCGGCGAAGGCGTAGCCTTTGCGCGCGGCACGCCGGGCGTAGATGTCGAGCAGTTCGGCGGCCACGTCGCGGACTTGTTCGGCAGCCTTGCGCTTGGCCTTCTGCCAGGCTTCCGAACCCAGCCGGTGCAGCGGTGCCAGGGCGTCGTCGCTGCCGGTGTAGCGGGCGATCAGGTGCAGGTTGGCAACTGGCACGTAGAGCTTGGCGTTTTCGGCATATTCCAGGGTCAGGAACTCTGCAGCCTGGCCGTCGATTTCCAGCGTGGCCAGGCCCAGGTAGCGGCCTACGCCGTGGTCAATGTGCACCACCGGTGCGCCTTCGCGCAGTTCGGTAAGGTTCTTGATTACCGCGTCATTGGCGGTTTCGCCACGTTTGTCACGGCGCCGGCGCTGCATGACGCGCTGGCCGAACAGCGGGCTTTCGGCGACCAGGGCAATGGCCGGGTCGTCCAGCAGCAGGCCTTCGTCCAGTGGGGCAATGGTGATGGCCAGGCGCTCGGCACCGGTGATGAAATCGTGCCAGCCATCAACGGTGTGCGGGCGCAGCTTCAGCCGTTCGAGCAGCTCCAGCAATACCTCGCGTCGGCCGGCCGATTCAGCGGTGAACAGCACGCGGCCGAGGAACTGGTCGAGGAAGCTGGCCAGCTCGGCCAGTGGCTGGTTGGCCTTGGCCTCGATCGCCAGGTTGGGCAGGGCGCGCGCCGGGAAGCGCTCGCGCCCTGCGCCGGCTTCCAGGTCGTCGCTGCTGACCACCACCCGCGGCCACTGCTTGAGCCGGGCGAAGCAGTCTTCGACCGGCAGGAACAGCTCGGCCGGTGGCAGCAGTGGCCGGCTGAGGTCGCCACGGCGGTCTTCATAACGCCCGCGCACGTCGTTCCAGAAGTGTTCGGCGGCCTGTTCCACCCCCGGCAGCGAAAACACCTGGGTGTCCGCCGGCAGGTAGTCGAACAGGGTGGAGGTTTCTTCGAAGAACAGGGGCAGGTAGTACTCGATACCGGCGGGGATGATACCGCTGGCCAGGTCCTGGAAGATCGCGCTGCGGCGGAAGTCGACGTCGAAGCGTTCGCGAAAGCGTGCCTTGAAGCGGGTCACTTCGTCCTTTTGCATGGGGAATTCGCGCGCAGGCAGCAGGCGCACGGAATCCACCTTGTCTATCGAGCGCTGGGTCTCGGGGTCGAAGGTGCGCAGGGTCTCGATCTCGTCATCGAACAGGTCGATGCGGTAGGGCAGCTTGCTGCCCATGGGGAACAGGTCGATCAGTGCACCGCGCACGGCGAACTCGCCATGCTCATAGACCGTGTCGACGCAGCGGTAGCCGGTGGCTTCCAGCCGCGTGCGCATCTGCTCCACGTCGAGGGTCTGGCCCACGTCCAGCACCAGGCTGCTGCCCAGCAGAAAGCGCGTGGGTGCCAGGCGGTGCAGGGCAGTGGTCACCGGCACCACGAGGATGCCGTGGCTCAGCTCAGGCAAGCGGTAAAGGCTGGCGATGCGCTGGGAGATGATGTCCTGGTGCGGCGAGAACAGGTCGTAGGGCAGGGTTTCCCAATCGGGAAACGGCAGCACCGGCAGGTCGGGTGCGAAGAAACGCAGCTCCTGTTCCAGACGGTCGGCGGCCTGGCTGTCGGCCGTCAATAACAGGGTGAAGCGGCCAGCGCTGCTGGCGGCCTCGGCGATGGCAAGGCTGAGGGCGGCACCGGGCAGGTTGCCCCAGGTTTGTTTGCCGGCCGTGGCCGACATTTGCGGTAGGCGCAGAACTGACACGGGAGATTGCACTCCAAGCGTTGCGGCAAAGAGACCGATTGTACCGGTGACGGTGCCGGCTGTCAGGCTCCAAAGGGCATGAATGCTGGCTTGGCTCACTGCGACAGGCGCTCATTGCCGGTTCTGTGTTGGGGCGTCATAATGTAGCCCCTTTTTTCTGTCCCTACATGTGGAAGGTTCCCGTGACTCAGAAGCCCGACCAGTGTCTTGGTGAGTGGATCGATCGTGAAGCCCTGGCTGAAGCGATGATCCCGCTTATCGGTCAGCTCTACCGCAACAACAATGTGGTGAGCTCGATTTATGGCCGCAGCCTGATCAACCGTTCGGTTATCTCGATCCTCAAGGCGCACCGCTTTGCGCGTCATCGCCAAACCGACGAAACCGAACTGTCCGTCCACGAGACATTCCCCCTGCTCAAAGCCATGAGCGAGCTGAAACTGGGCGCCGCTTCGGTCGACCTGGGCAAGCTGGCCAACAAGTTCAAGCAGGAAGGCAATGGCCGCACTGCCGAGCAGTTCGTCCGTGAAGAGCTGGCCGAAGTGGTTGGCCAGCAGAACGCTTCGGCGCGCAAAGGCACTGATGTGGTGCTGTACGGCTTCGGCCGCATCGGCCGCCTGCTGGCGCGCATCCTGATCGAGAAGACCGGTGGCGGCGACGGCCTGCGCCTGCGCGCTATCGTTGTGCGCAAGGGCGCCGAAAACGACCTGGTCAAGCGTGCCAGCCTGCTGCGCCGTGACTCGGTGCATGGCCCGTTCGATGGCACCATCACCATCGATGAAGCCAACAACACCATCACCGCCAACGGCAACCTGATCCAGGTTATCTACGCCAAGAACCCCAGCGAAGTCGACTATACCCAGTACGGTATCGAAAACGCGCTGATCGTCGACAACACCGGCGTATGGCGTGATGCCGACGGTCTGGGCCAGCACCTGGCCTGCCCGGGCGCTGCCCGCGTGATCCTCACCGCGCCTGGCAAGGGCGCGCTGAAGAACATCGTGCATGGCATCAACCACGGCGATATCACGGCCGATGACAAGATCATCTCGGCGGCTTCCTGCACCACCAACGCCATCGTGCCGGTGCTCAAGGCCATCAACGATCAGTACGGCATCGTCAACGGCCACGTCGAAACCGTTCACTCGTTCACCAACGACCAGAACCTGATCGACAACTTCCACAAGGGCAGCCGCCGTGGCCGCGCCGCGCCGCTGAACATGGTCATCACCGAAACCGGTGCCGCCACCGCTGCTGCCAAGGCACTGCCAGTGCTCAAGGGCAAGCTGACCGGCAACGCCATCCGCGTACCTACGCCGAACGTTTCGATGGCCATCCTCAACCTGAACCTGGAAAAGGCCACTACTCGCGACGAAATCAACGAGTACCTGCGCCAGACCGCAATGCACTCGGAGCTGCACAAGCAGATCGACTACGTTGCCTCGCAGGAAGTGGTGTCGACCGACTTCGTGGGCTCGCGCCACGCCGGTGTGGTGGACGCTGAAGCGACCATCGCCAATGACAACCGTGTTGTTCTGTACGTGTGGTACGACAACGAATTCGGTTACAGCTGCCAGGTGGTTCGCGTGATGGAAGACATGGCCGGTGTGAACCCGCCTGCGTTCCCACGCTGATTCACGTGTAAGGCAATGAAGAAACGGGAACCTTCGGGTTCCCGTTTTTTTTGCCTGCTTTTCATGTTCCTGCGGCCGTTGCAGGTGCGTACGCCCGGTAAATCACTTGGGCTCGGATGACGAGCGGCACTATTTCGAGGACAATGGCCGGCGCTATTGGCACCCCCTTTCGATGCCCGTGTCCGGCGCCCGGTGCGCATGACCGTGCCGCCGTTCGGGTGACTCGGCCCGGGGGTGGCTGCGTCTTCCAAGCTACGCCCGCGTTTGCGCAGGCGGTGAAAGGCGAGTGAAAGCGCAAGCAGGGATGATTGCCGCCAGGGATCGGTAAAGCATATGTAGTGCGGGCGAAATTGGCCTACGACGCGACCAAGGGTTAATGTGCGCGGCGTTCACGCTTGATTAGACTGCACCCGAATTTTCTCATGGCGCCCCGGCGGCATGATCGCGTCCCGCGAGCGACCGTGGCTTGCGGGCCAGTTCTGAAGGAGTACGCATGGCTGTCTACAACTACGACGTAGTGGTGCTGGGTTCCGGCCCGGCCGGTGAGGGCGCGGCAATGAACGCCGCCAAAGCAGGGCGCAAGGTTGCGATGGTCGATGACCGTCGCCAGGTCGGTGGTAACTGCACCCACCTGGGCACCATCCCGTCCAAGGCACTGCGTCACTCGGTGCGGCAGATCATGCAGTTCAATACCAACCCCATGTTCCGTGCCATTGGCGAGCCGCGTTGGTTTTCGTTCCCGGACGTGCTGAAAAGCGCCGAGAAGGTCATCGCCAAGCAGGTGGCTTCGCGCACGGGCTACTACGCCCGCAACCGCGTTGACGTGTTCGTCGGTACCGGCAGTTTTGCCGACGAGCAGACCGTGGAAGTGGTGTGCTCGAACGGCGTGGTGGAAAAGCTCAATGCCAAGCACATCATCATCGCGACCGGTTCGCGCCCCTACCGCCCGGCCGACATCGACTTCCACCACCCGCGCGTCTACGACAGCGATACCATCCTCAGCCTCAGCCACACCCCGCGCAAGCTGATCGTTTACGGCGCCGGTGTGATCGGTTGCGAATACGCCTCGATCTTCAGTGGCCTGGGTGTGCTGGTAGAGCTGGTGGACAACCGCGGCCAGTTGCTGAGCTTCCTCGACTCGGAAATTTCCCAGGCGCTGAGCTACCACTTCAGCAACAACAACATCACCGTGCGCCACAACGAAGATTATGAGCGCGTCGAAGGCCTGGACAACGGTGTGATCCTGCACCTGAAGTCGGGCAAGAAGATCAAGGCCGACGCCTTGCTGTGGTGCAACGGCCGTACCGGCAACACTGACAAGCTGGGCCTGGAGAACATTGGCATCAAGGTCAACAGCCGGGGCCAGATCGAGGTCGACGAGGCCTACCGTACCACCGTGCCGAACATCTACGGCGCCGGTGACGTGATCGGCTGGCCAAGCCTGGCCAGTGCCGCCCATGACCAGGGCCGCTCGGCCGCTGGCAGCATCGTAGACAACGGCAGCTGGCGTTTCGTCAATGACGTGCCGACCGGCATCTATACCATTCCCGAAATCAGCTCGATCGGCAAGAACGAGCAGGAGCTGACCCAGGCCAAAGTGCCGTACGAAGTGGGCAAGGCGTTCTTCAAGAGCATGGCGCGAGCGCAGATTGCCGGCGAGCCGCAGGGCATGCTGAAGATCCTGTTCCACCGCGAAACCCTGGAAATCCTGGGTGTTCACTGCTTCGGCTACCAGGCCTCGGAGATCGTCCACATCGGCCAGGCGATCATGAACCAGCCAGGTGAGCAGAACAACCTGAAGTATTTCGTCAACACCACGTTCAACTACCCGACCATGGCCGAAGCCTACCGGGTAGCTGCCTACGACGGCCTGAACCGGCTTTTTTGAGCGGCTCCGACCGGTGGCCTGAGCCGGTCGGAGAGACCGATTTCAACCCTGCCCGAGGGTGGTCTTGGCCAAACCGGGAAAGTCTGTAATCAGGCTGTCCACGCCAAAGTCAGCCAGCCGGCGCATCAGTGCCGGCTCGTTGACCGTCCATACCGACACGTGCAAACCTTGGGCCTGTGCTTTGAGCAGGCGTTCTGGGGTGCATAGCGTCCAGTTCAGGGCCAGCAAGTCGCAGCCGTAGTTCTGGGCGACCTTCAACGGGTCGAGCCAGGCGTACTCCGCCACCAGCCCACGTTTCACGTCTGGCACCAGCTCCTGGGCTGCACCCAGTACTTCGCGCGAGCTGGAGGTGATGGTGACCTTGTCCAGCAAGCCGTACTGCTGGGCCAGCTCGCGGATGGCCAGAACGGTGGTGGCAGCCCGCGTGCGCGAGGCGCTTTTCACCTCCAGTTGCCAGTGCTCGAACGGGCATTTCTGGAACAGCTCTTCCAGCGTGGGAATCGGGCAGGGCTGCACGTGGCCTGGCCCGCCCTTGCGGGCATCGACCTTGACCAGGTCGGCGGCCGGGTGTTCGACCACCTTGCCGCGCCGGCCGGTGGTGCGCTTGAGGGTGGCGTCGTGGATCACCATCAGCTGGTTGTCGGCTGACAGGTGCAGGTCCAGTTCGCAGCGGGTCACGCCGTGTGCCAGGCATTGCTGGAAGCTGGTCAGGGTATTTTCGGGTGCTTCGCCCTTGGCGCCGCGATGGCCGTAGATCAGGGTCACGTTCGTTCCTTCAAATCAGAGAAAACAGGTTCAGGATGCAGGGCTGTTCTGTTCCAGTTGCTGGCGCCGTTGCTGCTGTTGGCGCTGCAGGATGTAACGGGCCAGCAGTTGCCGTTGGGCGTCGGTCATGTCGATGAACTCGGTGCCGACGTCGTAGCCGCCCCCCGGGCGCTGGTCGCAGTGGGTGACTTTACCGCGCAGCAGCAGGCCGTGGGCACGTGGCATCAGCACCATTTTCACCTTGACCCGGGTGCCGGGGGCAAGCGGGTTGTGCTGGGTAAATTCGATACCGCCTTCGGAAATGACCACTGGCTGGGGTTGCCCGACTGCGCCGAGCAGGGTCTGGGCAACCACTGCGCTGAGCAGGTCGAGGCGTTTGTTCTGCGCACGCAGGAAGGCGGCCAGCGTGCGGTCCTTGTCGCTCAGCTGGCGCAGCAGGTGCTGCGCCTCGAAGTCTGACAGGTGCAGCTCGCTGAGCAGGTTGAACAGTGGGGAATCATCTTGCAATACATCTGGGTCAAGGGCTTCGGCCGCGCTGAGGGGGCTTATTTGAAGTGCGATTCGATCGTCGATGCGGTAGTATTCGCGGCGATCTTCTTCGTCTAATGTCGTCATGGCGAACCCAAGGTAGCGGCGGTGGTCCGAGTGTAAAGCCGCCGTAGGCGCCTCGCCACAAGGACGTTCCCTTTCATCCGAACAAGCCCCGACATGTTCAGACCTCTTTTCGCATTTATCGGTACGCGTTATACCCGTGCCAAACGTCGCAATCACTTCGTCTCGTTCATTTCCCTGACCTCGATGATCGGCCTCGCCCTGGGCGTGGTGGTGATGATCGTGGTGCTGTCGGTGATGAACGGTTTCGACCACGAGATGCGTACCCGCGTGTTGGGCATGATCCCGCATGCCACGCTGGAGAGCGGCCAACCCATTGCCGATTGGCAGGCCCTTGCCCAACAAGTAAAGCAGAATCCGCAGGTGGTGGCGGTTGCGCCGTTCACCCAGATGCAAGGCCTGCTGACCCATGATGGCAAGGTGCAGAAAGTGCTGCTCAATGGCATCGACCCGGCCCGCGAGCGCGAGGTGTCGATCATCGACAACTTTGTCTTGCAGGGGCGCCTGGACCAGTTGGCGCCGGGCGAGTGGGGGATCATGATCGGTGACAAGGCGGCGGCCAAGCTGGGTGTGGCCATCGGCGACAAGCTCACCTTCGTCGCCCCCGAGGTCAGCGTGACCCCGGCCGGCATGTTCCCGCGCATGAAGCGCTTCACTGTGGTCGGCACCTTCCACGTTGGCGCGGGCGAGATCGACGGCTACCTGGGCCTGACCAACATAAGCGACCTGTCGCGCCTGCACCGCTGGAAGCCCGACCAGGTACAGGGCCTGCGCCTGAAATTCGACGACCTGTTCCAGGCGCCGCGGGTGGCCTGGAGCATCGCCCAGCAGTTGGGTGACCAGGAGTTCTACAGCCGCGACTGGACCCGTACCCACGGTAACCTGTACCAGGCGATCCGCATGGAAAAAGCCATGATCGGCCTGCTGTTGCTGCTGATCGTGGCGGTGGCCGCGTTCAACATCATTTCCACGCTGGTGATGGTGGTCAACGACAAGCGTGGCGACATCGCCATCTTGCGCACCCTCGGCACGACGCCCGGGCAAATCATGCTCATCTTCATGGTCCAGGGCACGGTGATCGGGGTGATCGGTACCCTGATCGGCGCCGTAGTCGGCATTCTTGCCGCATTGAATGTCAGTGCCGCCATCGCCGGCATCGAGAAACTGATCGGGCACAAGTTCCTCAATGCCGACGTGTATTTCATCGATTACCTGCCATCGCAGATCCAGGCCCAGGACGTGTACATGGTCTGTGGCGCGGCGCTGGTCCTGAGTTTCTTCGCCACCTTGTACCCGGCCTGGCGTGCGGCCCGCACCCAGCCTGCCGAGGCGCTACGTTATGAGTGAGTCGCGCATGAGTGATAAAGCCGTTCTGAGTTGCCGCAACCTGGGCAAGTCCTACGACGAGGGCCCGGAGTCGGTACAGGTGCTGTCCGGCCTTAACCTGGAGCTGCACGCCGGTGAGCGCATTGCCATTGTCGGCAGCTCGGGCTCTGGCAAGAGCACCTTGCTGAACCTGTTGGGCGGCCTTGACCGGCCCACCCAAGGCAGCGTCTGGCTGGCGGGCGAAGAGCTGTCGGCGCTGGGTGAGCGTGCCCGCGGCCTGCTGCGCAACCGTGAGCTGGGCTTCGTCTACCAGTTTCACCATTTGCTGCCGGAATTCACCGCCATCGAAAACGTGTGCATGCCGTTGCTGATCGGCCGCACGCCCATCCCCGAGGCCCGCGAGCGGGCCGAAGCACTGCTCAAGCGCGTAGGCCTGGGCCACCGCCTGAACCACAAGCCGGCTGAGCTGTCGGGTGGCGAGCGCCAGCGTGTGGCCATTGCCCGGGCCTTGGTCAACCGCCCTGGCCTGGTCATGCTCGACGAGCCTACCGGCAACCTCGACCACCATACCGCCCAGGGTATTCAGGAGTTGATGCAGGAGCTGTCCAGTGCTTCGCGCACAGCGTTTCTGGTGGTAACGCACGACCTCAGCCTGGCGCGCCAGATGGACCGTGTATTGAAGCTCGACGACGGCCACCTGGTGGCGATCTGAGCGACTGTACGGGGTAACAGGCGTTGCCCCGTTTTCCTGTTTTCATTGGGTGATTTCGTACATGTTCAGACCCTTGCCCATTTTCATCGGCGCGCGCTACACCCGAGCCAAGCGCCGCAACCACTTCATCTCGTTCATCTCCATGACCTCGATGATCGGCCTGTCGCTGGGCGTGCTGGCGATGATCGTGGTGCTGTCGGTGATGAACGGCTTCCAGCGCGAAATGAGCTCGCGCATCCTGGGCCTGGTGCCGCATGCCGCCATCCTTGGTGTGCAGCCACTGGGCGACTGGCACCAGGTTGCCGATGCGGCGCTGCAGAACCCGGCAGTGATGGCCGCCGCGCCCATTACCGAAATGGAAGGCATGCTCTCGTACAAGGGCGCGATGCAGCCGATTCAGGTGAGTGGTATCGACCCGGCCGAGGAGAGCAAGGTCTCGATCGTCGGGCAGCACATCGTCCAGGGCCGCTTGCAGGACCTGCAGCCCGGTGAGTTCGGCGTGGTCATCGGTGAGCTCACGGCCCGCCGTTTCCGCCTGAATACCGGCGACAAGCTGACCTTGATCGTGCCGGAAATCAGCAAGGAGCCGGGCGGTATCACCCCGCGCATGCAGCGCCTGACCGTGGTCGGCATCTTCAAGGTCGGCGCCGAACTGGACGGCTCGCAGGCCTATATCCATGTGGCCGATGCTGGCCAGATGCAGCGCTGGGCGCCGGGCGAGGTTCAAGGCGTGCGCCTGAAGCTGCACGATCTGTACGCCGCGCCGCAGGTGTCCAAGGCCATCGCCGCCGGGCTGGGCGATGCCTACCGTGCCGATGACTGGTCGCACACCCAGGGCAGCCTGTTCAGTGCGATGAAGATGGAAAAGACCATGATCGGCCTGTTGCTGATGATGATCATTGCGGTGGCGGCGTTCAACATCATCGCCACCCTGGTGATGGTGGTGAACGATAAAGGCCCGGACATCGCCATTTTGCGCACCCTGGGCGCCACCCCGGCGCAGATCATGGGTACGTTCATGGTCCAGGGCAGCCTGATCGGTATTGTCGGCACGCTGATTGGCGGGGTGCTGGGCGTGATTGCCGCGCTGAACGTCAGCCAGATCGTCGGCTGGCTGGAGCGGGTGAGCGGGCAGCACATCTTCACCTCGGATGTGTACTTTGTCAGCAGTTTGCCGTCGCAGCTGGAGGGGAGCGATGTGCTGATGATCTGCACCGCTGGCCTGGTGATGAGCTTCCTGGCAACCATTTACCCGGCTTACCGGGCTTCGCAGGTGCAGCCGGCGATTGGCCTGGCGGTTTGAGCCACAGCGGAAGGCTTGCGCAGGGGCTGCAAGGCAGCCTTTTCACTGGCCTTCAGTGAATGCGATCACGAAGCGCGTCCACCCCTGCGAGCACTCTGCGCGAATGCTGCCGCCATGGGCCTGCACTATCGACTGGGTAATCGCCAGCCCCAGGCCGGCATGCTCGCTACTGCCTTGGCGCCGTGCCGGGTCTACCCGGTAGAAGCGGTCGAACAGCCGTGGCAGGGCCGCGGGCTCGATGGCCACGCCGGTATTGGCCACGCTGATGCTGGGCCCCGCTGCCAGGGCCACCCGTATCTGCCCGCCTGCCGGGGTAAAGCGCAGGGCGTTATCCAGCAGGTTGGACAGAGCCCGGCGTAGCATGTGCCGGTCGCCGTGCAGCATGGCCTCACCTTCGCGCAGCATCTGGACGTCGCCGTCTTCGGCCAGCGGTGCGTAGTATTCCAGCAGCGCATCCACTTCCTCATGCAGTGCCAGTGGCGCTTGCCCAGGCACGAGCAGCCCATGGTCGGCCTTGGCGAGGAACAGCATGTCATTGATCATCTGCGCCATCCATTGCAGCTCCTCCAGGTTGCCATGCAGGGCCTCACGGTATTCTTCCAGGCTGCGCGGGCGGGTGAGGGTGACCTGGGTGTGTGTCAGCAGGTTGGACAGCGGTGTGCGAAGCTCGTGGGCGATGTCGGCAGAGAACGCCGACAGGCGCTGAAACGCGTCGTCCAGGCGCTGCAGCATGGCGTTCATGGTGCTGGCCAGCTCGGCCAGTTCTTCGGGCATCTGGGCCACTGGCAGGCGGGTGGTGAGCGAGCGAGCCGACACGCCAGCGGCCACCTGGCCGATTTGCCGCAACGGCCGCAGACCGCTGCGGGCCGCCCAGGCGCCCAGCAGCGCGGTGGCCAGCGCCGACAGGCCGACGGTCAGCCAGATAAGCCGCTGCATGCCTTGCAGGAAATGCTGGTGGTGCGTGATATCAAGGTACAACGCCAGTTGTGGCGATGCGTGGCTGCCCGGCGCCAAGGGCGCGGTCAGGCTGCGGTAGTCCGCCCCTTGGGCATGCTGGGTGCCCAGCCCCGTCGGCAGCACTGCCGGCGGCAGGCCGCTGCGGCTGGTGAACCAGGGAGTGCCGTCGGCACCGCTGATGCGCATGCCCAGGTCGGCTTGATGGCTCAGCACTTCGCGCAGGGCGGGCAGGCGCGCCTTCAGCGCTTCGGCGGTATGGATGCCGGCCAGTTGCGTGCGCAGCAGCGACAGCCGTGAGGTGAGTAGTTGTTGATCAAGTTCGATGAAGTGCTGCTCACTGGCCCGGTTGAACAACAGGCCGGCGCCCAGCGAAACCGCGGCGGTGCACGCGGCGAACAGCAGCGCCAGGCGACTACCGAGGGATACCCGGCGCATCAGGCTGGCCGCTCTTCGAGTACATAGCCCATGCCGCGCACGGTGTGGATCAGCTTGTTGGGGTGCGGGTCGTCGATTTTCAGGCGCAGGCGGCGGATTGCCACTTCGATCACATTGGTGTCGCTGTCGAAGTTCATGTCCCACACTTGTGAGGCAATCAGCGACTTCGGCAGCACCTCGCCCTGGCGGCGCAGCAACAGTTCCAGCAGGGAAAATTCCTTGGCGGTCAGGTCGATGCGGCTGCCTGCGCGTTCGGCGCGGCGGCGGATCAGGTCCAGGCGCAAGTCGGCCAGGCTCAGGCTGGTGTCCTGGCTCGGGCTGGCGCCACGGCGCAGCAGGCTACGCACCCTCGCCAGCAGTTCGGAAAAGGCGAATGGCTTGACCAGGTAATCGTCTGCGCCCAGCTCCAGGCCATGCACCCGGTCCTCGACGGCATCGCGCGCGGTCAGGAACAGCACAGGCGTATCCCGACCGGCCTGGCGCACGGCCTGCAGGATCTGCCAACCGTCGCGACCGGGCAGCATCACATCGAGGATCAGCAGGTCGTGGTCGCCGCTCAGGGCAAGGAACTGGCCGGTTTCCCCGTCGCTGGCCAGTTCGGTGGCGAAGCCGGCCTCGTTCAGGCCCTGGCGCAAGTACTGGCCGGTACGGGTCTGGTCTTCGACGATCAGCAGTTTCATAGAGGTACCAAGGTTTCAGCTGGCTTGCGGTGGCGGTGGAAACGGGCGCGCCCAGTGCCTAGGCCGCAGGGGTGGCTGAAATGATACGTGACGATGTGTCTGCATGCCCAACCTGACAAAGTTGTAATCTTGCTGTCAGCCAGTTGCCAGTCAGCGGTGACTAATGTGGCGTCATCCTGTCGTGTATTCCCGGAGTCATCATGAAGCGCCTGTTCATCGCCGCCACCCTTGCCATGGCCAGCCTGCCGGCCCTAGCCGGCGAGGCCGGCACCTTTGCCTTCGGCGCGCCAGCCCCGGCGGCCAAGGCCACGCGCACCGTAGAGGTGGTACTCAAGGATATCGCCTTCGAGCCCAAGAGCCTGCAGGTTAAAGCTGGCGAAACCGTACGCTTCGTGCTTGTGAATGAAGGCAAGCTGCCACACGAATTCAACCTGGGCGACAAGGCCATGCACGCCGAACACCAGAAGGAAATGCTTGCCATGCAAGGCAAGCTGTTCAATGAAGGCATGAACCACCAGGGCATGGACCATGGGCAAATGATGGGCCATGAACAGATGAAGGATCAGGGCGGCGGGCACGCGCACGGCGGCGGCAACACGGTGCTGGTGATGCCTGGCCAGCGCGCCGAACTGACCTGGACCTTCCGCAAGTCGGCGCCTATCGAGTTCGCCTGTAATGTGCCGGGGCACTACCAGGCCGGCATGGTCGGGGCGCTGACCATCGAGTGACGGGGCCTGCAAGGCGGGGTGCAAAACCGGTAGACTAGGGGCAATTCCGAACCTCCAGGTCAGTTTACATGCATCCCGCTGCCGAACACTCCCCGCTGGGCAAAGCCAGCGAATACGTCGCTACCTACTCCCCGGAGCAACTGTTCCCGATCCCGCGTACCGCCAAGTGGGCCGAGCTGGGTGTTACCGCCCAGACTTTGCCGTGGCACGGTGTGGATTACTGGAACTGCTTTGAGCTGAGCTGGCTGCTGCCCTCTGGCAAGCCCGTGGTGGCCATTGGTGAATTCGCCATTCCGGCCGATTCGCCCAACATCATCGAGTCCAAGTCGTTCAAGCTGTACCTCAACTCGCTGAACCAGACAGTCTTCGCCACCCTCGACGAGCTGCAGGCATGCCTGGCGAAGGATCTGTCGGCAGCAGCGGGCAAGCCGGTTGGGGTGAAGGTGCGCACGTTGGCAGAGGTCGAGGCCCAGGGGGTGGTGGCGTTGCCCGGCCTGTGCATCGATGCGTTGGACGTTGCCATCAGCAACTACGCACGGCCGCAGCCAGAGCTGCTGCGCTGCAGCCCTGAGCGGGTGGTCGAAGAAACCGTACACAGCCACCTGCTCAAGTCCAACTGCCCGGTTACCGGGCAGCCAGACTGGGGCAGCGTGGTCGTCGAGTACAAGGGCAGGGCGCTGGACCACGCCAGCTTGCTGACCTACCTGATCAGCTTCCGCCAGCATGCCGACTTCCACGAGCAGTGTGTGGAGCGCATTTACCTGGACTTGAAGCACTTGCTGCAGCCGGAGCACCTGACCGTGTATGCACGGTATGTGCGCCGCGGGGGGCTGGATATCAACCCGTACCGCAGCACCGGTGCCATCAGCCCGGATAACCAGCGGCTGGTTCGCCAGTAAGGGCTGGTAACGCAGAAGGGGTGCAATGCACCCCTTCGTGGTGTCAGATCCCCATGCTGTGCAACGAGTTGGCAATGCTGCGCAGGGTGGCGGTAAGGTCGGGGTGTTCGGCCTCGAAGCGCTCGATCGCCAGGTTCACGCCATCCACCAGGTTGTTATCCGGGGTAGCTTCCTCCAGTTTCAGCTGAGCCTCGATCTGGCGCGCTTCTTCGTGCAGTGCGGCCAGCTCTTCTTCCGAGAGCGGTACGTTACGGTCCAGTTGCTCGCGCAAGGTGTTCAGGCGCTCTTGCAATTCGCGGGCAGGCATTGGCTTTTCTCCATCAATGGCTTGGCTAGCCATGGACCTCAGCGAAGCGGCAAAGGTTCTGGCCTGCTTTCAGCGTAATCCACCTGCCGGCGCTTTGCATGATCCGCGTCAACATGGCTGTATCAGGGTTTTTCACCTTTGGCCCGGCGCTGCGCGATGTCGTGCAGGCAGGTATCCAGCGCTTCCAGGTGGTCGATCACCGAATGCACGCCCAGGCTGAACAACGCCAGGGTCGCCTTGCCGCGCGCCAGGTCCTGCTCCGCAGGGGGTAGCGCTTGCCATTGGGCGGAACCGGGTTCGCACAGTGGGCTGCAGGCGGCCAGGCCGACCGTCCACAGCCCGGCGTTGAGCCCCGCCTGCAGCAACCGCGGGTCGCCACTGACCAGTACACAGCCTGCCAGGCGTTGGCTGCCCAGCTGCATCAGTGCTTGCCAGCAGGCATTGGGTGCTGGCAAGCCCGGGTCGGTCACCGTAAACCCTGGTAGCCACTCAGGCAGCACCTGGGTCATGCGCTGGCTTGGCGGGTCGGCAAGCTCATCCAGCCATATACAAGGTACGCGGCGCTGATGCAGGTTGGCGAGGATGGCCAGCGCACCGGGGGCCGGTGCGGGTGCGCCGTTGGCAGCCTGTACCAGGCAACCGCGCAGGCCGAACAGCACAGCGGTGAAGGCGGGTGTAGCGTGCATGGCGGCGTCCCCAAATACGCCGCAGGCTATTGGCTGATTGTTACCGCGCTGTGACAGTGGGGTCTGCTGCAACAGTTGTTCACAAAATATTGAGCAAAAATGTGTAAAGCTGTCTAACAGCCCGTAAGCCTCTATACTGCCGCCTTAACGCCACGCGCCCCGTTGCGCTGGCGGCCGAGAAACCCGATGGAGAGACATCTATGCGTAGGATCGGTGCCAGTGTGATCGATCGAGTCACCCAGGCCTGTGTCTGTGCCAGCATGCTGCTGGCGCCCGTGGCCGCCACCCAGGCGGCCACCGAGGAAGATCCCTGGGAAGCGGTCAACCGCCCGATCTTCCGTTTCAACGATACGGTAGACACCTATGCCCTCAAGCCATTGGCCAAGGGCTATGAGGCCGTTACCCCGCAGTTTCTCGAAGACGGTATCCACAACATCTTCCGTAACCTGGGCGATGTGACCAACCTGGCCAACAACATCCTTCAGCTCAAGCCCCACGCAGCCGGCGTGGACACTGCGCGGCTGATCGTCAACACCACCTTTGGCCTGGGTGGGTTCTTCGATGTGGGCACCAAGATGGGCCTGCAGCGCAGCGACGAAGACTTCGGCCAAACCCTGGGCTACTGGGGCGTGCCGAGTGGCCCGTACGTGGTCATCCCGCTGCTGGGCCCGAGCACCGTGCGTGATGGCGTGGCCAGGTACCCGGACACCTACACCAAGCCTTACCGTTACATAGACCACGTGCCGACCCGCAACTCGATCTTCGCCCTGGACGTGATCGACACCCGCGCCAGCCTGTTGTCGGCCGAGAAGCTGATCCAAGGCGACAAGTACATCTTCATTCGTAATGCCTACTTGCAGAACCGCGAGTTCAAGGTCAAGGATGGCGAAGTCGAAGACGACTTCTGACCGTTCACGCTGTGCAGGGGCGCCCGCGCTAGGCCGCCCCTGCTGGCTTCGGGCGCCGCTTCAATGCATTGCCAGAATCTTCAGGCCGAACTTCTGCTGGCCGCCTGGCTGGTCGGCGATCCACACCACCTCGGTGCTGGCGTGCAGCCCCTTCAAGGCCGGGTGGTCGGAGTCGATCCGTACTTCGAGCTGCAGACCTACCTGAAAATGCTCTGGCGCCTGCACCTGCATGCCGCCGCTGGACAGGTCCAGGCAGCGCGCCGCGATGACCTGGCCTTCGTGCAACAAGCTGACTTCGGCGTCGATGCGCATGCGGATGAAATCGCGTTTCTCGCTGTGACTGGAGGGCGTGTGGGACATGCTGCATCCTTCCCATCGGGTTGCGCTGGTCGACTTTCTTATAACTCCCGGTGATTTGCCCTGTAAAGAGCGATGAGGTCGAACCACGCATGCTTGAAACCCCTGGCGGATGGGAGTACCGTCTGCGCCTTACAAGGTTGCTCTCACAGTTGCCGACAGTTGCCG
Source organism: Pseudomonas sp. CJQ_9 (assembly GCF_043106615.1). Classification (NCBI taxonomy): domain Bacteria; kingdom Pseudomonadati; phylum Pseudomonadota; class Gammaproteobacteria; order Pseudomonadales; family Pseudomonadaceae; genus Pseudomonas; species Pseudomonas sp. CJQ_9. The sequence continues at coordinate 184,356 of NZ_JBICMS010000083.1, read as the reverse complement.
GGCAGGTGTTCTTGTCCTACAACTCAAGTAGAGTATGACCACAAAGAATTCCCGTAGCTGGCCGTCTGCCTTGCCGACACCGCTGCACCAACCTAAATCGGCGCCGTTCGCCCACATGCAGAATACCAGTGCAACGCTGCTGATCATCGATGACGACGACGTGGTCCGTGCGAGCCTCGCCGCGTATCTTGAAGACAGTGGTTTCAGCGTGCTCCAGGCCGGTAATGGCCAGCAGGGGCTTCAGGTCTTCGAAGAGCACCAGCCCGACCTCTTGATCTGCGACCTGCGCATGCCGCAGATGGGCGGGCTCGAACTGATCCGCCAGGTCAGCGAGCGTGCGCCGCAGGTGCCGGTGATCGTGGTGTCCGGTGCCGGCGTCATGAGTGATGCGGTGGAAGCGCTGCGCCTGGGGGCTGCGGATTACCTGATCAAGCCGCTGGAAGACCTGGCCGTACTGGAGCACTCGGTGCGCCGTGCCCTCGACCGCTCGCGCCTGGTGCTGGAAAACCAGCGCTACCGCGACAAGCTCGAAGCCGCCAACCGCGAACTGGAGGCCAGCCTGCACCTGCTGCAGGAAGACCAGACCGCCGGCCGCCAAGTACAGATGAACATGCTGCCGGAAAGCCCATGGGCTGCCGGCGAGTTTGCCTTCGAGCATCAGATCATTCCGTCGCTGTACCTGTCGGGTGATTTCGTCGACTACTTCCGCGTCGATGACCGGCGTATCGCCTTCTACCTTGCCGATGTTTCCGGGCATGGCGCGTCGTCGGCCTTTGTCACCGTGCTGTTGAAATTCATGACCACACGCCTCATGTTCGAACTCAAGCGCAACAAGATGCGTGAGTTCAAGCCGTCGGAAGTGCTCAGCCACATCAACCGCGGGCTGATCAACAGCAAGCTGGGCAAGCACGTGACCATGGTGGGTGGCGTGATAGACGAGGATTCGGGCCTGCTGACCTACGCCGTTGGCGGCCACTTGCCGCTGCCGGTGCTGTATACCCCAGGCAACGCCCGCTACCTGGAAGGCCGTGGCCTGCCGGTGGGGCTGTTTGACGAGGCCACTTACCAGGACCTGGTCGTGGAGCTGCCGCCGCAATTCAGCATCAGCCTCATGTCCGATGGCATTCTGGACCTTTTGCCGGGTGATACGCTCAAAGATAAAGAAGCCGCCTTGCCGGAGATCGTCAAGGCAGCAGGTGGTAGCCTGGATGGGCTGCGTCAACGTTTTGGATTGGCTACGCTTGGGGAGATGCCGGATGATATCGCCCTATTGGTGTTAAGCAGGAACCTTCAATGAGTACCGGTAGAATCCAGTTCGCCGAGCAGAGCGGTACCTTTGTACTGAAATTTGTCGGTGAAGTGCGCCTGACCTTGTGTTCGGCGCTGGATGCAACGATCGAGAAGATTTTCACGGCGCTGAACTTCTCGGCCATTGTCATCGACCTGACCGAAACCGAGAGCATCGACAGCACCACCTTGGGCCTGCTGGCCAAGCTGTCGATCCTGTCGCGGCAGAAGGTAGGCCTGCTGCCGACGGTAGTGACCACCAATCCGGACATCTCCCGGCTGTTGCAATCGATGGGCTTCGATCAGGTGTTCAACATCGTCGATCGGCCGATTCCCTGCCCCGAGTGCCTGACCGACCTGCCATCGCAGGACCAGAACGAAGACGTGGTGCGTTCCAAGGTGCTGGAGGCGCACAAGATCCTCATGGGCCTGAATGACTCCAACCGCGAAGCGTTCCATGACTTGGTGAATGCGCTGGAGCGCAGCTAGGTACTGTGCCGTGACGGGCGCGCGCGGTAGTAGCGGCGTCACTTCGCAAGAGGTTGGCCTGGCCACGCTCCGCCTGGCTACGGGGCCCTGACAAACTCGGTTGCCTGCGCGCCACCCGCATCCAACTGATACATGCGCTCTGGCCGCCCTTGCTGATCAAAAAACACCTGCCCCAGCCCTGCGCCGTTCCACAGCCGTTCCCCGGCCTTGCTGTGGCTGGGCGTGCGTGGCACGACCTCCATTTCCCGGCGTTTGGTAAACCAGTTAAGCGGCGAGCGCGGCGAGTACAGCCAGCGGTTAAGCCGGTCCAGCACATCCAGCAGGCGCCGGGGGAACTCATTCTTGATGCCGCTGCTGGTCACTTGCCACAAGTGCGGGCTGCGTTGGCGGTGGCGAATCAGCACTTCGTAGACGAATGAATAATGCACATCGCCCGACAGCACCACGTAGTGCCCGGGTGTGCGCGAGTGGCGGAATATATTGAGAATGACCTGCGCCGCCCCGCGGTGGGCCATCCAGTTTTCGGCGTCGACCAGCAAGGGGTAACCCAGCCAGCTGAAGACCTTCTGCACCGTCTCGATCAGCTTCACGCCGAAAATCGGCGCCGGTGAAACGATGACTGCCGATGGGTGGTCGAGCAGCGCCTGCTGCAGTTCACTCAACGCTTCCCAGTCAAGCAGGCCGGATGGCCTGGCCAGGTTGCTTTCGCTACGCCAGCGGCGGGTGCGGGTGTCCAGCACCAGCAAGGGTGGCTCGGTGGGCAGGCTGAACTGCCAGCCCTGAAAGCGCAGCAGCTCACCGATCACTGCATCCTGGTTCTCGCCGGTCAGTGCCTGGCACTGGCCGAGCAGCGGTTTGCAGGTGTCCGGGGCATTGCCCCAGGCCTGGCACAGCAGGTAGCCGAGCAGGGCATTGCCGATGATCCGCCGTGAGAACGGGTGGCCGTAGGCGGTCTGCTCCCATTGTGCCGACAGGTTCCAGTCGTCGGTGATGTCGTGGTCGTCGAAGATCATCAGGCAGGGCAGGTGGGCCATGGCCCTGGCCACTTGGCCAAGGTTGTCGGCAAACCCGCGGACTAGCGGCAGCTCGTGCTGGTAACGGGCCTGGTGCTGGTCGCTGAGCCCGGCTGGCATGGCCAGGTCGACCAGCTGCCACGGTACGGGTGACCACACCAGCAGGTACATGGCCATGACTTCGGCGAAGGTCACCAGGTGGTTGTCAGCGTTGCTGGAAGAGAAGATCGGTTTGCGCTTGCCACCGAAAAACCGCTCGCGCAGGGTTTCGTTGAGCTTCTGTGCTGGCAACAGGTCTGCGCGGTGATAGTAACTGGCCGGGTGCTGGTACAGCGCCTGGCTGTCGGTGACCACCGCACCTTCAAGTTGCTCGTCGAACAGGCCCAGGCGCGCGATCAGGCTGTGGATGGCACGCAGCATCGGCCCGGCCACGTCGTCGGCATACACCTGGTCGCCGGTCATCAGCAGCACGGCGGGGCGGTCTTGCGGGGTTGTGCAAGCCTGCAGCAGGCGGTCGGCGCACAGCAGGCCGTCGGCCGCAGGGTGGTGCGGTTTGCGGCAGGAGCCATGCAGCAGGTGGTCGAGGCGCTCGCGCAACACCAGGTTGGGGCGCTGGTTACCGGGGTAGAGCAGGTGAGGTGCCCAATCGGCGATGCCCCTGCCATCGATTAGCAGGTCATAGTCCAGCAGCTGGTTGCAGGGCAGCGGGTCGCTGAAATGGATGTCCAGCAAGTGAATGAAGGCCTGCTTGCCTACGGCTACCACCTGGCAGTCGACCTGGGCCTCGCTGGCGGTGCAGACGAATTGGGCGTGCAGCGGTTCGGTGGCAACCAGCCAGATAGCCAGGCGCTGGGGTTCCAGGCGCCGCAGGACCGGGCCGGCGAGTACGAGGGGCAGCAGTGTAGGGGCGGTCATCAACAGCTCGGGAAAAGTATGGGCCTGGTCGCAGGTAAAGCCGCCCCTGCATAAACCGATGCAGCAGCGGATGTACTCGCGATCAGGCCCTGGAATTCAAAACACGATCAGGTGCTCGGTAGAACGAATGGGGCGCAAGGTGCTTGCCACCTTACGCCCGCCTGGCAAGGCCGAGACTACTCAGGCCTTGTCAGCCATCAGTTTTTCCAGCTTTTCCTGGTCCCGGGCAAACTGGCGGATGCCTTCAGCCAGTTTCTCGGTGGCCATGGCATCTTCGTTCATTGCCCAACGGAACTGGCTTTCGTTCAGCACCTGCTTGGCTTCGCCAGCATTGCCTGGCTTGAGCATGCGCGGCAACTCACCTTGGTCGCTGCTCAATTGGTCGAGCAGGTCAGGGCTGATGGTCAGGCGATCGCAGCCCGCCAGTTGTTCGATCTGGCCGATGTTGCGGAAGCTGGCACCCATGACGACGGTGTCGTAGCCATTGGCCTTGTAGTAGTTGTAGATGCGCGTGACCGATTGCACACCCGGGTCTTCGGCGCCCACGTAGTCCTGGCCGGTGCTTTTCTTGTACCAGTCGTAGATCCGGCCCACGAACGGCGAAATCAGGAACACCCCGGCATCCGCACAGGCCTGGGCCTGGGCGAACGAGAACAGCAAGGTAAGGTTGGTCTGGATACCTTCCTTTTCCAGCTTCTCGGCAGCGCGAATGCCTTCCCAGGTCGAGGCCAGTTTGATCAGCACGCGGTCACGGCCGACGCCGGCTTTTTCATACAGGTCGATCAGCGCCCGGGCCTTGGCCAGCAGGGCCGGTTCGTCGAATGACAGGCGGGCATCCACCTCGGTGGAGATACGCCCGGGAATGACCTTGAGGATGCCCGAACCCACGGCCACGGCAAACTTGTCGCAGGCCAGGTCGACATTGCCCTTGGCGTCTGCCTTGACCTGCTTGAGCAGGTCCGCGTAACCCGTGATGGCGGCGGCTTTGAGCAGCAGCGACGGGTTGGTGGTGGCATCGACCGGTTTCAGGCGGGTGATGGCGTCCAGGTCTCCGGTATCGGCGACCACGGTGGTGAACTGCTTGAGTTGTTCCAGCTTGGAGGTCATGGGCGTGCTCTGTCCTGTGCAATGACTCGACATTACCCGAGCCCCGACGGCCGCTCAAGGGCCGGTAGGCGCGGGCCTGCCACGAAGGGTGGTGTGAAGATGATATTCGAGTCCGGCGCCACCCCGAGGTTCCGCACACCACCAAACCACCGCGCGCGCTGGCGTCATCTGCTACCGCTGTCGTTACACGGCGCATCAGCGCCCCTGAAGCAGCTCCATTGCCTGGTCGAACACGGCCAGCGGCTGCGCCGCCTTGTGAATGTCCGCCGACAGCAACTGACGGAAGCGCCGGGCGCCCTTGAACCCCTGGGCCAGCCCCAGAATGTGCCGGGTAACATGGTGCATCGCGCCACCACTTTCCATGTGCGCCACGATATACGGCCGTAGCTGCGCCAACGCCTCGCTGCGGCTGATCACGGCAGCTTCGCTGCCGAACAGTTGTTGATCCACTTCCGCCAGCAGGTACGGGTTGTGATAGGCCTCACGCCCCAGCATCACCCCGTCGAAGGTTTGCAGGTGCGCCTGGCACTCGCCGAGGGTTTTGATTCCGCCGTTCAGCACAATCTCCAGGTCCGGGAAGTCGGCCTTCAATTGTGCTGCCACGTCGTAGCGCAGCGGTGGAATCTCGCGGTTTTCCTTCGGCGAAAGCCCTTCCAGAATCGCGATGCGCGCATGCACGGTAAAGCTGCGGCAGCCCGCTTCGCGTACTTGGCCAACGAAGTCGCACAGCTCGGCGTAGCTGTCGCGCCCATTGATGCCGATGCGGTGCTTGACCGTCACCGGGGTGGCTACCGCATCGCGCATGGCCTTCACGCAATCGGCCACCAGCGCCGGGTGGGCCATCAGGCAGGCACCGATCATGTTGTTCTGCACCCGGTCGCTCGGGCAGCCGACGTTGAGGTTGACCTCGTCGTAGCCGGCTTGTTCGGCAAGGCGGGCACAGGCCGCCAGGTCGGCAGGCACGCTGCCGCCCAGCTGCAGGGCCAGCGGATGCTCGGAAACGTCATGGCGCAGGAAACGGTCGGCGTCGTTGTGCAGCAGGGCGCCGGTGGTGACCATTTCGGTGTAGAGCAAGGTTTGCTTGGACAGCAGGCGCAGGAAGAAGCGGCAATGGCGGTCTGTCCAGTCCATCATCGGTGCAACAGAAAACCTCCTGACTACCGTATCGCCTAAGGTTCCGGGGTTTTCTGCTTGTTTCTGGGGCATTTCTCTATCTCTGGTTGTTGCTGCTTTATTCCGGTTCTTGCTGGTTTTGCTACTGCAGTTGCTACAATGTAGCAACTCCAACCAGCCGTGTAGCAAATCATCGGAACCATCACGCAGCGCAAGCGCAAGGGCGGGTCATCGGGCTTCACCGCCCGAAAGGCAGTTTATCAGGAAAGCCGAGTTTTCGATCGAAAGGTGAAGGCGTAGGCCTTGAGCCACGCATGGAGCCAAGCTATTCAAATCCGGTGCTAACGCGAAGACAAACCTCAAGCGTTGGTGAACGCGCGACTTATTCGAAATAACGGGTGCAACCCAACGATAATGTCTCGATCAACCGCGCCGATCTGGACCGCGTCGCGTACAGCCACTCAATTGGTAGGATCTGAGTGAAGGGCTGCAGGATCGGGAACCCGACAATCTTCACTATCATGAATTATGCCATGGAGCCTGATCAGCTTTCTGGAAATGGATTGGGATGTAAGGATGGTTTCCAGAGTGGGCATCCCTCGTGATCGCAATTCACTGTGGCGGAGCTTTACACGGGTAAGGTCGTGTAGTCGCAACTGATTTGTCCAGGTGAGCACCAGCAGGTGTCGGTCCATTCGCGTGACTTCTGTTTGGGAGAATTGGTATGACCAACACACTGCGAGGAAGTGAGCGATGCCCAAATAGCGTAGAGTCGCCTGCTTGACAGGGTGCCAACGCTGATTTGCGGCTTTCATGCCTTCAAGGCGCCGCAACCCCTGCCACCCGCGGTTGTAACGAAGGGTGCGATAGGTAACCAGCACCGGAGGCCTGTTACATGAAGTCAAACGGGGCCAACTACATCCAGCGCTTGCTGAGCGTATTGTTGCTATCGCTGATAAAGGCGGTCGTGGGCTAATTTCATGAGGGCTTGCCAGGCTCGCCCAGCAAAACGACAGGGCCTAAAAAGCCCAGCATTGCGCTGGGCTTATTAAACTATGCAAAGTTGCGCCGCTCGTAAATTTCGTCAATCTCATTTCCGGCCACCTTGATAATGGCCATGCCATTTCTGACACTTTCTGGAAACCACTGAATTTTCAGAATCTTATGTTTTGCAGCGTAATAAGCTAGCCGCGTTAAGCTGCTATGCGATAAAACCATTTCCATGTAGGCCGAATAATACTCCTGAACCGTTAAGGCGACTTCATCGATCTCCAGTTCTTTGGATTTCAGGATACTTTCAGCTTCGCCTTGTGCCTTTTTTAATGCCTCGTCAAAGCTGGCTTTCTTGTTGTTGCTGAGAAATAAGAAGGCTTTGTAAGCTTGATCAAGACCAATGTTGGGGGCGAATTGGAGTAGCATATTTATACGTTTGTAGTAGTACTTGAACAGTGCTGACTCTTCATTGAGAAGGTCTTTTGATACCAATAAGACAAGGTTGTCTCTAACTGCGTAAAGGCGATAAGTCGCCTTCATTCGTCTGAGTCGGTTCATGATGATTGCGAAAATTATGGAAATCACCAATCCTAGTGATATGAAAATCAAGAAGATCTCGATCATGCTGACTTTCTCCCTTTTGACGAAATTCTACGTCTCAGCAGCTGAGCTTCCAGCTCCGTTTTAACTAAACACAATCTGTCGATTTCATCCTGTTTTAGCTGCTGGGCGTATCCACACGCCAGTATTCCCAAGTTGCTAACCAGCGCAAACAAGGTAACAGTGCATGCCCACACAAAGGGCTCCACCACGGGGTTGCTACCTGTCAGCTTCTCCATGATGTAGCCCATACTGGCGATGAGCGAACAATAGAAGCCGAAGGCTGCTACCACAGTCTTGACAGAAGCATGCTTGGTGATAAATCGCATCATTGCGAGAACGGCCGCCTTCCTGCGCGAAAAAATTGCCGCATCCTACCTTGATGGCTAAACGGCATCAAGGTACACCCAGTCCGTCCGTCGTCCATCGATGAGTCATTTGCTTACTACCAAGCCTAGACTTAAGGGTAACCTAGCATCAAATAGTTCCCGCCGATAGTGACTATCTGAGGGGCTCCCTTGACAAACCCACGTGTACCTGGCCTAGCAGCCGTAGATTTTTTGTTACTGGAGATAAAAAGGTGAGCGGCGAGGGCGCGAACATCCAGTCGTCGCCCTCCCAACCCGCTGGCGTCTCCAGCCGGTCTCGGCCGTGATCGCTGCAAGTAGCCAAGCCCTGTTAACCCGCATACAGTAGAACGCTGATGATTGATGCAACAGGGACCGAACCAATCCGGTCCTTGGTACTCACCGGTGTGTTTCGGGTAGCAGCAGGATCAACAACCACAACGCGCCCCGCGTGAACCAAGGAAGAAAGCGATGAGCCAACCACCCAATGATCTGCCCATCTACCGCGTGCTGACCGGCCCCGACAACGCCGCCTTCTGCCGGCGGGTCAGCGAGGCCTTGGAAATGGGGTACCAGTTACATGGCGCACCTGCCGTCACCTTCAATGGCAGCGATGTGATCGTGGCGCAGGCCGTGCTCTGGCCTCGAACCGGTGACTGATCATCGGCCGCCTTGCATGCCTTTTCAAGACGCCGAAGGTATAGTGGCCAGCTTCGCGTGGGTGGTCAGTTCTTCATTGATGAAGGCAGCGATCATCGCCCGGTAAACCTGCTCCACCACCTCGGCTGAAGCGCCGGTTTGCTCCGCCATTTCGCGAACCTTCGTTATCACCTGCTCGACCCGCGCAGGCGCCCGCACGTCATCGGTCGTCTTTTTGAAGGCGGCCGCTTGCGTCACGAGTCGGCCACGTTGGGCGAGAAGCGAAACCAGGCTGCGGTCAATTGCATCGATCCCTTGGCGGACTTCTTCCAGTGAGGTGCAACGTACTTCCATTTGCGCGACTTCCTTTTCATGAGACTGCGGTTGGTTGGGGGTATCACTTGCGCTTACCCGGGCCGGCCAGCGCTGCCGGCTACGGCAATTGAGCAAGGGCCATCATTAAACTAGCTACGGCCCATGATTCCCAGGCTTTCTGTGGCGTACGCCCGTCTCTGTTTCTCCCCGGCCGGCACGCAAACGGGTCAAATCACTTTCACCGCCCGGCCTATGAACTTGACCGGCCCCGTTGGCAGGCCGGTAGGCGAGCCGCCGGCTTTCTCCAGTGTCAGCTCGAACAACTGGTCGGCTTCCAGCGGTGGCAGGCTCTGCAGGGGGACCCGGTAGGGTTCGCCGGGTTTGACCAGGCCCAGGGATACTGGCGCCCCCCACTGCGGACCCTTGGTCCAGAACTGCAAGGCCATGCCTTCAGGGAGCGCATCCTTGCCGAGCGGGAGAAGCTCGATGGTGCGGCTGTCGCTGGTCTGCACCACCCAACCCGGGGCCTGGCTGCTCGGTGCCACCAGCACCACCACGAATTGCGTCGCGGGTGGGGGCGTTGTCAGCAAGGTGAACGCCAGCACTACACTGGCCGCCAACCCGGCGGCCGTGGTTGCTTGCCACAGGCCCAGGCGTTGCCACCACTTGGCTCGCCGCTCGCTGGCCGGGGGCGCCAGCTCGTTCAGGCTGCGCTGAATACGGCCCCACAGGCGCAGGCTCGGTGGCTGCGGCGCGGCCAGCGCGGCCAGTTCCAGCAGCCGCGACTCCCAGGCATCCACTGCGGCGCGCAGGGCTGAGTCGGTACGCAGGCGCTCAGCCACTGCCGTGTGTTGCTCCGGCGGCAAGGTGCCCAATACGAACTCGCCGGCGAGGGTGTCCAGCGCTTCGTCAGTCTCCGGCTTCATTCCAGGCACTCCCGCAGTGCTTTCAGGCTGCGCTTGATCCAAGCCTTGACGGTGCCAAGGGGGGCGCCCAGCAGAGTGGCGATTTCGGCGTGGCTGCAGCCGTCCACGTAAGCATGCAGGATGCAGTGCTGCGGGCCGGGCTGCAATTGTTCGAGGCAACGGTAAATCTTTGCCGAGCCTGACCACAGGGCCAGGTCATCCAGCCTGCCCGGCAAGGTGGGCACGGCAGCCATGTCGGCATCGTCCAGCACAGTTTCGCGCCGGGTATCGCGTATCGAATTCAATGCCAGATGGCGTGTGATGCTGTAGATCCAGCCGCGGGCCGAGCCGCGCGCGGGATCGTAGCTGGCAGCGCCAGTCCAGATGCGAATGAACGCATCGTGGACGATGTCTTCGGCCGTGGCGTTGTCACGCGCGATACGCCGGGCTACGCCCAGCAGGCGTGGCCCTTCGTGATCGTACAGCGCTTGCAGGGCTCGCCGGTCACCCTGTGCGCAGGCCTCCAGGCACTGGTGGAAGTCGAATGGGGTGACAGGCGAATTCAAGGTGTACGGCTTCCTTGTGTCTGGCGAGGTACCCCGGCCATCCAGCCGGGGGCTTGCCATCGAGCTTAGATCATCCGCTGCTGGATGTTGGCGCCGGCGCGCGTTACCTGGCTGTCCAGAACACATAGTCGGCCTGGTACTGGACGACCTGCCTGGCCCCCTTGTTCTGGGCCGTGCAGTCGCTGGTAGGGGCCACGCCGCCGCGGGTGGCCAGGCGCTGGATGTAGCTGACGCCTTGCATGGCGCCTTTACCTTCGGCCGGGTTGGCCTTGACCAGTTGATAAGGAATGGCGCCTTTGTCTGCCGGGGCCAGCGCCAACTGGTTGCCGGTGACTTTCGAGCCATCCTTCGCTTGCCAGGTGGCGGGAGGACCAAAGTAGTCGCCCACTTGTTTGCCGCTACGGTCATTGAGCACGGCCTTGGGCCCAACGAAGGTCCATTCGGTCTGGCCGGCCGCATCGGCTTTGTCGCGGCACTCATAGGTGATCTCGCCGACCCCGACGGTCTCCAGCATAACGCGATGCCCCTCGGGCACCTGGACGGCAGTGGGCACGGCGGTTTGCGCGTGGGCGGTCTGCAGCGCCAGGGCAAGGCTGCAGGCGAGCAGGCAAGCGGAGTAGGTATGGCTCATGGGTAATGCTCCTGACAGGTCATTTGGCTGGGCGGTCATGGTCCACCCATCAGCAATACCCACCACGGGGCCTATTGGATGCACGGGGACAAAAAAATAGTTGCCTGCAAATGGCCGGCCGGCAGCGGGCAACCAAAGCTTGGGAGTAGGGTGGTGTCGTTTGGCGCGGTTACGCGGGTGGCCCTGCGGGTCAGGCGGGTCGTGGGGCATGCGCGCCGGGAAGGTGCCAGGGGGCCGCGCAGTGGAGGTGCAGACCTCTTTACACGCATGCATCCGTGCGGGCTAAGGGCCAGCATCACTGGCCCTCATCAGTCGGCTGATCGTGCCCCGGTCAGTGATGCGCGCTATCCACCGCAATGCTCTCGCCGCTCACCGCGAGGTAGCTGGCGTTGCGGTTGGCGAGGGCGTAGTGGATCAGCCCACCCAGGCCGGCGCCGAAGAACCAGGAGAACTGCGACAAGGTGTCGAAGGCTGGCACCAGCGCCAGCACGATGGCGATCAGTGCCGCCGGCACGAATGCCGCGACGGCACGCAGGTTGACCCCGCCGCTGTAGTGGTAGGCCGCCTGCCTGCTTTCGCTGTAGAGCTGCGGCAGATTCACCCGGCTGCGGCGTACCAGGTAGTAGTCGGTAACGATGATGCCGTACAGCGGGCCGAGCAGGGCGCCCAGGCCACCGAGGAAGTACACGATCACTGAGGGGCTGTTGTAGAGGTGCCAGGGCAGGATCACGACCGCAATGGCAGCACTGAGCAAGCCTGCGCGGCGGAAGTTCAGCAGGTTGGGTGCCAGGTTGGTCAGCACGTAGGCCGGGGCGACGAAGTTGGCCATGATGTTCACTGCCACGGTCACGATCAGGAAAGCCAGGCAAGCCAATACCAGGCCGGCGGTGTTGGGGATGGCCGCAACGATTTCGGTCGGGCTCTGCACCAGCTTGCCATCGATGCTGAACTGCGCACCGGCCAGTACCACTGCAATCAGGGCAAAACCAAGCATGTTCACCGGCAGGCCCCAGAAGTTGCCTACGCTGATGGTGCGCCGGTCCGGGCAATTGCGGGTGAAGTCACAGAAGTTGAGGATCATGGTGCCGTACAGCGAGACCCACAGCGCAGCCGCGCCGAGCACCTTCAGCCACATGGCCGAACCGGTAGGGGCGTTGCCGCTGGACCAGGCGATCGACAAGCCGCTGCGCCAGTACATCCAGCCGGCCAGGCTGGCGAAGGCGACCAGAATGATCGGCCCGGCCAACGACTCGAAGCGGCGCACCATTTCCATACCGTAGGCGAAGATCGCCACCTGCACGCACCAGATGCCGAGGAAGGTGACCCAGCCCAGGCTCGACAGCCCGAGGATGCTGTTCTGGTCGTAGGCCTTGAGGTCTGGGGCGATGGCGGTGAGCAATACACGCAGCACCACCGAAGCCAGGTAGGTCTGGATGCCGAACCAGGCAATGGCGATCACCGCGCGGATCAGTGCCGGAACCTGGGCGCCATGGATGCCGAAGCTGATCCGGCACATGACCGGGTAGGGCAGGCCGGTTTTCTGACCCATGTAGCCGGACAGGTTCATCAGGCCGTAGATCACCAAGGCACCGAGGGCGAAGGCGGCCAGAATCTGCGCCCCGCTCATGCCCAGGGCGAACAACCCGATGGCGAACGAGTAGTTGGCCATGTTGTGCACGTCATTGGTCCACAGCGCGAACAGGCTGTAGCGACCCCAGGTGCGCTTGGCGGCACGGGTCGGGGCCAGGTCGGCACTGTACAGGCGCGGGCTCAATGTGACCTGGCCGGCGTCGGCCGTGGCGGTGGGGCATGCATCAAGCTGGCTAACATCGGAACGCGAAATCGACGCCATCGGGACTCCATGATGGTTGTGTACTTTTGTTTTTGGATTTGTATACAAACAAGATTCGTACCAATCGATCAGGCGCAGGTAGTTGCAAGGGGTTCGTGGTGGATCGCCAACGCCTGCCTAGCGGGCGAGTACATGAGTTGGGAATTTTGTGCACATTTCAGGTGCGCAGTTGTTACCTCGTGCGCCAGCGCGAAGCGCTTGCCTGGTGGCCGCCCCGGTGTGGAGCAGTTGGTTACTCGACCACCAGCAAGTGAGCAAGCGCTTGTCTCGTCAGCTGTCTCAGACGCTACGCGTCAGGCCGCCATCGACCTTGATGTTCTGCCCGGTTATGTAAGCAGCACCCTCGCTGGCAAGAAACGCGATGGTGGCGGCAATTTCTTCGCAGGTGCCGTAACGTTTGAGCGGTACGCTGTCGCGGCGTTGCTCGGTGGCCGGCAAGCTGTCTATCCAGCCCGGCAGCACGTTGTTGATGCGCACGTTATCGGCGGCGTAGGTGTCGGCGAAGATCTTGCTGAAGGCCGCCAGCCCCGAGCGGAACACCGCAGAAGTGGGGAACAAGTCGCTCGGCTCGAAGGCCCAGGCGGTAGAGATGTTGATGATCACGCCACCCTTTTGCCGCTGCATGTGGGGCGTCACCAGGCGTGTCGGGCGAATGACATTGAGCAGGTAAGTGTCCATGCCTTTGTGCCAGTCCTCGTCGCTGATCTCCAGGATAGGCGCACGTGGGCCGTGCCCCGCGCTATTGACCAGCACATCGATGCGGCCCCATTTGCCGACCACAGCGTCTACCAGGCGCTGCAGGTCTTCAACGGATTGGTTGCTACCAGTGACGCCGATGCCGCCAAGCTCGGCCGCCAGGGCCTCGCCCTTGCCCGATGAAGAAAGAATGCCCACGTTAAAACCATCCGCGGCCAGGCGCCGGGCAGCGGCGGCACCCATGCCGCTGCCACCGGCCGTGATAATCGCAACTTTGTCTACTGTCATGCTGCCTCCCAGGTTGGCGTTCATTTGATTGCGTAAGTGCTTCCACCATAACAGCGCCATCGCGTGGCAAGGGAGACAGTCAAGCTTCTCATAGCCAGTAGTTCAGCTACTGGCTTGTTGCGCTTTGCTGGGCCCAACTCGCGCAGACGCAGACCGGCGGCACGAGATGATCTTGACGCGTGAAATTTTTAATGTATTTTTTCATGAAAAATATCTACGAAAATTTCACGAGCGCCCAGGCTATTGAAGGCGTGCCAGAGGTTGAAGCCCTTGCAAACGCGGCGGCATTCAAGGGCGAGTCTTCACTTGAGTTGGTTCACCTCACAAGGACAAGAACATGAGTGCCCCCTCTGCGGATTTGCTGCTTGAAGTGCGTGCGTTTCGGGCGCAGCACCCGGCCATACGTTATGTCGACTTGATTGCGCTGGACATTCCCGGGCATTTCTACGGCAAGCGCTACCCCATCGACATGCTGGAAAAGGTTGCAGCTGGTGCACCGCTGAAGCTGCCGCAGAACTGCGTGCTGCTGGGTACCCAGGGCGGTCTTTACCCGATAGGTGACTACTGCTTTGCCGACGGTGACCCGGATGCCGTACGGCGGCTGGTGCCAGGTACGCTGAAGCCGGTGCGCTGGGAAAAAGAACCAAGCGCCCAGATGCTGATCACTTCCGACGGCACCGCCAAACCGATCGAGTTCGAGCCACGGGAAGTGCTGGCCCGCGTGCTGCAGCGCCTGGCCAGGCGTGGCATACGCCCGGTGGTGGCGTTCGAACTGGAGTTCTACCTGTTCGATCGCGCGCTGGACAACGGCTTGCCCCGTTACCCGCGTGACCCTGCCACCGGCGACGCAGACGACCAGCCGAACATGCACATCGAGCGCCTCTCGCGTTTTTCCTCGGTGCTGCATGAAATGGTCGACGGCGCCAATGAGCAAGGCGTGCCGGCGAACGTGATCACTGCCGAACTGGGCCCAGGCCAGTTCGAGATCAACTTCTCGCACAGCGACGATGCCCTTGCCGCGGCAGACTGGTCGGCACTGTTCTGCCGCAGTACCCGGGGCATTGCGCTGAAGCACGGTTACCGTGCCAGCTTCATGAGCAAGCCTTACCTGGATGCGCCGGGCAGCGGCATGCACGTGCATGTCAGCCTATACGACAACGCCGGCGACAACCTGCTTGCCGCTGCCGAACAGCGCAAGCTGCGCCATGCGGTGGCGGGGTGCCTTGAGCTGCTGCCGCACTGTATGCCGATTTTTGCCCCCAACCACAACGCCTACCGCCGTTACGGTGCCATGGTCAACGCTGCGAGCAAGGCTAGCTGGGGGTTCGAGGACCGTGATGCGTGCATTCGCATCCCCGAGTCCGACACGCGCAACCTGCGCATCGAGCACCGCCTGGCAGGCGCAGATGCCAACCCTTACCTGGTGCTGGCGGCCATTCTCACCGGTATGGAGTACGGCCTGGAGCGGGGCGTCGAGCCCATCGCCCCGCTGAACGACGACCGCCAGAGCGGCATCGACTTCCCCAAGGATCCGCTCAGCGGCCTGGCCGCGATGCGTCATCACCCGGTGCTGGAGCAAGGTCTGGGCAGCGAGTTCGTGATGGTCTATTGCGAAAACAAGTACCAGGAGCAACTGGACTTCATGCGTCACATCGATGCCCGCGAGTATCGCTGGTTCCTGTAGCGCCTGCAGTTCGCCCCCATCCCTTGCCAACCTAAACCACGCGCAATTCCCATTGCCGGAGGACGCTATGCCACGTGTGCCCGTGATCGGCATCACCGCTTGCACCACCATGAGCGGGCAGCATGCCACCCAGACCATTGCCGAGAAGTATGCACGTGCGGCAGCCAAGGCTGCGTGCGGCCTGCCCATCGTGATACCCAGCCTGGGCGAGCTGCTCGACAGCGCCGACATCCTTGAGGTGGTGGACGGGCTGATCTTTACCGGTTCGCCGTCCAATATCGAGCCGTTTCACTACCACGGCGCGGCCAGTGCCGAGGGCACCCAACACGACCGGCTGCGGGACGCCACCACATTACCGCTGATGCGCGCGGCGATCGCTGCCGGCGTGCCGGTGCTGGGCATCTGCCGTGGTTTTCAGGAAATGAACGTGGCGCTGGGCGGCACCCTGCACCAGAACGTGCATGAGGCTGGCGCATTCATGGACCACCGCGAAGGCGCGGGCGAGCCAATTGCCAAGCAATACGGCCCGCGCCACACCATGCATGTGCAACCAGGCGGTTTGCTCGAACGCCTGGGCTTGCCGGCAGTGTTCGAGGTCAACTCCATCCACGGCCAGGGCATCGATGTGCTGGCGCCGGGGTTGAGGGTGGAGGCATTGGCGCCCGACGGCCTGGTGGAGGCGATCTCGCTGGACAACGGCCAGGGCTTCAGCCTGGCCGTGCAATGGCACCCCGAGTACCAGGTCATGGACAACCCGCAGTACCTGACCCTTTTCCAGGCGTTCGGCGCGGCTTGCCGCCAGCGCTGGCTGCTGCGCCAGAACCGCAAGCAACCCACCGCGCAGCGCGCCTGCGCGACCTGATGGAGTGAAGACAATGAGTGCACAGAATTCGCAGACCCAGGCTTGGCAAGCGCTTAGCCGCGACCACCACCTGGCGCCGTTCAGCGATGCTAAACAGTTGGCCGAGAAAGGCCCGCGCATCATCACCCAGGCCAAGGGCGTATACCTGTGGGATAGCGAGGGCAACAAGATCCTCGATGCCATGGCTGGCCTGTGGTGCGTGGCGGTCGGCTATGGCCGCGATGAGCTGGCGGAGGTCGCCAGCCAGCAAATGAAGCAGCTGCCGTACTACAACCTGTTCTTCCAGACCGCGCACCCACCGGCGCTGGAGCTGGCCAAGGCGATCGCCGACCTGGCCCCGCCAGGCATGAACCATGTGTTCTTCACCGGCTCCGGTTCCGAAGGCAATGACACCGTGCTGCGCATGGTGCGCCACTACTGGGCGCTGAAAGGCCAGCCCGACAAGAAGGTGATCATCGGCCGCATCAACGGCTACCACGGCTCTACCGTGGCAGGCGCTGCCCTGGGGGGCATGAGCGGCATGCACCAGCAGGGCGGGGTGATCCCGGATATCGTGCATATCCCGCAGCCGTACTGGTTCGGCGAGGGCGGCGACATGACCGAGGCCGACTTCGGTGTGTGGGCCGCCGAGCAGCTGGAGCGCAAGATTCTGGAGGTGGGCGAAAACAACGTCGCAGCCTTCATCGCCGAGCCGATCCAGGGTGCCGGGGGCGTGATCATTGCGCCGGACACTTATTGGCCGAAGGTCAAGCAGATCCTTGCCAAGTACGACATCCTGTTCGTGGCCGATGAAGTGATCTGCGGCTTTGGCCGTACCGGGCAGTGGTTCGGTACTGACTACTATGACCTCGAGCCCGACCTGATGACCATCGCCAAGGGCTTGACTTCGGGCTACATCCCGATGGGCGGCGTGATCGTGCGTGACGAGGTGGCGCGGGTCGTCAGCGAAGGTGGCGACTTCAACCACGGCTTTACCTATTCCGGCCACCCTGTGGCCGCGGCGGTGGCGCTTGAGAACCTGCGCATCCTGCGCGACGAGCAGATCATCACGCAGGTGCAGGAACAGACTGCGCCATACCTGCAGCAGCGCCTGCGTGAGCTGGCCGACCACCCGTTGGTCGGTGAGGTGCGTGGCCTGGGCATGCTGGGCGCGATCGAGTTGGTAAAAGACAAGGCCAGCCGCACCCGCTACCCAGGCAAAGGCGTGGGGATGATCTGCCGCCAGCACTGCTTCGACAACGGCCTGATCATGCGCGCGGTGGGCGACACCATGATCATCGCGCCGCCTTTGGTGATCAGCCTTGCCGAGATCGACGAGCTGGTGGCAAAGGCGCGCAAATGCCTCGACCTCACGTATGAGGCTGTTCGCTGAGCGGCAGGTAGCCTCAGCGGGGCTGCAAAGCGGCCCCGGTTTGCCTGGCTGGCACGCAGCAAGGCCTGGAAGCATTTTGCTTTGCTGGTTGAATCCTGTACTTTTCAGGGCATTGTTTTTCCGTCCGAACGTCGCGATTCAACTATGAAAGTGCACGAAGAAATCGAAGGCCTGGCAGTACTGATTCGCGACCTGCGTAAGTTCAAGGGCCTGACCCTTGGCGAGCTGGCCCAGCGTATCGGCCGCTCGGTGGGGTTCCTGTCCCAGGTCGAGCGCGGTGTTTCGCGCCCGACCGTCGCCGACTTGACGGCCATCAGCGAAGAGCTCGGTGTGTCGACTGCCTACTTCTACAAGCTGGCCAAGCCCCGCGAGCTCGACTGGGTCACCCGCCCGCACGAGCGCCGCACCTTGCACCTGGCCGGTGGCATCACCGATGTGCTGGCATCCCCCAGCATCAGTGGCGCATTCTCCATGCTCGACAGCCACCTTGAACCTGGGGCGAGCAGTGGCGAGGAGTACCTGAACGACAGCTCGGAGCAGGGGTGTTTCGTGCTCGAAGGCGAATTGACCGTGTGGCTCGACGGCGGTGAGCCCGTTACCCTGCGCGCCAATGACAGTTTCCAGCTGCAGCCACATGCCAGCTTTCGTTATGCCAACCTGACCGGCAAACCAACGCGGGTGCTGTGGGTGTTCAGCTGATGGAAAGATGACCTGCAAACACTGGGGTGGCTGCATGGGTTATCCTTGCAGCCCGCAATCAACCACAAGCAGTGAATTGAACGATGGGTTTTGAACAACTAGCAGAGCTACGCGACCGCCTGCGGGCGGAGAAACAGCAGGTAAAGGCCGAAAGCGCGAAACAGCCAAAGCGCAAGCCGTCCCCGCAGGCGAAGCCGCGCGAACAGGATCCGGCGGTCGCTGCGATCTGGCCTTTGCAGAAGCATTTTCCCCTGGCCTTCCCGGTCAACCCGGCCCCCAAGGTGCCGCTCAAGGAAGGCATCTTCAAGGATGCCGAGCAACACCTGGAGCTGCTCGGCCTGACCCGTGAACAGCTGAAGCTGGGTATTTCCACTTGGTGCCGCGGCGCCCGGTACTGGGCCAGCATGGTCGAAAATGCACCGCGCCTGGACCTCAGCGGCCAAGCCGCGGGTACCGTGACTGCTGCACAGGCACTGCATGCCAAGCAGCAGGCTGCGCGGCACCGCAGCCAGGAACGCCGTAACCGGGCGAAGGCCAAGGCACAGGCTGCAGCCCCTGCCGCCGAGCCTGCTGCCGAGCAGCCTGAGGCCTGACCCAGCAGCCCCTCGCCAACCTGGCGAACCTACTGATCACCTCCGTGCATCGGTGCCTGGGACTGCCCTGCTGGCCAGCCCCGGGCACAACGTCAACCGCGACCGCGAGCGTTGATTGACATGTGCCTGCAACTGATTCCTGCCACCACCAGTCACTGCACCTTCGCCCGCGACCTGACTCGTCGCGCCATGCTGCCTTATTACGGCCAATACGGCCTGCTATGGGTGGAAGACGCCTTCGACCAGGCCTGGGGCTGGCGCGAACAGTGGCTGGTGGCAGATGGCCCCGCGGTGCTGGGTTACTGCAGCCTCAGCCAGGACCGCCAGGCCCTGTTCATCCGCGAGTTGCATTTGCTCCCCGAGCACCGCGGGCGCGGTGTTGGCAGTTGGGTGCTGGAGCAGTTGGCACTGTGGGCCAGGCAGCGGCAGTTGCCGCTGCTCAGGCTGATGGTGTTTCGCAGCAATCCGGCACGCCGCCTTTACCAGCGCCATGCGTTTATCGAGATGGGCGAAGACGATTGCTTCGTGCGTATGCAGCGCGCTATCGAGTGATCGTCAGGCGCTGGCGTGTCCAGCGCGAACGGCGTAGGCATCAAGGATCCATATCGATGATCAGCTGGCGCGTTGCCCACCTGTTGGCGCGCTTGACGGGTCATGTTAAACCCCGGTAAACAGTATGGATTCTCACAGCTGAGTGTCGGACGTTTCTGACGGAAGTAATGCGTTAGGCCCACTGTGAAAAATTTTGTTAAGGTGGCGGGATCCAATCGCCCTGCTGATGAGGTGTGTGCTTGATTAGGGTCTTAGTCGTCGATGATCACGATCTGGTACGAACCGGTATTACGCGCATGTTGGCCGACATTGACGGCCTGCAGGTAGTGGGTGAGGGGGACTCGGGCGAGTCGGCGCTCAAGCTGGCCCGTGAGCTGAAGCCAGACGTGGTGCTGATGGACGTGAAAATGCCCGGCATCGGTGGCCTGGAAGCCACTCGCAAACTGTTGCGCAGCCACCCGGACATCAAAGTGGTTGCAGTCACCGTGTGCGAGGAAGACCCGTTCCCCACGCGCTTGCTGCAGGCCGGCGCTGCCGGTTACCTGACCAAGGGCGCAGGGCTCGATGAAATGGTCCAGGCCATCCGCCTGGCGTTTGCCGGCCAGCGCTACATCAGCCCGCAGATCGCCCAGCAGCTGGCGCTAAAGCCGTTCCAGCCACAAGGCTCGCCGTTCGACGCCTTGTCCGAGCGGGAAATCCAGATTGCCCTGATGATCGTCGGTTGTCAGAAAGTGCAGATCATCTCCGACAAGTTGTGCCTCTCGCCCAAGACCGTCAATACTTACCGTTATCGGATCTTTGAAAAACTCTCGGTCACCAGCGACGTCGAATTGACCTTGCTGGCCGTTCGCCACGGTATGGTTGACGCAAGCCTGTAAACCTCATGTCCCAAGTTTTTGATGCCAGCGCATTCCTGGCGACCTGCAGTGGTCGCCCCGGCGTTTATCGAATGTTCGACGTCGACGCCCGCCTGCTTTATGTGGGCAAGGCCAAGAACCTGAAAAAGCGCCTGGCCAGCTATTTCCGCAAGACCGGCCTGGCCCCCAAGACCGCCGCGCTGGTTGCGCGCATTGCCCAGGTCGAGACCACCATCACCGCCAACGAAACCGAGGCGTTGCTGCTGGAGCAGAACCTGATCAAGGAATGGCGGCCGCCTTACAACATCCTGCTGCGCGACGATAAGTCGTACCCCTACGTGTTCTTGTCTGACGGGGAGTTTCCCCGCCTGGGTATTCATCGGGGCGCGAAAAAGGCCAAGGGCCGTTACTTCGGCCCATACCCCAGCGCCGGCGCCATACGCGAAAGCCTCAGCCTGTTGCAAAAGGCCTTTTCCGTGCGCCAGTGCGAAGACAGCTATTACGCCAACCGCACCCGGCCCTGCCTGCAGTACCAGATCAAGCGCTGCAAAGGGCCGTGCACCGACTTGGTAAGCGCCCAGGAGTATGCCGAGGACGTGCGCCATTCGGTGATGTTTCTGGAAGGGCGCAGCCAGCAGTTGGGCAATGAATTGAATGCCGAAATGGAGAAAGCCGCCATGGCCCTCGATTTCGAAAAGGCCGCCGAACTGCGCGACCAGATCAGCCTGCTGCGCCGCGTGCAGGACCAGCAGTACATCGAAGGTGGCACAGGTGATGTCGATGTCATCGCTGCCTTCGTCAACCCGGGTGGCGCCTGCGTGCACCTGATCAGCGTGCGCGGTGGGCGGGTACTGGGCAGCAAGAACTTCTTCCCGCAGGTGGGCATCGAGGAAGACCTGGCCGAGGTCATGGCCGCCTTTCTTTCCCAGTACTACCTGGGCAATGCAGAGCGCGAACTCCCAGGCGAGTTGATCGTCAACGTTGTGCACGAAGACTTCACCGCCATTACCGAGGCCCTGCACACGTTGCGTGGGCGCGAGCTGACCATCAGCCACCGGGTAAGGGGCACCCGGGCCCGCTGGCAGCAACTGGCCGTGACCAACGCCGAGCAGGCGCTCAATGCTCGGCTGGCCAACCGTCAGCACATGGCGGCCCGCTTCGAGGCCCTGGCCGAGGTCCTGGGCCTGGACGAAGTGCCGCAGCGCCTGGAGTGCTACGACATCAGTCACTCCAGTGGCGAAGCCACCGTAGCCAGCTGCGTGGTGTTCGGCCCCGAGGGGCCGATCAAGTCCGACTACCGCCGCTTCAATATCGAAGGCGTCACCGCTGGCGACGATTACGCCGCCATGCACCAGGCCCTGACCCGCCGCTATGGGCGCATCAAGGACGGCGAGGGCAAACTGCCCGACGTGCTGCTGGTGGACGGTGGCAAAGGCCAGCTGAACATGGCCCGCGATGTGATGCAGGAGCTGGGTTTCAGCGAACTGACCCTGCTGGGTGTCGCCAAGGGCGTCACGCGCAAGGCCGGTTTCGAAACCCTGTACCTGAACGACGTGCACCACGAATTCACCCTCAAGGGCGATTCTGCGGCCTTGCACCTGATCCAGCAGATCCGTGACGAAGCCCACCGCTTTGCCATCACCGGCCATCGCGCCCGGCGTGGCAAGGCGCGGCGGGTGTCCAGCCTGGAAGATGTTGCCGGGGTAGGGCCAAAGCGCCGCCGCGACCTGCTGAAACATTTCGGCGGCCTGCAGGAGCTCAACCGCGCCAGTATCGATGAAATTGCCAAAGCGCCCGGCATCAGCAAAAAGCTTGCCGAATCAATTTATGCCAGCCTGCATAGCGAGTAGAATGCCGGCTCAACTTGCGGCCAGTCGTACCGATGAATATTCCAAACTTGCTCACCGTTCTACGCGTCCTGCTCATCCCGTGCTTCATTCTGCTGTTCTACATGCCGTACCAGTGGAGTTACATGGCCGCCAGCAGCGTGTTCGCGGTTGCCGCTGCCACCGACTGGCTGGACGGCTACCTGGCGCGTCGCCTGCAGCAAAGCACGCCCTTCGGTGCCTTCCTCGACCCGGTGGCCGACAAGCTGATGGTGGCGGTGGCCCTGGTGCTGCTGGTACAGACCCACGCCAATTTCTGGCTTACCCTGCCGGCAGCGGTGATCATCGGCCGTGAAATCGTGGTTTCGGCACTGCGCGAGTGGATGGCCGAGCTGGGCGCGCGGGCACACGTGGCCGTGTCCAACCTGGGCAAGTGGAAAACCGCAGCGCAGATGCTGGCGCTGGTGATCCTGCTGGGCAACCCGCCAGCGGTGACCTTCTGGGTGATTCTCGGCTATGCATTGCTGTTGGTGGCGGCGGGGCTCACGCTGTGGTCGATGGCGCACTATCTGCTGGCGGCCTGGCCGCACCTGCGCGAAGGTTCGGAGCAGAAGTAAAAGTTTTTTTGAATCAAGGGGTTGACGCGGTTTTTGAAACCGCTAGAATGGCCCCCATCACGACGCGGGAATAGCTCAGTTGGTAGAGCACGACCTTGCCAAGGTCGGGGTCGCGAGTTCGAGTCTCGTTTCCCGCTCCAAATATCGGTCTACAGAGTTCCATGGAAGTCTGTAAGTCCTTGAAAATAGACGCTTCGGCGTCTTTTTTCGTTCCAGCGCAGTCTGCCTGAATCCACTAGCAGCCACGAAATTTAAGTACATTTTTAAGTACAGCGATTCCGGGTAGTTGGCGTAGCGGATTGATGGCTGAGCTGGGCTTTGGGCATCGATATACATCTCCTCGACCTTACGAGACCGGGAGATGTACACATGCCACTAACCGACACTGCCGTCCGTCAGGCGAAGCCGACCGGCAAGAACTACACCCTCAAAGACACTGCTGGCCTTGCACTGTTCGTCGGTGCAAAAGGCGCCAAGCAGTGGCACTTCCGTTTCTATTGGTTGGGCAAGCAGGCCCGGATATCGATGGGCGTCTATCCGGCCGTCAGCCTCAAGGAGGCCAGGGAGGCGCGAGACCAGGCGCGCGCCTTGGTGGCCCAGGGCGTCGATCCTCGCGCCGAGCGTCGTGAAAGCCGTCTCGCCGCCTGTGCGGCTTCCGAAAACTCCTTTCTGTCAGTCTTCAACGACTGGAAGGCCTTCAGGGCCCTGAGCCTCAAGCGCGGGCGACAGAGTACGTTGGAGCAGATCGAGCGCCACTTCACCAAGGACATCCTGCCTTGGCTGGGGGATCTGCCGATTGTGGAAGTGTCGCGCCAGCATGTGCTGGAGGTGCTGCGCAAGATCGAGCGGCGTAAGGCGATGACCACGGCCGAGAAGTGTCGGACATGGCTGAACCAGTTGTTCCGCTATGCCATGGTCGAGAAGGGGGTGGCCAGCAATCCGGCCGCAGACCTGGACATCGTGGCCCTGCCCAAGCCCAAGGTGCGACATAACCCCCATCTGTGCATGGATGAGCTGCCGGAGTTTCTGCGGAAGGTCAGCGCGTATCGTGGGCACATCAATACGGTGCGGGGCATTCGCTTGCTGCTGCTAACGGGGGTTCGTACCGGAGAACTGCGTTGTGCCACGCCAGAGCAGTTCGACCTTGAGCGCGGGCTGTGGATCATCCCACCCGAGGTCGTCAAGCAACTGCAGGTACGTGAGCGCCGAGAGAGCGAGGAAATTCCTCCTTACATCGTGCCGCTATCCCGCCAGGCCATTGAAGTCGTGAAAGCGCTGCTAGCCGCCAAGTTGCCGAGCAATCGCCACCTGCTACCTCACCGAAGCCGTCCGAAGGATAGCGTCAGCGAAAATACGCTGAACAATGCGCTGCAACGCATGGGGTACAAGGGTCGGCTGACAGGTCACGGCATCCGCGGCACGCTTTCGACGGCATTGAACGAACTGGGGTATGAGCAGAAGTGGATCGACGCGCAGCTTTCCCATGCCGATCCCAATCAGGTGCGACGCTCCTACAACCACGCCGAGTATGTGGAGCAGCGTCGAGGCATGATGCAGGACTGGGCGGATCGGCTGGACTGCTGGGAGGGTGGGTTGCCCCAGCCTGCTCGGCCGGTGGCGGAAGGTTCGCTGAACATGGAGTTCATCGCGGCACTGTTGCAGTCGCCTGCGGGGCAGAGGCTGGTACAGCTCGGCATGTCCGCGGTGGAGGGGTGAGCGGGAGAGTGCAGAGGCCCCTGGGTGGGGGCTCTGCAGGGTTTCAGAAGATGATGATGACCGCGAAGAGGATCACGTTTGCTATTACGAGTGCAGCTGTAATCAGGTCAGAGATCAGTTCATGCTTGAGTACGGCGAGCTTGCTCATAAACTCAATGCGCAGGCTCTCCATTTCTGCACGCGTGACGTAGGGTTCATACATGGCATTCTCCATGTTCCAATTGCGACAAAAACACAGCGCTGCACCTGTTATGGGCAGCGCTGTGGAGGTTGGCTGGATGGCTTTAGAAAAGCTTGATGAACATAAGCGTCAAGCCTGAGAAAGCGGTGAGCATTGCACCGAGGCGCAGTGTCAGCTTGTTCTCAAGATGAGCCAGGTCAGCTTTGGTCGCAAGTTGAGTGAGCAAGTCATTCTCCAGTGCTTGGATTACAGCCGTGGCTTTGTCGTCTGTAACGTTGATTGATACCAACGCCTGGTACAGAGCGAGTTCCAGTTTCATAGAGGACCTCCAAAAAAGAGAAAGGCCCTCCCTCGACGGGTGGGCCCGTCGAGGGTGTGGATTATGATGCTTCCATCGACCCGGAGGTCGATTGATCGCGGAAGTGGAAGCTAGGCGATCAGGGCTGGACCAGTGCAGTGAACCACCGCACCGCCACCTTGAAGATCCAGATGGCCTGGGCGTGTGCTGAACTAGTCAGCGTCACAGGCAAGACATTCAACCGTACAGGGCATCCTGTCAACGGATGAAAGTGTTTCGCGACACTTCGCTTTGTTGCGTCAGATGACAGACTGCGACGAAGGGGCGTCTTCCGGGTCTGGTGGCAGCAGCTGCAGGTAGGGGTTGTTGAGGGCGATATCGCCCATCAGGTCTTTTGGATCTTTGAGCAGATAGCCGTGCAGGCGCCGGGTTTTACGTGGCCCGGTGACCTGGCAGGTCCAGATGTTCAATCCGTTGGGCTGCTTGCGGTGGGCACGTTGCCGCTCGAACTGGCGTTGCAGCCATTCCCAATCCTGTTGCTGATCCTGCTTGGCTAGGCGCGCGATATCGGGGTGTTCGCGACAGTAGCGCTGGAAGATGCTGGGGGTGACCAGGTACAGGGTGTCAGCCACCGTGTGTACCAGGGCTTTGGCGTCATTGATGATCAGGCGGTGTGAGCGGATGCCTTGTTCCAGCCACTGCAGGAACGCTTGGCCTGTGGCGACTTCTTCCGCGTCATCTACCGCGGGTGGCGCATCGTCGAGAAACACCGGCAGGAAGTCCATCAGGGATTCGTCAGGATCGGGGTATATGGACGGTGCATCAGCTTGAGCAGGCGGTACCGGCTCACTTGGCGCGACTTCTTCGGGCAGCGGATCGACTGTGACAGTGCCCGCGAAAGGCGCAGGGTGTTCATCGTTGTTCCAGATCAGCGCCGGCGAGAGCTTGAGAAAGGTCAGGCTTTGCGACCAGCCGCTTTCGCTGGTGACGGTAGCTTTCCAGATGGCTTTGCCAGCGGGGCTTTCCAGGGCAATGCCGTGGTCCTGCAGGACGTTGAACACCGCCGTGTTGCGTTCTGGTATGCCTTCGATGCCGTGGCTCAGCAGGTGTGCACGCAATTTGTCGGAAACGGTCTTGCTGACCAGCCAGAGGGCGTCGTCGGTGAGCCAGGCATCCGAGGCCTGTGGCTGGTTGAGTTTCAACTCTTCCTTGAGCAGGTAGCGCAGACCATCGATCAGCTTGCGCTGCAACGCCTGCTTCGGCGCGGTGATGGCCTTGCTGGGATCACCGCCCAGCGCTTGCGATGCCGAGGCTTGGTCAGCGCGGGTTACCAGCTCGCCGAGGATGCCTGCGTGCTCGTGCTGTCCAGAGAGTACGAACAGCAGTGACGACCATAATTCCGGGTAGGTGCTTAGGCAGTCGAGGCAAGCGCGCCCGAGCACGCGGGCATACAGCAGACCAGTGGCTGCGTTATGCAGACGGTACTGGCGGTCGGTGCGGTAGCGTAGTCGGTAGGGCTGTGTCAGTGGTCCGTGCCACGGGTGCCAGGTGCTGCCATCCATCAATTCGACATGCAGGTCCACGGCGATCTTGTCGAGGTCGTGCAGCAGCGCGGCGTAGGCGACTGCTGCAGTCCAGGCTTCGGCTTCAGCGGCTTGGGCTTCGGGTGGTGCGCCGACGGGCAGCAGGTGGGACTGGCGCAGCTTGAGGGCGAAGGCCACGGTTTCCAGGCCATGGTCCAGCATGCCGCCAGGGTGGGCGTGGTGATGGCTCTCGGAAGCGGGAAGTTGTTGGACCAGTGCGGCGTAGCGGTGGAGCGGGGCCATGTACAGAACGTCGAATTGTGAGCGGGAGAGTGATGTGCGTTGCCAGATGTTCTCCAGCAGCTTCTGCCGGCGCGGGGTGTCCAGCAGTTCAACGGCAGATTGCGGGGCAGTGAAGCCGCTCGTGATGGGGGAGCCGGCCGCAACGGGAGCTGTCGTTTTTCGCTTGAACCAGGAGAGCATGATTGGCCTCGCGAGCTTGATAGTTGTAGTCCCTTTCCCGTTTTCGAGTAGGGCCTTTCCCCTTCGCCCTCTTGCCCGTGCAGCCCTTCCATTTGCCGTTTACCTTTTGAAGGTGGGCAGACCTCGGTGGCCTTGCTCGGAGTGGAACGGCGATCAACGTCTGGATGAGGTTGGGCGTCGATAGTCCTTTTCAGAGGCAGGAGGCAGCATATGAAACAACAAGAACGCAAGAACATCCCTGAGCGTCTTGGGCGGTGGGCCGGCAAGGTTCGGCGCGGATATGCTCGTCGCGAAGCCAGCACCCTTGGGTGGTTGTGCTCGAAGGGCGTTCCAGTAGCGCTTTCCAGGGTCTTCCTGTGGGCGATCAAGCTGGCTCTCGTTGGCACGCTTTTGTATGCGGCGTTCTGGATAGCAATAGTGGTGCTGTCCGCTGTTGTTGTCATATGGCTTGCCAAAGATGCTCCATCCTATGAACCGCCAGGTGAGTGGCGATCAGGCGATCAGGGATACGGCTATTATGAAGACGGAACGAGAACAGACTGCGGCAGGTTCTTTGACCAAGATGATGATGTAAGTTGAATTGCTCATTTCAGCTTCTGTTTCAAAAGCTCTCCTCCACTGCGGCCTGCGACTTTTGCGTCGGATACGCCATCACCCAGCCCATGTAGGAAGCTGCCTGCACGAACTCCCGCCCAGGTCAGGGCTGTAACCCAAAATGTGGGAAGAACCAAAAACATCGATGCCATGACAAAGTTCAGCAACATGTCACCGAACGAATTGTTGAGCCCCATGAGTAGGTTGAAGTTACTGTGCGGTGAGTCCCATCCGTAGAGTGCATCCAGGATGGTGCTGTCGATCCAGCGCGCCAGTTGGAACCAGAAGTCCACGAAGAACAGCGCGAACTGCACGCAGGTTACGGTCATCAACGTTTTCAGATCGTAGGTGCCGAACAGCATGACCAGTGGGATGCAGATCACCAGGGCCATCTTCAGGAAGGACAACACCATGGGCAGCGCCTGGCGAACAACATCCATCGCTGGAAAGTAGCCAAGTGAGCCCACTGTGAGTCCCAAATCGCTAACGCCGCGTGTAACGATGTTCGGTGCTGTCATCGCCACCTGCCCGCCGTAATCGGTGTATACCGAGCCTTGGTTCAACGCCTGCTGACGCGGAGAGGCGAGGGTGCGGATCATTGCGTCATCGGCTTCGGTCTGGTTGAGGAAACCGGCCCATTTGGCAAGGTTCGACAACAGCCCAGGATCAACCTGATCGATCAAGCGTGCACGCAGTCCGCGCCCGGCATCGTTCCACCATTGGCTGCAGGTTGGATAGCCGCCTGCGCCTTCGATCTGGGCCAGCCCCGCATCGCGCTTGGGGTCATAGTCCCAGGCCTTCATCGGGCTCTTGGCGTGGTAGTAGTCGTAGTAGCCGGGCGTGTTCAGGAAAAACTTCGAACCGATCCAGTTCACCTCGTCCATGTCGGCCTCGGTGAGGTTCGGCCGTTTCATGAACAGCCGCGCCCGTGCATGGCCGTAGCAGGCGTGACTGAAGTCGGCGACTTCCTGAGCCAGCAGGGGATCGCGGATGCGCGTGGCGTCGATGTCCATGCGCATCTGCCGCAGGTCGGTGCCACAGGGGATGGCTGCAACAGCGGCACCTGTGACGGCCTTGGAGGCCGCGTGGACCAGGAACCACCAGATAGGCACCTGAGCGCTCTGGTTGTTGAGCGTGGTGAAACTCTTGGACCAGCGTGTCTGCTGCGGGGTGGCGACTTGCACCTGGCATTGTGTGGAGCGTGAGGTGTCGTACTCCAGGGTGCCCAGGTCAATCGGGATCGCCGGTATGCAGGCGAAATAGATCACGGCCATTGCCACGTAAAGCCGGCCCTCGATGCGCAGGGTGGAGAGCAGCCCCTTGTTGCCTTCGTCAGCGCCTTCGCTACGGGCCTTGAGCCATTCCTGTGTGACCATTACCACGATGGGCAGGGCGACGATCCCGCTGGCCACCAGCACGTCCCAGATGCCATTGCCGATGATCCAGCCGACCAGCGTGAGGTAATACTCCAGGTAGTCGTTGGTGTAGAGCGTCATGGCGTACCTCCGAACGATTGCAGTTCAAGCAGCACCAAGACAGCGATTACTGTGCATTCCAGGCGCAGGAGGCGCTGGTGTTGCCTAGGGTGAAGGGGAAAGGTGCGGCGAAGGTGGATCCAGTAGGCGAGTGCGGCGGCGTATAGGGCCAGGCGCCAGATGCGAAAGGCGCCGGTGTGGTCGGCGAGCCACTGGCGCCACTCGATCACGCCACCGGTCAGTTCGATACCGATCAGGCTGATGCCTGTTCCGATGGCAAGCACCAGCAGGGCCGTCCCGGTGATCAGGGCTACACGCTTCAATGGCTGTCGCAGCTTCATGGCCGTGCCCCCGTTTGCGGGTACTTTTCGATCTGATCCAGGCGATTACGGGTGGAATCCCCTTCATAGACGCCCCGTGAACCGCTGCTGCGGGTGCTGTGCCGTTGGATCAGCACCATCGGTGAGCTGCCGGCCAGGGTCTGACGCAGTTCCAGCTCGGTTTTGAGGTTGTTGATTTCCTGCGTCAGGGTGTCGCTTTCACTGCCAATGGCCTGCTGAGCCAGATCGTTGATGGCGACGTTGGGCTCCTTGCGGCCGGTGAGCAGGGTGCGTTGCAACAGCAGGGCTTTTTCCAGGACGCTGGCCAGGGCCACTTCGGACGCCAGGCGCTGGGTCAGCAGGCCGCTGTCGGCTTCATCGCGCAGGGCTTCGACCACCCCGCGGGTGATGGGCAGGGATTGGCTGCCGGCTTCGGCCAGCTGTTCGGCGGCTGGATCAGCGCTACCCTTGACCAGGGCCTGCAGGGCGTCGAGCTTCTTTTCGTACTCTTCTTGGATCAGCGGGGTGAGCCCAACGCCGGGCGTGGTCTGGGTCTTGCTGCAGCCATCGCAGGTGCGCTGCTCGCGCTCGCCTAGCACGCGGGTAGCGAAGTCGGCCGCAGCTTGCGGCGAGTCCCAGGTTTGGCAACTCAAACTGTTGCCACAGCGATCCCGGCCGATGCTGGAGCGATCGCCAACCTGACGACCGTTGAGCAGGTTGTAGCCGGCGCGGCTGACATCGCTGATCAGCCGAATGGGGGCTTGGCCCTGACCGCCCGCTTGCTGGCCACCGACCCAGGGCACGCCCTTGTTGCCGCGTTCCTGTTCCGACTGTTCGATGGCGGCCACCGCATCGGTGTTCTGACCGGCAGTCGATTGGCCGAGGGCCTGGCCCTGAGCCAGTTGGTCCCAGCCCAGCTGGGCCCCGGCCATGTCGGCCATGCGGTTGGCCATGGCCTGGCAGCTGGCCTTGGAGCGGTCGAAGTCCAGGCGGGCCTGAAGGATGCCGTTATTTAGCAGGTTGTACAGCGCGGGGTCGGCCCGCTGGATGATCATCGCTGGCAGCGAGGCCACGGCGCTGGTGGCGTTCTGGATCACCGAACTCATGATCGACTGAAAGCCGTTGGTCACGCCGTTGAGCTGGTTCTGCAAGGTGGCGCTGAGGTCCATGTTTCCGCAGATCAGGTTGCTGTTCCAGCCCACCCCCACGCCGATGCTGCGCATGTCCGCTGCGCCGCTCATGGACACCGCGCTGCCGCCGCCGATGCTGTAGAGCACGTCGTCGCCCAGCACGCTGCCATTGTTCTCATAGGTGGTTTTGGTCCTAGGGGTGTCGGCTGAGTGCACCGTGCTGGTGACGGCCAGAAGCGCTACCAGCAGGCTGCGCGAGGTAGCGTTCATCGGTCGGCCCCCTCGGTATCGACACTGCCCAGGAAGATCTGTCCAGCCTGCTCACAGCAGCTGTAGGGGCGCCATAGCGCCCAGGCGAAGTCGCTTTGCTCGGCTTGAACCTGCTTTTCCTGACGCGGGAACACGGCACAGTTTGAGGCGGCGGTTGGCGTCAGCTCCTGCCATTTGCCGGTTGAAGCATCCCCTTCTTTCAGCTCGCCTGCCGGCCAGTAGCCATCTTGCTTGTCCGCCAGCAGCGGCTGGTACACGTGCACCTGCCCGCGGCGGGTCACGATGTCGCCGGCACGCTGAGCGACCACGGCGGCGGCCTTGTAATCGTCGGTCTGCTGGACGAAGCCACTTCTTGGATAGAGGTTGCCCCAGAGGTCAGACGCAGTACGGCTGCCGATCTCGCGACGGCCCGGTGTCAGCGACTCGGGGTAAACGGCTTCGGGAATACCGTGCCGCCAGGCCAAGGTATCGAGCGTGCTCAGCAGGTAGGGCATGAAGGCGGTGCCGGCCCCGGCACAGGTGTAGCCGGACTGGCCGGCGAACTGGCTGAAGGCCCAGCCTCCAGGGTGGCCGATTACGTCGGCATTCTTGAAGCGCAGGGCAGGGGATTCGTGACTGTTGCCTGCCGTGTTGGCCGCGCCACTTTGTGCCTGGGCGGTGGCCGGGCTGAAGCGGCGCACCTCGCGCCATGGGGTCTCGCCGGTGTTGGCGTAGCTCGACACCACGGCATCGGGGATGTAGTGGCGAACCTTGGTCGAAGTGCGGACCTGACAGCCATAAGGCGTGCAGAACAGCCAGTAACAGATGCCGACGACGCGGTAGGTCAAACAATCAGGAGAAGCCGTCGAGGCGGTGATGTCAGCAGTGCTGAGCGCCATCGAGGCGGCAGGGAGGCCCAGAAGTCCTGCCAGCACACTGCGGCGAAGGGAGAGAAAGCGAAGCGCGGCCATGATCGAATCCTGCGAGCGTGGATGCTGGCGATTGGATCAGGCATGGAGAATCGAAACCTCAATCAATAGGTACGGAGAGGTTTCGTATTGTTTGCACAGGGCTGGCAGGTGCCCCAGCAAAGCGAGGCACCTGCAGCACAGATACGGCTTACTGGCCGCTAGAAATAGCCTTGTGAATGGTATGGCTCAAGCTATGAGACTTGAGTTGGTCGGGGTCACCTTTCATGTAGGTGAGCAGTTCGGTGCTGGTGGCATAGTCACGGTAGGTATCGGGAAGCCGATCAATGATTTCCTCACTCTCAATTAGAAGTTCGGCCAATGATGGGGTTGCATCAATGTCAACCAGTGCGTCGATACGTCGAGCCAATGCATAGAGCCAGAGGTTCACTTCATGCGCTCGAATGTGCGATTGCCAGCTAATCTGAGCGCTGAAAGGTTGACGAATTGTCCGGGCCAACGCATTGAAGATCTTCCACAGCTCAGTGACGATCGCCTTCTGCTCCTCTGGCGCCAAATAGCGGGTCAGTATGGCAAGTTCGTCAGTGAACGCGCCGTCTGCTTCCAGCTTGAAATACAGGCTGTTGTTGTCTTTCAGTGAGCCACGCCATTGGCTTGCCAGTTCATTGAACCATTCTCTGGAGACCTGAGCCGTGTCTATCGCTCTCTGTTCGAGCATGGGAACAAGCAGTGACTCCAAAATCCAAGGCGTGAAGTGATGCAGCCTTCCGAGACGCCCGCGCACAGGCTGCAGGATGTCTTGAAGTTCTTGATCAGACAGTGGCCCTTGAAGTGATTGGGTCAGCTTGGCAATCAGCTGGTGCTTGACGTCCGATTCATCATAGTTCGCTTCATTGATCAGCCAGCAAAGAATGGTTCGGTGAGCGCTGGCAGGTACTATCTGGTCGATAGCGTCAAGTGTCTCAACGCCCCATGCGCCTTTGTTGATCGCATCCTTGAACGCATGCAACCCCACCCAGGTGACCATGCTTGTCTCGCTGCGCAGGAGGGCTTCTACTTGCATTGGGTGTTTGTCGAAGCCAAGCGACAGGCAAATGTGTTTAAAGGCCTCGATGACCAATATATTGCGACGCAGGCCCTTGACAGGTTGCGCACAAATTTTGCTCAACCAGTCGACCAGTGCTTGTGGTGCATGTGACCAGAGTAGCTTGAGGGCGTAGTAGTCACTCCATGAAGTATCAACTGGCGTGTAGCGGAAGGCCGCGTCGGGATCAGCAGTGGAAAGCAGCAGTTTGGTGAGGTCCTGCAAGCGGTAGTGCTCAAGATCCAGCAGCGCCTTCCGGGCCCTGGGCTGTAAAGCAGCTTCGCGTGCAGGGTCGAGGTGTTCGAGCAAGGCACTCTGCAGCGCCTGCGGGAAAGGCTTGTGCTCTTCTGTGTACAGTTGCCCCCCTTGGCAGTACGCCAGCACATAGCCAAGAGCATCCCAGGCTGAGTGGAAATCTTCGAGAGGCAAACCTTCGGTCCAGAACTTGGCCGGGACACGGTCAAACTGTTCCGGTTTGAGCTTCCCATCCTTGACCTTGCCCTTGGTTTCCAGCTGAGCCATCAACTCAGCACCAGTCAACCCTGCAAGTTCCTGGTCATCGAGCCACCAAGCCAGCACATCGCCCGCCCGAGGGGCATCAGTAAAGCAGGAGCGATGGTTCAAGCCATCCGGCTCTCCGTCTTCATCTTCGGTTCTGACGAATGAGGTCGAGTCGAAGATCAGCTTGGCGGTAGGTGTCTTTTTGCCTTCTCCGTGCAGCATGCTTTGAATGATCTGGTCGCAGTACTCGAAAACGTGCGGCATCACATCCAGAGGGATGGGTGTCGCCAACAGTGGGTAGTTATCATTGGCGCGTTGTATCGAGTTGGACAGCTGATAGCCGGCTAGCGGGCGGCCGCTGGCTGATCGGATCAGGATCATTCGATCATGGATCTTGCTTTCCGGAACAGCGAGCACTTTGAGGCGAACATTGCCGAAATAGCCGTTGCCCCACCCCGTGCACTGGTCGAGCAGGTTCTGAATGCGGTTAGGCTGATCAGCGCCTGCTTTGGCGTCGTCCTTCGATTCCTTCTCGGTCGTGATGATGAGGTAGTCGCCTGCCGCAGTGCCCATACGATGAAGCAGATCGATGCCTACGTCCTCCATGAATGGGTCGAACCAGGCAATCTGAGCGTCATGATGGTTCTCGAAAATCTTACGAAGCCATTCCGTCAGTTGTATCCGGCTGGTACCGCCGCTGTCGGTGAGCGTAAGGAAGAAGCGTCCTTTGGAAGCCTTGGGGCAGAGCTGACTCATGGTTGTTTCGATGGCACTGTTGAGCGTTACCCAGGGATCGTCCGTATGGCCGCCCAACTGTGAGCGCGAGTCTCGTAGCGCACGGCCGACTCGTGCGGTGGCTTGAAGCTTGGCTTGTTCTTTCGGTGGGACGCGTTTCCCTAACCAGCTCAGCTTTTCGTTCGAGTGGATAGGTTCGACCATCATCATGTTCAGGCTCATGCTGCGGACGAAGTAATTGCCGGTCTGGAGCACCAGGAAGGAGTCGCCGAGGTCACTGAGCGCGTAGATTTCCAAGGTAAATGATGTGCAAATCTGTGTCACGAACGCTTCAAGCCTGAAGCTATGCTTCAGTGGGTATTCCTGATGCTTGTCCAGTCGAGCCGTGTGGGTGGCCAGGACACTGTCGGCGCTGTAGGCATTCACCACAATCAAGAGGTCGGCTGCATCCTGAGTCAGTGGCTCGGAAAGTTTGAGAGAGGCGTCGTCACCCTTCAACGTGATGTCGAACTTGCTCTTTTCGGCGCGATTCTGGCCGGGGATACAGATGAACTCAAAGTCCCCTATACGCCAGGCATCCAGCGCCGCGAAGTCCAGTCCGGTATCTGCGTTCAGGCTCTGGCAGGCGGCCTCTGCGATCTTACGATCCAACCCCTCAGCCATGCTGAAAGTTTCAGACTTAGCGTCGGATGAGATCGCGGCGCTGTCCACGCTGGCATAGCTGGTCGGGCTAAGGCGGCTGGTGCGGAACTGAAAGAAATCGCGGGTAGGTAGGTGCATGACCGGGCGGGCGACAGGGCTGCCCCCGAAGAGGGCTGCGCCCACCTTGGCGTTCAGCTTGTCATCGAGCTGGAGGTCGGCCAGTTGGCTGGCGGCCTGCAGTGTCGCGCCGTCAAGGAAATGCTCCAGGAAAATCTTGAGTTGCTGTGTCGAGGTGTGCAGCGCCAAGGCATGGGTTCTGGCGGAGCAGCCATCGTAGACGGACGTCTTGCTGCTGGTGGTTCCGCTCCACTTGTGGGACTGGTAGGTACCTGGCAATGATCGGCCGTAGAGGAATCGCAGTTCGGCGAATCCTGCACGCTCGATCTCCAGAATCCAAACTTGGGTAGCGGTGGCGAGTCGGTCGTCACCAAAAAGCTCGTGGAGCCGGAAGTCGGAGGCAAGTTTGTTGAGAGCATCGGTCATAGCGCGTCCTTTTGCTTGGTTAGAGATCAGGCCTGGAGCGCAACGCTGAAGCCGTAGCGATATAGACCTGTGTCAATTTGACATCACTTTAACCGGGCAAACCATGATCAGGCGCAATGTTGGCTAAGTTTCATAGGGTTCTTAATACCTGTGGAAAATGCGAGGCTCAGCGCCTTCTGCATCAGTAGTTGATCACGCCCACGGGGTAGGGCGTGACAGGAGATCTTTAAGGCGGGTGTTGTCTTGCGCGGGGCGATCAAGCAGCGCAATGAACGACTGGGCCTGGGCATTGTCGAGCAAGACCAGATCGCGATTCGACAGGATCTGTGTGGCTACGCGGCAGGCGCTGTTGAGTACAAAAGAGTCAAGCGAGGTGCCTGCGGCCTCAGCAGCTTGACGAAGTATGTTTTCCTGTTCGACGGTGAGATTCAGGGTCAATCGAGTTGCCTGCGTCATGGCGATGATTCCGGCAGGGGGAGGAAGGTAGAGTTAGCACAATGCCGCGGCATTGTGCTAACGGGGATGAGGCTTACAGGTCGCCATGTTCGGCGAAAGAGTAGGCTTCACCGCTGCCGACGATGAAATGATCCAGCACCTTTACATCCACCTGGCTGAGCAACTGCTTCAGTGACTGGGTGAGGGTCTTGTCCGCTTCACTGGGCAACACCTCACCCGAGGGGTGATTGTGCGCGAGGATCACCGCTGCACTGTTGACTTCCAGGCAGCGCTGCAGGACACGTCGGGGCGGAACCGTGGCGGCGTTGATGGTGCCCTCGAACATGATCTCGAAAGCTAGTACATCATGGCGATTGTCGAGAAAGATCACGGCGAACACCTCGTTCTTGCGGCGGGCCAGCTGCAACTGCAGGTAGCGCTTGGTCACAACCGGGTTGTACATCCGGGGGCCGCGTTGGAACAGGCGTTTTTCCAGGACGTTGATGGCTCGCGACACCAGGCGTTCTTCGGCGACGGACAAGGACGAGACCAGGCATTCATTGCTCGGATAAGACTGCGACATGGAACCTCCAGGGACGAAAAGAAGGTTCCACCCCAAGGGGTCGAAACCCCGTTGGGAAAAGGACGATGTGGCCCGGTGTGGGCGGGGATAACTGCGTTCAACACCACAGCGCGGTGCCGTAGCCGTGACGAACGTGGGCTACCTGGGCATGTCGCTGATCACGTCAGCGGGCATCTCGGAAATCTCGGGTGCACTCAACAGGTCCACCGCTGAAAGCAGGGCGTCGGGCTCGATGGGGCCGTGCAGGATCAGGGTGTGGCGGGTGTGATTGTCGACCAGGCGCAGGATGGGCGTGGCATTCAATCCGTTCTGCACGGCTTCCGCTTTCTGCGCCTCCACCGTTTGGGCCACCTGTTCGCCAGACAGGCAGCGTTGCAGGCTTGGCGTCGAGCCGGGATACGTGGTGTCGGTGGACAACCCCCGTCCATTACCTTGAGTGTGCAGGTAGACCCAGACCACTGCGCCCCAGAAGCCCTCCCGGCCTTCGAGCTGGCCCACGCACTCGACCAGGCGCGCTTCACGGCTGGCGGCAGGTTCGTGCTGAGGTAGAGGCAGGTGATGCCACGCCAGGTTGACGTGATCGTTGGTGACGATCCAGCGCTGCAGCTGCGGCAGGTAGATCCGACAGTGCGGGCATTCGAGGTCGGCATACAGCATGACCGTGAAGCGCGCCTCAGGGTTGCCATAGATCCAGGGTGGGCCGTCATTGGCGGCGGAACGAAAGGGCAGCGGTAGCCACCAGCACAGCGCTAGAACTGCGGCGGCGAGCCAACCACCGGCCCATTTCAGATTGCTCGCCGTTATCCGTTTGCGCATGGTGTTGCTCCTGGCAGTTCCAGATTGAATGGCTCGATCCCGCGGGCACGGTCGATGTCCTGGGCCATGCGGATGGCCGCATCGAGTTCACTGATGCCGTGTTGTTGCATGAGGGTATGACGGGCGGCTTTTTCCTCGGGTTCCGTCATTGCCAAGGCCAGGTACAGGCTCGGCGGCACGGCGCGGAACAGCAGTTCCATCGACTTGGACAGAATCACACCTTCGCAATACTTGCCCGACTCCTTACGTGCCGACAGCATCAGCGCCTTCTGCGCCGGGCTCAGCTCGCGGAAACGGGCGATCTTTTCCACTTCATCCGGAGGCATGCTCAAGCAGATCCACCACTCGATCATATTGAGCATCGGTTCGGCGGCCTTGGGCAGATCGTCGAGGTTCTGCGTGGCCAGCCAGAACCACGCCCCGAGCTTGCGCCACATCTTGGTGATCTTGACCACGTAGGGGGCGAGCAGCGGGTTCTTGGTGATGATGTGGCCTTCGTCGGTGACGTTAATGATTGGCCGGCCGAGCATCTGGTCGCGCTCGGCGATGTTGTTGACGGTGTTGAGCAGGGACAGGTAGGCGATGGACAGCTGGGCGTTGTAGCCCTCGCGGGCGAAGGTGGCCAGGTCCACGATCGTGATATCGGCTTCGGGCCAGGGCGTGCCGGGGCGGTTGAACAGCTCGCCGTCCAGGCCCTGGCAGAACAGGTCCATGGCCTCGGCCATTTCCTGCAGGCGGTTGCGGCGGGCTTCGGGAAGACCTACATCACCACCGCGATCACGCAACGCATCACGCACGTCTTGTGTGAGTACCGGGCGCTCTTCTCCAGCGCATCGCTGCGCGGCGTCTAGAATGCACTGGCGGATCAGGCTGCGGTCGGCTCGGGTCAGGCGCGCTTCCTCCTTGTCCTCGCCGCCCGTGATCATCAGGCGGGCGGTGATCTCCAGTTCGCCGAGGACATCGCGTTGCTCGTCGCCCTCTCCAAGGGCAATCTCTTCTAGGTTATCGGCGTCGAGGGTCTGCACTTGACCGGGTGTCTCGACCAGTCGTCGGGCATCGGCGAACGGTGCTAGGGAGACGCCGGCGCCCGGAGATAGCCTGACCTTGTGCACGCTTATGCCCAGCCGCTTGGCGAAGTCGCCGAACAGGCCGAAGGAGTTGCCCGCTTCGACAATGAACAGCCGGGGCCGGTAGATGGCGGTGACCTGATTGAGCAGGGTGTTGAGGGTTGCTGACTTCCCCGCACCGGTCGGGCCGAACAGGAACAGGTGGGCGTTCATCTGCCGATCCAGGCGGTTCAGCGGGTCGAAGGTGATTGGCCCGCCACCGCGGTTGAAAAAGGTGATGCCGGGATGGCCAGTCCCCTGGCTACGGCCCCACACAGGTGAGAGGTTGGCGATGTGCTGGGCGAACATCAGCTGGCTGTACCACTGGCGCTTGTCCTGGGCGGGATCGAACACGCAGGGCAGCCAGCGCTGGTAGCTGCTGAGCGGGCCCACCTCGTCTTCCTCGCGCACGGGTTGCAGGCCGGCGTTGAGCAGCACATTCGCCAGTTGGACACCGCGAGCATCCAGGTCGGCCAGCGACTCGCCTCGCAGGTAGAACGCCAGGCTGCCGCGATAGAGCTTGTGTGCACTGCCGATCAGGGCACGGGCTTCCTGCACGTCAGCGCGGGTCTGCTCCGAGGCCAGGGTGTCGCCCACCGACTTGCGGCTCAGGTGGTTGAGGTGGGCCTCCAATGCGTCCTGTGGGTTCACCACCAAGGTCAGGCACATCACTGTGCCTTCGGGCAGTTGGTCGAACAGGCTGTTGATGGCATCGCCCTTTTTCGTCTCGCCGGTCAGGTGGCCGGTGAGTGGGGCGGAGCGCAGGCGGTCGAGCACGACAACGCGATGGGGGCGGTTGTCGAAGTTCCACGTCCCGGCATTGGCATCCGACTGCGGCTGGCTGAAGAACAACCGCTGCGAGAAATCGGTGCCGCTGGCCAGTTCCAGCTCATCAGGCTCGCCCGTCTCGGGGTAGCTGGCCAGGCCGTAGAAGCGTGCGCGATCCGATGGATTGGCTCCCAGATGGACGGGGTGCGGATTGAACCAGCGCAGCAGCCAGTCATGAATAGCAGCTCCTTGCATGCGCTGAACACCTACGCCGGCATTGGCGAGCCCGCCGATCAGACGCTCACATACCGTTGTAAGGGCGTCCTCGGGCGTTTGATGCCGACGCCCCGTCTCAGCGCCGCCTACCCGGCGATACACCACCATGCGCACACGCCGATTTTGCCCTCGCCAGGGCAGGCGGGTAAGGGCGGTGTCCTCAAACAAGCCGCCCGGTTTGGCGATAGCTTGCAGGTGATGGGCGAAGCTCTGCAGGTAGAACGCACTGAACGCGCTGCGCTCGGCCCGTGGCTGAAGATAACCGCGCAGCACATTGAGGTAGCTGTCCCAGTCAGTGTCGTCCTGGGCATAGAACTGGACGACCCAGGGGTGTTGGTCCAATTCGTCGAAGCTGTCCTGCAGAGCGTTTTCAACGGCATCGCGGGCCTGTAGCAGCCAGCTGGGTTCCCGGCCTTCCGTACCGACCGGCTTCAGTTCAAAGAAGGCAGCGACGGACTGGCCGTCTTCCAACAGCATGCATTGAGATCCGGGCAGGTATTCGACCCAAGGCAACAGATCCACAAAGGATGGTGCCACCTCGTACAGGGCCTGTTCGTCCTGCGAGGTGGCAGGGCGCCGTGGAAAACTGCCCGGCACGGGAATGCCGTGCTCGGTCAGCCGCGCCAAGTAGCGCTCCCAGGCATCGGGTCCACCGGCTTCACACTCCGCCGTCGGCTGATTCCAAGGCCAACGCATGGTCAGTAGTCCTCGATGCGCTCGCCCGGCAGGGCGTACTGCACGCGCTGGTACAGCGGGAAGACGGTGCTGTAGCCGGGTACCGGTACCGGATCACTGCCCGCCAGGTGCGGGAACACGTACATTACGAGATCAGGATTGGGCAGCCGCTGGAACTGGCGGTAGATCTCGTTCTGGGCGGTGCGTGTGTAGGTTGAGCCAGTGCGATGGTCGTCTGGTTCATCGAGCGGTCGGCGTAGCGCCTGCCGAGCATCGAGCAATTGCCGCTGGGAGGGATCACCACCGGTCTCTTGCTGCCAGACCTGGTCCATACTGCGGCCCCCATGGGTCAGCAGCTTTTCCGAGTTTGTCGCACATCCCGTCATACCGGTGGCAACCACCAGCACCAGAAACTTAGTCGAGCGGCGTGACATGGCGGTTCTCCAGGGTGTGATCGACCTTGCGGCCCGTGGGGTCGTAATCGAGGGTGAGCGGTTGTTCGATGTGCACGGCGACCCTGGCGCCCGGTTCTACGTACACCGCTGCGAAGGCCTGGCCGTACAGTTTGTTCACCCACTGCGACATGTCTTGCACGCCGCTGCTGAGGATGCGGCCCATGGCTTCGTCGCTGGAGATGCCGACCGTGCCCAAGGTGTTGTTGCCGTTGCTGACGAAGGCAGTGCCGTTGTCGGATTTGATCAACGAAGCCGCGCCGGCGCCGGCAGCGGTGATCAGCGCTTGGGAGGTGAGGTACTGCTGAGCGTTGCTGCGGCGCTCACCTGCGACACAAGGGATGCCGTAGGGGTCGCTGATCCAACCCAGCCCGCCGTCGGTGGTGGCACCCAGCGCCTGGCCTTGGCGCTCTTCCGGCAGCGTGCGAATGGTGCCGTCCTGGAACACGAAGGTGATGGAGCGGATCTGCCCGCGAACGCAGGAGAGAGTCCAGTCCCCTGAGGCGCTGCCGCTGACGATGGCCCCGGTCACCTCTGGCAGGTCGATGCCATTGGCGGTGAGGTTGTCGGCGCCGATGACCACCTTGAACGGGTAGGGGTCATTGACCGTGCCATCGACTGGTACCCGGCCGATCAGTGCAGTCATGGCAATCGAGCCCATCAGGGTGCTGTTGGCGGGGACGGTGTAGAACGGTTTGTGGCTGGATACGCCGATGGCTTTGGCGCTGCTTTCAGTCAGCGTGTCAGCAGCGGCTTCGAGTTTGGGCAGGCTGAACCCGCTGCCAGTACTGCCCTTCGCACCGTTGGCCTTGCCATTTTCGCTGGGCCTGCGGTCATCCGGTTCGATCCAGCGCACCTCGTCACGTTTGAACGTTTCGCCATCGCCGTCCTGCAAGCCCAGGCCGATGGGCAGCTCCACATTGCCACCGGGCTGGCCCATCGAATCCAAGCGGCGTTGCAGTTCGTTGAGCAACCCCAGCGTCTGCTGCTGGTCGCCGGCGATCGCACTGCGCTCCTCCCGCAGGCGGTCGCGCTCACCGTCCAGCGCCTGCTGTACCCGCTGATCGATGGCCTGCTCACGCTGACGCAGGCGCTCGTTATCGGCCTTGTGATTCTTGTTGTCATTCAGGGCCGTTTGCAGCTCGTTGCGCAGCTGCTTGACCTGGGCCACCAGGGTCGCCACGGTGTCGCGCGGGGTATCGCCTTCGATGCCGAGGGCTTTCATCTCTTCGGGGGACAGCGTTTCGGGGTGGCCCTTAGCGTTTGGCGCGGCGTCCTCCGCACTCAGTAGTTTGAGCACAACAAAACCCACCACGAGTGCCAGCGGCACCATGAGCCACTTGAGCAGGCGATTACTCTTCATCGGGCACCTCCTCGGTATCGCTCGGCCGTGGCAGGTTGAGGGCGGCATCGATGGGACTGATGCGAGGCAGCAATGCCTTGCTCAGCTCGCGGCCTTGTGTGACTAGGTACAGCACAGAGGTGTCGGTGGCGCGGCCGCGAGGGCCCAGTCGGGGATGCTGGAACGTAGCCGCTGCGAAATCGCCTTGCAGTTCTCGCGGGTCGAGGTCGATCCAGGCCGAAGATTGATTGCGCAGGTGGATGGCGGTGACCCAATGTTGCCCCAACCGCCAGGCGGCGAGTGGCCGGGCCTCGATCAACTGATTGGGTAGCAGGGTATGTAGCTGGAAGTCCGCAGGCAGCCTGGCTCGGCGTACACCGGGCAGCGCTTCGACCGTGCGAAGCGGGGCGTACAAGCTTTGGGCGGCATAGCGGGTCAGGACGACCGGTACTGGAGTTGCAGACGTTGGAACAGCGCTTTCCTCTTCAGTGGTGAGAGTCGAAGTGC
Organism: Pseudomonas sp. CJQ_9; assembly: GCF_043106615.1. Taxonomy (NCBI): domain Bacteria; kingdom Pseudomonadati; phylum Pseudomonadota; class Gammaproteobacteria; order Pseudomonadales; family Pseudomonadaceae; genus Pseudomonas; species Pseudomonas sp. CJQ_9. Next base: position 142,175 of record NZ_JBICMS010000083.1, on the reverse strand, counting down.
TGATGATCTTGATCGGCTCCAGCGCCGCCTTTCCTTCGATGGCGGGTGCCGCAGAAACATCGAGCAGGATCAGCTCGCCCGTTTGGATGTCTTGCAACTGCACACGACTCGGTGCGAGTTCGCTCTGTGGTTGTAGGTACACCGCACCGCCTGCGCTTTGCGCACGCAACGATTCACTGAGCCCGGCCGACAGGCCCACGCGCACATCACGGTCCACGAAGATCACGCGCTCCTGCCCGACCACCAGCGGAATGCTCAGCGGCAGCCGCTCCCAGCGCATGATTTCAGTCGCTTGGCTGCCAGAGGTCCAGCCGAACACTCCACAAATGAGGACAAGCCTCAGGACAGGCTTCATTCGGTTTCTCCAGAGGAAGGGGCGGGAGGGGTTGCCGCTGCCGGCGTCGTGATGCGCTGCGGCGCCTGGCTGTAACAGTCCAAGGCCAAGCCAAACGGATTGCGTTCCGGATCGATATCCAGGCGCACGACCTTCAGCGAGTAGCGCACCAAGGCGCGCTTGACCTGCTCGGCGCCGTAGTACTCGTCGGCGCTGAGGTCCAGGGTCACCCGCCAGTCATCCCGGCTGATCGTCTTCACTCGGCCGGTCGGGTCATCGCCATAACCACGCCCTGGGATCTCGTAGACACCCCGCACACGCTCACGCAGTTCACCAGTGCTACGCCGGTAGTCGTAGTCCTGTTGCAGAAAGGCCTTGCAGCTGGGTGTCAGGTAGGCCGACAGCGCCTGCAGGTTGCGGTCGTAGTCCTGCTCACCATCGGTGGGCCAGCGGTTCAGTTGCTGGAAGATGTAGAAGCTGAAGGCATACACCGACTCGGGCGGCACGTCCCACCACTTGCGGGTGCTGCCCGAACGCAGGTCGGGCGGGATGTGCAGGGTCAGGTCGCGTGGCGCGTTCCACCAGCCTGCGCTCAGGCCGAGGGCCAGCAGGAACAACGCGCCGAGGCCCATACGTAGGGTCCGCACATGCGCCTGCAGGTGCAACACCTCGTTCTTGAAACGGCTCATCGCGCACCCCGACGGGTGGTCCAGAAGCCGGAACGCTGGACCAAGCCAGAAAAGCCCAGACGCTGTGTCAGCCCCGGATACCGCTGGCAGCTCCAGCTGTGCAGGCGGCGGTGCAGCCAAGTGTCCGGGCGGCCTCGCTTCAACCGCCGCAGCATCCCCCCGCCTGCGAACACCCCCACGGCAATGGCTGCAACGATGCAGGTAGGCAGCAGGGCGATGCTGTGCGCCACCCAGGCCAGCCCCAACCCCAGCAAAAACCCCGCCGCGCCCGACAGCCCGGCGCAGATCCACAATTCATCCGCTGTAAGTCCGCGCACCACCACCGGTTGCCGGTTGAGGCGATGCGGCAGAAACGTCACGGTACCGTCAGCCAGGCTGATCATCGAGGAAGCCATGGCGTCACCCTCACAGAATGGTGGTGGCCTTGGTCAGCAACCAGATGCCCACCACCAGCAGCATGGCGCCGACGGCGATGGTCAGGCCGAACTGGCCCCAAGTGGCCCGCCCGGTGTGGATCTCGGAATAGCGAGTGTAGGCGTGGTAGCACACGCCAATGAACATCCCGGCCACCACCAGCAGGGCGATCAGCAGCACGATGTCGTAGCCATAGTTCTGCATGGTCTGGATGATCCCGTTACCTGCCCCGCGGGACGGATCTTCCATGGTCGGCAAACGACCTTGGGCAACGGCCATGGCCGGACTGAAGAGGGCACCGAGCAGCACGGTACGGCGGAAGTGGGCAGGGCAACGGTTCATCACGACAACTCCATCAGGACAGGAGGAAGAACGTCAGCACCAGGTACAGCGCGACGAAGCGGAAAACGACACCGACGAACTGGCGGTTGCTGAGGCGTTGCTCAGCCCAGCCGGTGTAGGCGGTACGGATGGCCCAGGCGCCCCAGAGCAGGGTTACGGCGAACACCAGTGACAGGACCAGAGTGGCCATCTGCGAGGGGGTGAAGCCGCTGTGGGCCTGGAAGGCGGCTTGCTGGGCAGCGGTCATGGCGCGTCGGCCTCGCCGCTGTACTCGCCGAGCAAGGGGGCCGGGTCGCGGGGCTGGGCTCGCTGGGGCGTGAGGTAGTCCTGCACGCCGGTGCGGATGCGCTGGATGTCTTCGCGCAGTCGCAGGTAGTCGAAGTGGTAGCGGGCGGCGATCGGATGGGGGAGGGCGGCGCTGTTGTCGGCGTGCCGTTCCAGGGCATCCAGCTGGCGGAGCACGGCGGCCAGTTGGGCGCGCTCAATATCAGAATCTCTGGCTGGGAGCTTACCGATACCGCCAATTAGCAGAACGCTAAGCAGAAACCACTGCGAAGCGCGGCGCGATGGTGCATTCACTGTCATGGCCCTCCACGTGCTTGGAACGGGCCGATGATGGGGAAGGCAGCTTGTGGATGCTGCAAAGAAACGGGCACAGCAATCCACCGCTTTATTCGCGACAGCGGTTAAGGCAGTCTTGCCGGACTACCTGGCTAGGCCCGACATGGAGCTATGAAGGACTATGGCAAGAATCAGAAAGGTTGAAATTGCGAACTTCCGCGGGATCAAACAGCTGAGTTGGTGCCCGAGCCCCGGCATCAACTGCCTGATCGGCCCAGGCGATAGCGGGAAATCCACGGTTCTGGATGCTATCGACCTCTGTCTGGGGGCGCGCCGAAACGCCCAATTTTCAGATACTGACTTCCATGGTCTAGATATCACCAACCCCATCAGCATTACGCTCACGCTCGGTGAGCTTGACGCGTCCATGATGAGTTTGGATGGGTATGGGCTGTTCCTACGCGGGTACTTCAGTGAGCTGGATCTCCTGGAGGATGAGCCTGAGCACGGTGCCGAAGTGGTGTTGACGCTCAACCTCACGGTTGCCAGTGATCTTGAGCCGTCATGGACGCTGCTGTCGAATCGGGCGGCTCAGCAAGGTGTCACCAAAAGTCTGGCGTGGAAAGACCGGCTGGCGTTGGCGCCTACTCGTATCGGCACCTACTCGGACTACAACTTGAGCTGGCAACGAGGCTCTGTGCTCAACCGTATTTCGGAAGAGCGGCCAGATGCTTCTGTCGTACTGGTTCAGGCTGCCCGCGATGCGCGCCAAACCTTTGGGGATCAGGCCGAACTGCAGCTGGGTGCCGCTCTAGGACTGGTCAAGGCAACTGCGGATGAGCTGGGCGTTACCGTGGGAGCGAAGGCAAGGGCGCTGCTGGATGCCCACTCAGTGTCCTTCGGGGCCGGCACCATTGCGCTTCACAACGAGGCCGGCATTCCTCTGCGAGGGTTGGGCATTGGCTCGACGCGGCTGTTGGTCGCGGGACTCCAACGCAAGGCTGAGGCCGGTGCCAGCATCGTGCTTTCCGATGAGCTGGAATATGGTCTTGAGCCTCACCGGATCACTCGATTTCTGGGATCGCTCGGCGCCAAAGAAGCGGAAAAGCCGCCTATCCAAGCGTTCCTCACCACTCACTCGCCCGTCGCACTGCGCGAACTCAGCGGCGACCAGTTAAGCGTAGTGCGGCCGGTTGATGGCAAGCACGAAGTTCGTCACGTTGGTAGCGCAGACGATATTCAAAGCGCTATCAGGCTGTTCCCGGAAGCCTTTCTGGCCCGGTCCGTGATCATTTGTGAAGGGGCAAGCGAGATAGGCTTGATCCGTGGTCTCGATCTTTACCGGATCGAGCAGGGACGCCCGTCGTTGATGGCACTGGGCGTTGGCCTGGTAGATAGCGGAGGAGGCGATGCCGACCGCCCCTATCAGCGTGCTGCTGCATTCCAAGCGTTGGGCTACCGGGTCATGGTGGTTCGCGATGACGATAAGCAGCCTACGGCTGCGATTGAGCAAGAGTTCTTGCGCAAGGCCGGCCAGTTCGTCGCGTGGGACAACGGACGGGCACTGGAGGATGAGCTTTTCCACAGTCTGTCTGTGAATGGCTGCCTGAACCTCATCACGTTCGCTCATAGTCTTCACGAGGATCTGGTTCGCTCGCATGTCGTGACCGTATCGAACAACGCAGCATCGCTTGATTCCATTTGGGCGGAAGCTCAGGGCGGATCGCTGTCTGTGGATACACGAACATTGCTCGGCAAGGCATCACGTATCCGCAAAGCTGGCTGGTTCAAATCCATCTCGTGGATGGAGGAAGCTGCCCGCACCGTCATTGCGCCTGACCTCATGAATGGCAACCAAGCCTTCACTGCCAAGATGGACCGCATCTTTGGATGGGCAGCCCAATGATAGACGCCGAAGTCAATCTGCTACAGATTAACCGGGGGACCGTCACGGCCCCTGCGGGCTGCGGCAAGACTCAGCTGATCGCCAAGGCGCTGGCGTCCTACCAGGGCACAAAACCCATACTCGTGCTGACGCACACGAATGCGGGCGTCGCTGCGTTGCGTGCCAGGCTCGACCGTGCTGGTGTTCGCGCCTCCGCTTACAGGCTGTCCACCATCGACGGTTGGGCAATGCGCCTCATCTCGACATTCCCCATCCGTAGCGGTCATGACCCTGCGATCTTGGACTTGAGAGCTGCTGCGCGTGACTATCCGGCTATCCGCGAGGCGGCTTGGAAACTGCTCAAAGCAGGACATGCCAGTGATGTGGTCAAGTCCAGCTACGCACAGCTGATTGTCGATGAGTATCAGGATTGTTCGGTGCCTCAGCATGCCATCGTGTATTTCCTGTCGCTTGTCCTGCCAACCTGCGTGCTCGGCGATCCGATGCAGGCCATCTTCGGCTTTCCCGGTAATGCGCTGGCTGACTGGAACCAGCACGTGTGCGCACACTTTCCGGTGGTGCATGAGCTGCAAACACCCTGGCGCTGGAACAATGCGGGTGAACCCATGCTGGGCGCCTGGCTCCTGCAAGCGCGACGTGCGCTGGCAAGTGGCGAGCGTATTGATCTGCGGCAGGCGCCGCCCCAGGTGACATGGGTGCCGCTGGCGGGGGCTGACGATCACCCTAAACGCTTGGCCGCTGCGCGAACTGCCTCGCCGATCGCTGATGGGCGTGTGCTGATCATTGGCGATTCGATCAGCCCGGAAAGCCAGCGGAACATTGCCAGTCAGACGCCGGGAGCGGTTACGGTTGAGGCCGTGGATCTTCGAGACCTATTAGCGTTTGGGCGCAGCTATGTGCCTGCCAGTCAATCGGGCCTGGTAGATCTCATGGCGTTTGCGCAGAGCGTGATGACAAACCTGGCCGTGCCTGCGTTCATGAAACGGCTGGAGTCGTTGGCCAGAGGTACGGCCCGTAATCCAGCTACCAAGGCGGAGATCGCTGCTCAGGACTTCTTGAAACTGCCATCGTTAGAGTCCGCTGCGGATTTGCTCTCGGCGTTGCGGGCGCAACAAGACGTGCGCGTTCATCGTCCCGCGATTCTGTATTCCGCATCGAAGGCCATGCGGCAGGCCGCATCAGGCGCAACGACATTTGAGGCGGCTACACAGCGCGTGCGAGAGGAGAACCGGATGCAGGGCCGGCCGCTGCCCAAGCGTGCTGTCGGCAGCACGTTGTTGCTGAAGGGCTTGGAAGCTGAGGTCGCGGTGATTATGAACGGTGATGGTTTGGACGCTCGTAACCTATATGTAGCCATGAGTCGTGGCTCCATGCGGCTTGTGGTGTGCAGTGTCAACCCAGTATTGGGAGGCTGACTCTGGTCTAAGTGCGGGGCAGGAGGAACTGATGACGCGAGTCATAGGTGTTTCTTGAAACTGGCTGCCGAGATATCCACAGTCACCGCCAACAAGAGCGCTGCCGGCAACAGGATCAGGATTGGGGGTACGCTTATCGGAATCGCCAGGTAGACCACCCACGGCAGCACGGCCAAGGGCACTAGGCAGGCTTTGGCCCGGTGGTAGATGAAGCCCGATTCACGGCCCGCCTCGAAGCGGCGGATGTCCCGCCGCACCAGCCCATCCACCAGCCCGACAAAAGCTGCCAGGGCGAACAGCGGCAGGCTCAGGCACAGCACCAGCAGGCGCAGCAGGAACACCAGCACGGTATAGGCGCTGGCCAGCAGGTAGCTTTCCAGCGAGCGATAGGCTTGCCTCAGGTAAAAGCGAAAATCCGGCTCGGCCGGCAGGCGCTCCCCACGTGCCTGCCGGGCCGCGTCTTCTACCCATTCGATCAGTCCTGATTGCACGAACACCCCGTCGTAGGCGAGCCCTACGATCTGCTGCGCGGTGCGCCCCGGCTCTTGTACCAGCACGCTGCGGGTGAAGTTCTTCGGCAACTGGTCCAGCTCGTAGGTGAGCATGCTCTGCGCATGCCGCCAGCCCTGCTCCGGCCAGAACAGGTGCATGCCTATGCACTCGATCAGAATGCACAGGAACAGCGAGCCGCCGAGCACACCGATAAAGCGAAAGGGCAGGGTGATCAGACTGACCAGGGCACTTTGCTGCTGCGCCTGCTGCCTCTGGGCCGTGACGGCGGGGTCTTTCATGGCACACGCTCCTCCTGTAGATCGCTCGGCAGATCAGCCCCAGGCTCCTGGGCAACCTGTTTCCACCAGTCATCGTCAGGCTCTTGCTGCATGTAGCGGGTCAAGGCCTGCAGATCTGCTGGAATCGTTTCGTCGGCATTTGGCGCCGGCAGCGGCATGCGGATCTTCCACAACTGGCCACCTTCGATTAGCGCAAAGGCCTGCCCCTTGGGCAGGGCGACGATGTGTGCCGGCTCGATCATCGGGACGCTGTGGGTGTTGATGCGGTCCTGGGTGTTGGAGGTGAACGCCGTGGCGCCCTGCGGATCGGAGCTGTCGGTAGCGCCGCTGACTACCGAGGTGCTGTACACGTCGACCGTCGGCAACTGCTTGGTCAGCAGCTCGGCCGTCGCTGTCTCGCGCACGCGCAGCATGATCAGGTTGTTGAAATTGCCCACCACCTGGCCGGCCTTGGCGCGGTTACCCAATCGCGCTTCGATGTCGCTGAGCGTCTGGGTATACGCCGTCACCTGCATGCCGGCGCCGCCGCCCTTGTTGATCAGTGGAATGAACTCGTCTCCCATCAGCTCGTTGAACTCGTCGGCGTGCAGGTTGATCGGCAGCTTGATACCGGGCCCGCCACCTGGCAGGCCGTCATCCACTCCAAATTTGTAAAGGTGACCCGCCACCGACACCAGGTCGGCAAACATGGAGTTGCCCACGGCAGCGGCCACTTCGGGATCGGACAGGGCATCCAGCCCTACATAGACGATGGCCCGTTTGCGGATGATCTGCATCCAGTCGAAGATCGGCCGCGGGTCGTTCAGGTCGTTGTAGTCTGGGGCGAGCAGCTGAGCGATCTTGCCGGTGGTCAGCTTTTCCAGCAGGGGCAGCAGCGAGGCGACGATCTTGTCGAAGTAGGTGCGGTCGTAGCGCACGGCCGAGCGTAGGCCTTCCAGTACGGGGTCGTAGAGCTTGGTGCGGTTCAAATACAACTCGATGGCCACCACGCGCTTGTCCCGCCCGGCCATATGGCGGGGCGTGTTCTTCTCGTTGAGTTTGGCCTCGATTTGCACGATGGCTTCCCAGGCCTTGGGATCGTGCTTAGCAAAGAAGTGCGCGGCGTATTCGACGAACAGCGGGTCGATGTTGACCACATGGCGCTGGATCAACAGGTAGTCCGGGCGCCGGCCCAGCTCGACCAGGGCGCGGGCGATGATGTTGACGAAGCGCCAGGCGAACTCGCGAAAGGCGGCGGAATTGCCTTCGCCGGAAAGCTGCCCGGCAATGCGCGAGGCCACTTCGGTGATGCGGCCAAAGCGGCCGATGGCGTTGTAGCGGGCGGAGGTGTCCGGTTGGCCCAGGTGGAACACGTAGAACTGACCTTCGCGACCGGACCGCTTGGCTTCCAGGTACATGCGCCTGAGCAGCTCTGCATCGCCTTTGGGGTCGAAGACGATGCACACCTCGTGTTGGCCGGCGATCTTGCGGCGGATGTCCTGGGTGATCAGCAGCTCGGCCAGGCGGGTCTTGCCAACTCGCGTGGTGCCCAGCACCAGGGTATGCCCGACGCGCTCAGTCAGCGGCAAGGTGACATCGACCTCATTTGGCTCGATGCCATGCAGGCGGGACAGGCCACCCACAGGAGGCAGTGGGCGTGCAGGGTTGAGCGGGTGATCCCAGCGCGTCAGGCGCGGCAAGTTGCGCAGCGGGTAGGGCGCGAACTCCAGCCGGACTTCCATCTGGCGCACAGCCTGAATCCAAGCGGGCCGTTCGACGTAGCGGCGAAATTCGGGGCGGTAGGTTTGCAGCAGCCGATGCGTGTGCCGTTGGTCCCAGCGAAAGCCCCGGCCGAGAAATAGCCGCTGCTGGCTGACTGGGACCTGGCGACTAGTCAGGGTGTAACGTGGCAAGCGGCGCAGGTTGCGCTGGTAGCGCAATACCTCCCAGGCCTGGCGAAGCCGCAACGCTCCGAAGGCCATAAAGACAATGGCCGATGCCAACCCCAAGGTGTCATTCAACGCCAGCGACCAGGGGGCGAACAGGCACAAGAATGCCGCCGCGAAGCCCACGGCGGCGCTGTACAGTTCGACCGCTGGCCGCAGCAGCACTTCAATGGCATGGGCCTGGCTCATGCTACTGCTCGATGGAGTTGGCGGTGATCAGTACGGGGTAGTGCGACAGTTTCAGGCGTTGGGCCAGGTCATCGGCCGAGGCAGGATAAAGGGATACGCCGGGGGCTAATGCACGCAGGCGCTCCAAGTCGGACACCGATTTCACCCGTACGACCAACCCCACCGCCTTGAGCTGTTGCAGTGCAGGCAGTCGTCGCTGCAGCCATGCCCGTGACATCGCGTCGTCCCCGATCAGGAAGAGTGCCGGCATGCCGGGCGTGGCCTGGCGACGCGAGGCAACCGCACCCGGCGAAAGAACAGTCGTTCGGACCGGCAGCATGTCAGCTTCGCTGTAGGGATGGCTTCGCATCGCCGGCTCATCCGCAGATGCCCAAACCGGGAGCGCCAGTCCAAGCAGCAACAAGAACTTCATGGGGCCATCCTCTCAGCCGCGAGTTGGTTGAGGTGCTTGCTCACGCTGCGGCGGTACTGGGCAGCGGGTAGGCCACCTGCAGGCCGGTGATAGCGGCCAATGGCCGGCATCCAACTTTCACCCGGCCGTCGGTGCTGCCGCAGAATCGAAGCGGCCACCGTCAGGTTGCGTGTCGGGTCCAGCAAATCGCACGGCTGCCGGTAATGGCGCTGCTGATAGCCCAGGTTGAGCTGCATCAGCCCGACATCGATGCGTCTGGCGTTGGTGTGCTGCCGAGCGCTGAGCAACGCCTGGCACGCCTCAATGCGGGTGGCGTAGTAGTGACCTTTGCCGGCCACGTTCAAGGTCCAGGGCCATGGCAAGCGCCGCTTGCGGATCGAGATCCCGCTTTCCTGTAGGGCTACGGCGTACAGTACGTTGGTCGGTACGCCCGCCTGCCGCGCCACCCGTTGATAGGTCTCCGGGATCTGCGCCCAAGCAATGGCAGGCGCCAAGCTGATCCAGAGGGCCAGCCCGTGACGTAGGCTTACTGTCGTTGCCATTGCCCACCCACTTCGCGCACCAGCGCGGGCAGATCACCGGGCAGGCCCAGGGACAACCAGCGGCCACCGTCATGATTGAGGGTGATGCTGCGGTTCTGAACACTGCGGGCAGAGATGTTGGCTGCTCGGGCCCACTGACGCAGATGAGCGTCATCCTGGCGACTGCCCACCAGATACAGGTCAAATGAGGTGCCACTGGCCTGAAGTTGTTGGAGCTGGGCGTTGCATGCAGGGCAGTTGGCTTTGACGAACAGCGCCAGGCGACCGCTCCCAGCGGGCAGTGCAACCTTGGGAAACGCCGATACGCCACCGGTGAGGTTGACCGGCAACACGCCGGGGAACTGCTTTTTCCACGCATCGTCGTAGGCGCGCTGATAGGCCAGTAATTTTTCCACGCGGCGTGCCTCGGCCTGTACCTGCAGGGCCGCATAGCGTTGCCGCTCGGTATCCGACTGCGCTTCGATCCCCAGCGCACTGAGCGGGTCGAGGTTGGGCGAGTAGGTGCCCAAAGGGCCTTGCATCAGCTGTTGATAGCGGCTCCACTCCTCGTCCTTGAGCCCCCAATCGCGGGCCGCCTGTTCGTTCGTGAGCGGGGCGACCGCCGATGCCTTCGCCGTGCTCTGGGTCTCGGTGGGTTGTGCAGCGGACACTGACAAGGGCAGGGCAAATACCAGCGACAGGAGAATTTTCATGGTCGTCTCCTACCTGGTGTCCAGACGACGAATTTCGCCACCAACCCGGAACAACACCGCCTGCGGCTCAATCGCGTCGAGCTGCCAGTCCTGGTAGTGATCGCCAAGGCGCAGCAACTGGATCTGCTCAGGACCGGTACTGCCGCGTGGGCTGACGGCGACGAATCGTTGGCCACCGCGCACTTCGATCGCTTGCACGGTGAAGGGCGGGGCCTTAGGCGTAGATTTGAGCGATGGGCGTTTACTCGATCGCTGCACGACCTTCTCTGCTTCGAGCTTCAGCACCGAAGCACTGACTGCCACCACTTCGTCGTTCAGGGCCTGCAGCTCACTGGCAGTTGCGCGGTCGGCAACCTGCACGCCCAGGGCGGTGACCTGCGCTACCAGCTCACGCCTGAAGTCAGACAGTTGCTCCAGCGTGATGGCTTTGGGCCGCTTCTGTTGGGTGTCGTTGAACTGCTCCAGCGCAGAAAGGCGCTCGCCCAGTGACTGCACCTCAGCGGTGTGTGCACGGGCTTGCACCGATTCAGCCAGCTGCTCCAATGACCGTTGTTGATAGATGAATGCTCCAGCAACCAACAACCCCGCCAGCGTAGGCATCACCCAGGCTGGCCGTGCTCGAATGATCTCAAGGGGCTTCATGGCGGGCCTCCGGATCAACGGCGAGATCCGGGGTGAAGCACACCTGCCGGGCGCGGTCGTCTACCTGCAACGTCCAACGCGACCCTGCCAGCGTCAGCAACGCACTACGCAGCACCATTGGCCCCAGCTGAAAATGGGCGGCCGGCAACGGCAATTCGAAAAGCGATTGCATTTCAGGCCCGCCCTCGCACAACCGATACCCCGAATGTCGCAGTACATAGCGCAAGGCGTCACCCATAGTCAGCGACAGCCCGTTGGGTAGGCGCACATCGATCACCTGCAACAGAAGATCCTGCTGGGCCAAATCGGGCGTCAGTTCCACCAGCGTGTAACGCGACTGTCGCTCGACCCAGGTGGGTTCGGTGGTCAAGGGCTGCGTCGCAATGACCTGCGGGAGTGACGGTTCAGGCCCGGACGCGCAGCCACCGAGGGCGAAAACAAACAACAGGCAAACGACTGAAAGGCGCATGGCACAGACCTCATGGGAGACCGGCACCAGTATTTGCAACCTTTCTGAGCAGAATCAGCCAAGAAACCGGACGTGGTGCATTCCCTGAAGATTGACCCGCGCGTAGAGTCCTGCCTCGATGAAACGGGGAGGGAGATTCATGTCAAACACGACACCATCATCGAACGGTTCAAGCACTGCGCCGGCCATAAGCCTCAGCTGGCTGGAGCGCGCGTGGGAAGTGCAATGGGCACTGCGCCTTGCCTGCGGCGTGCTGTTTCTCGACCTGGCCCAGCTGCTGTGGACCGGGCAAGGCTTGATGGCCTGGAGCAAACATAGCGATGGGTTGCTGCAAGACCTGGCATTCCTGGCCGTGACGTTGGCAGGCTTCGCGCTGGTGATGTCACTGGTGCTGCCCATGCTCGGCGCGATCGTGCGCTGGATCGGCTGGGAGGTGATAACCCTGCTGCCGAGTGTCCAGTTCAGTGCGGAGGAGCATCGCGGGCGGCCGCTCGGCTATGTCGCTGAGCGTGATCTGCTTGAGCTGGCCTTGCGCGAGAACAACAGTTTTCTGCTGGACTGGTACCACCGTCACGTCACGAGGCGTCAAGAACAAGATGCCTTCATGCAGACGCTCGGCGACCTGGTGTTCGGCTGCCTGGTGCTGGCGATGCTAGATGGGGCATTGCCGCTGATTGGTACAGGCGACGATTCGTTGATCGCATCTGCCATGGCCGCGCTGCAAGACCACGTTGCGCCGGTGGTCTTGGCCGTCCTGGCAGGCGGCTTGCTATTGCTCAAGCGCGTTTGGTTTCCGTCGTATACGACGCATTGGATCTACTATCCGCCGCTGGATCTTGAGCTTCGCGAGAAGGTGCGCAAGGCGCGTGATCGCCTGTGAGTGAGGGGATGTCCCGGGTGGCTGCCAGGTGCAGACGCTCACCCAGCCACATGACCCAGGCGGTCTTTTCATAACGCTCGGCGATCGACAGACTGACGTGAGGACGCAACAGCGTCAGGTTGCTGTGAGTGGTGCTGTCGTACAGCGGTTGGATCCAACCGTGCCGCAGGCCGAGTGCATACGCATGGGGCCATAAACTGCTCGCACCCCGAAAGGCGTTTTCGTTCCACAGCACCGGCACGTTCGAATACCGTTGATTGTCTGGTCTGGATCCCAGTGCTACCTGGATCAGCTTCTCGCCATCTGGTGGAAGATTTGCTGTGCTGACCGAGTGGGTAAGGCTGGTGTAGGTGAAACTGTAGTAAGGGAAGCCCAACTCGTTGGCGAGAGCTGGAAGTTCCTTGAGCAGCGCCGGCAGGTCCTGCAGGCGCTGCCAATCGGCCACTGTTCGGTTAATCATCGCACCTCCGTGTAGGATGTTTTCCCTTTCGAGTGGTGGGCTGGTAGACATGGGGTCATCTAGCACGCGGCATTGAGCGCTATGGCCTACGCAAGTAGTCAACTATAGCGATGCTCCACTACCAAAGAAATAAACATAATGTTTAATTGGGTGTCGAGGCGATGAAACATCGTTCATTGATGGAACATGAAGGCCTGCAGTGCTTGAACTCCTTCTTTTGCAGTTATGCACTGAAAGGGATGCTGGCCATCAAGGAAGGGCGAACCCGCGCCAAGGCGACGACCGCCGAGTACTTTACCCAGGCGGTCTACGGCCGAGTGGGCGAGCTGGACAACACACTGGCGTCGCTGCGTTTGGCGCTGGGCTTTCTCAAAGCACTGAGCGAGTCGGCCGACCCTGATCCCGAGGTGTATCGCTACCACTACGAGAACTTCATCTTCCGGGGCATTGGCGCCGTAGACCGGGCGTTCCTGTTGGTGGCGGATGCACTGCAGTTATCAAACAGGACGCGCAAGAGCAATCAGCTGATCGCTGAGCAGGTACAGGGACATCCGCAGGTATATGCAGCACTGCTTGCGGTCAAGGCGACGATGGAGGCCTATCGGAAGTCGCGGAACGTCGTGATTCACGACAGTGCCTATTCCAGCCGCGAACTGGCCGTACTGAGCGGTGTTCGGCAGCTCGATCTGGAGCTGCCCGGCATTGATGTGGCCGAGGTCAGCCGTGAGGCCTTCGCTGCGGGCGTCCAACCGGTTGCCCAGGCGATTGGTGAGCTGGAAGCGAGCCTGAACACGCTGCTGGGCGATCTGAAGCCGGTTTTCGAGTTTGTGGCGAAGTGGGCGAGCGAACGCTATCCGCTTTGCGTGGACATCCACGATTCAACCTCCAAGGGGCCATAGCGTAGCCTCCAGGATTTCAAAGTCTTATTAAGGCTGCCGCTTTTAACCGAAAGGATTTCGCCGGTGTAAGGGTTGCTGTAGTGTTTGATGTCTCGACGCTTCCCCTGTTGTCTGGGCCTTGCAGGCGCCCATGGCTTCAGCTCGGGGACCAGACAGGGGGCGAAAATTGAAAAAACCTCGTGTGTGCTGAAGTTGTAATCAGCGAGCAGGCAGAAAAGCTTTTCCTCGAACTCAATCTCGCGCTGCAGGCCTGGGTGCCTTTTCAGTGCTTCCAACTGACGAAGCTTGCGGGCTAGTTTTCGTTCAAGTCGGCGGTAATCAGCGAGCATCGACATGGCCGGCTCCAGTGATGAAGTGCTTCAGTGTGGCAAAGGGCCGTTGAACCTCGCAAGGCTGGAAATATTTTGACACGCCACGATAGGAGGGCCTGATACGGGCTTGCAGTGCTGAATGCTGCCCGGATTTGACGCAAGCGCGCTTGGTTCGTCAGTAATGAGTTGAGTGTTTGCAGGGTAGCGTGTGGGCGCGCTGTTCGATTGTGGCAGCGTGGCGAATTGTAGGGGCACAAGAAGGAACGGCCTCCGAAGAGGCCGTGATAGGTGATTAGTAATCTTCAGGCAGTAACATCGTGGTGGTGCTCCGATCTGCTTCGGTGATGACCCACACGCGATAGTGCGGCGGCACCTCGTAGGCCGAGAACAGGCGGCAATGTGCGTTCAGTGCATCGTCATTGATTTGCTTGTCCTCATCGTCCATATCGCCCCAGTCGCCGCGTACATGGCGATGCAGCAGGGGTACGGGATCGATCAGGCCTTCGTGAACCAGGCGATTGAAGCCTGCGGAGAACAACAGCGCGCCCAAAGAGAACTTGGGTTTGGTGGTTTTGCAGAGCGTTTTCCAATCCATGTTTTTCTACTCCATGAACCGGCGCCCTGCATCCCAACGGGACAGGGACCCCGGTGGATGAGTGTGTGAAGCATAGGCTTCACGGGGAAAGGGGATCTGTTTCCGGGAAGCTTTCAGCTCGCCATGGCTTCGGCAGATACATCGTGAGGAGTGCAATGCTCATCATCAGGAAGGCTGGCAGCCGTGCTGGCCGGCTCGGCCTTGTAGACCTTCTCGCCTTCGACCTTGATCCAGCTGATGAACAACAGCCTCGCTTTCAGGCTGACGCCATGCTTGCCGGCGTTGGGACCTTTCTCGTAGACAAAGGTATCGGCATACAGATCGCCAAGGCGGAAGCCGATCAGGACCTTGCGCTTGTCATCCACCGCCTGGCGGCAGCGGCGGATCAGCTGCTGAGCCTTGTTACCCGACACGCGAACGTCGAAGCGTCGGTACTCGGCCTTGTCGCTGGGACCATTGAGTGCAGCGATATCGCAGGCGAGAAAGCTGTCGCCCTTCTTGGGCGTGACTTCGCGGATGCGGTTGAGGTAACCCAACCCGGTGATGTGCAGGTCGAAGTAGCTGGCTTCGTGGGAAGTATTGGACATGAAAGATCTCCGATCAGTGACGCGCGGAGACCGCCGCCCGGAGGGGGAGGATGACTCCCCGCAAGGGTGGTTGGAACAGCAATGGATGAAGGAGGTCAGCGCGGTAAGCACAGCGCCGTAGCCTTGAAGACCGAGGCTACCTGGGCATGTTGCTGGCAACGCCAGCGGACATGGGGCAGAGCATGCTCAATCGCGTTCCGCGTGTCGCGCGTGAATCAGCAGCGCAGCCCACCCGGTTTCACTGACGCTCGTGCCGGGACGTCTCACGGATCGCCGTGCACAGATAGCGCAGCGCGATCCGGTCCTGTTCGGACAGGGTACGGAAGTGTTCGAGCAGGCTGGCCTCTTCCTGACTGAGCCGTCGAGGTAAAAGCCGTTGCTTGAGCGTGATGAGTGCGTAGAAGACCCGCACCAGGTCGAGTTGAAACGCCATGCCAACACCTGCACGTAGGACCATCCAAGGGTGACTGCTCTTTGTCCGTGCACAGGCGCAAGGTCCAGGCCAGCAAGCGGCATTGAGCGCAGTGTAGGGATTGGCTGGCCATTTGCTAGAGGGGTGGATTATTGAATTTTTGTACCACTGGCTACGGGTTGATAGAGGGCGGGCTGAACAGGTGAGAGAGCCCTATTCCTCCACGGCGAAGAGGTGACCGAACTGATAAAAATGCCAGTAGCTGCTTGCACGCCCCGGCCTGAGAATAGGGCGTAGCTGGACGATGCCTTGTTATCAGGTTTGCCAGCCAATACGTACCTCAATGATCGAAGGTGAACAGCATGAGCGGCAGCAACAGGCAAACTGGCACAGTGAAGTGGTTCAATGATGAAAAGGGCTTCGGGTTCATTACGCCGCAGGGCGGTGGCGATGACCTTTTCGTTCACTTCAAAGCCATCGAGGCGGATGGTTTCAAGAGTTTGAAGGAAGGGCAGACGGTGACTTTTGTGGCCGAGAAGGGGACAAAAGGTATGCAGGCGGCGCAAGTCCGACCGGAATGAGCTACATCTGCTTTGAATCTATTTTGTCACTGCTCTGATTGGGATGAGTAGATCTATGAGGAGGTTTGGTCATGTCCAAGAAGGATCATGAGTCAGCTTCCTCAGCCGCACCGGACGATAGGGGGGCTGAGGCACCTGACGGAAGCTACAGATTTACATCGGATAACGGAACGTTTTACGCGGAACAACATGTCACCTATGAAGAGTGGGTAAATCCTGAAGACGGCAAGACCTACGCCATTAATGTGCGGCCCAGGTATACGCATTAGCTGAAGATCCAGCACGAAAGAAAAGAGCCCCGAATAGGGGCTCTGCTAGATGAAGTAGAGACGGCTACCAACCTTCATAGCTGAGCAGCAGCGTGGCGATGATCTGCCGGCGCTTCAGGTCGAGCCTGCACAAGTCCGCCAGGCCTTCGACACGCACTTCGGTGAGCATTATGCCGCCGTCGTGAGCGTTGTAGAAACTGCTCAAGGCCGTCAGGAAGGTCAGTTCACCCGAGCTGAGCACGTCCAGCACGTCGTTGATTCGTTCAAGGTTCGGGGCCAGATCGTCGAGGCAGTTGGCACGGTCGTACCCTTCGGCAGTACCGTCACCGAAGTAGTACACACCCGCCAGCTTTACACCCTGGCGCCAGGTAATGAAGAACGCCGTCGGTGCTTGCTGTGCGTGGATCAGTTCGTCGCGTAGGGATTGAGGTGTTTCGGTGGACTGAGACATGGAGTGCTCCTGATAGGCTGCGAAAAGTGAGGACACCGCGTCATCGACGTGGCACAGCCTTGAAGTCCGGGACTGTCTGGGCAGGTGCTGACCGAGGTCAGCGATACCGGCCATCAGCCTCGTCCCATCAAAAAGCATCGTCAGCGATCAATCCGTAGGTCGCCTCGCCCCGATTGCTCCAGCGCCCTGAGCAGCCGTCGCCCAATCCAGGCCATGCACGGCACCGCCATGCTGTTGCCCAGCGCCCTGTAGCGCGGCGCATCCGGGCAGTGCTCAGCGGGCTTGCTGCGCCAAGGTATCCGCGTGTAGTCGCGCCCGAACCCCTGCAGCGCCTCACACTCCACCGGCATTAACCGGCGCACGGCCATGGCCTGCACCAGAATCGGTGCTTCATGGTTGCAGGTCAGCGTCGGTGCGCCATCGACCAACAGTTCGGCACCACCCTGACCATGGGCCAGGCACAGCGGCGGCATCACCGGCTGCAGGCAGCCCAGATCACCGCCAGCATTGCGTGTCGTAAGGGTGCCGGCAATGCCTTGTTGTGCCGTGCGCTGCGGCGCAGAATCCCGGCGCAGGCCTTCGCGCTCAAACAGTACTTCGGCGGGATCGAACCCGGGTCGAGCACTTGCGACAACAAACACACGCTGGCGTCGTTGGGCCAGGCCGAAATATTGGGCATCGAGCACCCGCCACGCGATTGTTCGGCGGGGGCCCAGCACCACACCTGCGTGCGACCAACGCTGGCGTGGCGGGCAAAGCGGATGATCTTCCCCAGCCAGGGCGGCAAGCAGGCCGCCGAACGCGTTGCCGCGGTCGCTGAGCACGCCGGGCACGTTCTCCCAGACGAACACGGCCGGTGGACGCCCTTCATAGGCGCGGATGTGATCGATCGCATCGGCAAGCTCCACATAACAAAGGGTCAGGGCACCGCGCGGGTCGGCCAACCCTTGGCGCAGGCCCGCGAGGCTGAAGGCCTGGCAGGGCGTGCCGCCCACCAGGATGTCCGGGGCTTCCAGCTCGCCGGCGAGCATGCGAAAGGGCAGTTGCAGCAGATCGCCCAGATTGGGCACACGCGGGTAGTGATGGGCCAACAGGGCAGAGGCGAAACGGTCGATGTCCGCGAACCAGGCCACGCTCAATCCGAGCGGCTGCCAAGCCACGCTGACCGCTTCGATGCCGCTACAGACACTGCCGTAGCGCCACGCGGAAGGTGGGGTTTTCATAGGAAGGGAACCTTGATCGGGCACTCGCTCCACAAGCAGGAGCGGCGCAATGGAGGAGGGTGATCAAGGTGCCGAGCGGGAGGACCGTCGGCTGGGACAGCGATACCACCGTGGCGTCGTCGGCAGCGCTGGATGTCGTCATGTCCAGACTGGCGCGATCGGCTCACCCAACCCGTGTCGTGGCGAGGGTTGGAACAACAGGCACACATCCGCGCACAAAAGGCGCCCAGCATTCGCCGGCGGGCCCGGCCAGGATTACGGCTGACCCGAAGGGCCTCCTCACGGCACACAGTTAGGTGTCGTCAGGAGGCCCTTCGGATTGGCGCAGTACAGAGGACTAGCAGGCTGATTGGCGCAGGTGAGCGGCCAAAGGGTTGGTGCAGCCGCTCAGTAGCGGGCAACCTGAAACAGCAGGAGCAGCAGCGAAGCGTGCGCATCGGCAGCTTCGTCATGTGCCGCGCGCGGAACGCGGTGGTCGTCAGTGGACGTGGGACGTAACGAGAACAGCCCCGCAAGCGGGGCTGTAGAACTCAGGTGGCGGCGTGCGCCATAAGATCAGGATTGAATAGCCGGGTGATAGGCGGGTGCTCACGGTGCTCTACCTGCCACAGGTCATAAGCGGCCTGCAGGGCCAGCCACATACGGGCATTGCCCAGCCCGGCCAATTCCAGGCGGTAGGCGAGGTCTGCCGAGATACCGGCGTGACCGTTGATGACCGTGGACAGCTGCCCACGGGAATACCCCAGGTGCTCAGCCAACGAACTGATGGTCATGTTGATGGCCGGCAGAATGTCCTCGCGGAGCGATTCGCCGGGATGGGGAGGATCATACATCGGCATTGAAAGCCTCCTAGTGATAATCGAGGTAATCCACCAGCTCGACATCGGTGCCGCAGAAGCGGAACACCAAGCGCCAGTTGGCGGAGACATTGACGGCCCAGTAACCAGAACGCTGGCCCTGCAGTGTATGCAGGCGCAAGCCGGGCAGTGCCATGTCGGCTGGGGTTTGCGCCTCTTCAAGGTACGCCAGAAGGCGACACAAACGCTCGGTATGATCAGCCCGCACCCCCGAGGCATCGCCTCGCTGGTGCAGCGCCTTCAGGCCTTTGTGCCTGAAGCTGATGATCATGGGACTAGAGTGTAAGGGGTGTCCTTACACGGTTCAAGTGGATGAAATGCCATAGGCATGGCTTGCTCCTGGTAGAGAAGAAAAGACCGACCGTCACGCCAGGGGCACTGGCGCTGCCGCAATCGCGAGATCTCGGGTCGGAGGGGAGTGGTCAACACGAATGCGTCGTGTCGCAGCCTTGAAGGCCTCGGCTGCCTGGGAAGGTGCTGACCTGAGTCAGCGATACCTGAGCCCAGAGTGCGTAGCGTGGGAGGGGCTGTCGCCGAACAAGCCGAACGCGGCAGCACCCGGATTTGTGAGTACGAGTCGCCCAGCGACACCGGGATGAGTCAAAAGCGACTGCAACAGAAGTTTCCTGATGGCTCGCGCGCGGACCTCAGTGGACGTAGGTGGAAGTATCCCCAGGGGATAATTTCAAGCGCCGAGCACCAAGCCTCAGCCGGCGGAGTCGAGCTCGCACAGCCCCAAATCGGAACTACATCCGCCGCCATGTTGCTCATCGAAGAACAGCGCGTACTGCCGCCCGCCGTGGCTGGTCAGGCTCCACTGGACCAGATCGCGGATACGTGAAAAGTTGCCGTCGCCAGCCTCAGTCGGGTCTTTCACAGCAGGGAAGAAGGTCGATGCACCGCGCTTACTCGCCGCCGACACCACCGCCTCCCACCGCTCGATGCGGTCGATATGCGCGGGGAAGCGCTCGGCGATGCTGCGCAGCTCGGCCTTGCGGCAATTGATGCAGGGCATGCAACCGACCCGGCCCATACCCATGGCGTACAGCGGATTGGGTGCAAGGCCGTGCCGACGGTGCTGCTGCCAAACAGCCTCGGCGCTCCAGTGGAATATCGGTCGCCACAGCATCGAGCCGGACTCGTGGTGGTTGAAGCGAGGCTGCCGGGCACGGTGGCGGCTTTCGTCGGCACGGATGCCCAGCCACTGCAGCACCGGCCCATGGCGCAACATCGGACCGACCATCTGGGTAGTGATCGGCACCTCTTTCAGGCTGGACGTACAGAACTGCGCCATCCGCGAAGGAAAGCGTCCCTTGCTGATGCACAGGTCCAGGAACGGGTTACCGGTCGGGTCGTGCAGGGCGGCAGCTTCTTCGATGAGGGCTGCAGCGATGCCTTGCCTGGGCCATTCCCGCAGCAGATAGGACTTGTGCTGCGCCAGTTCTCGGCTGAAGTCGGCCCGCACCACCTCGACCTTCGGGCCACCGGTGCGTTCGTGCAGGCGCTGGATGTATTCGTAGGTCAGCTCATGTTCGTTGCCGGTGTCGGCGAACACCGCACGAAACGGACGGCCTGACTCAAGCGCCAACAGGTAGGTGGCAGTGCTGTCCTTGCCACCGGAGACGTTGACCAGATGCTGGATGCGGGCGTTTCGGGTGGATGTCGGCATGAGGCGGGACGTGTGGCGAGTAGGAGGAAGGAGACAGCTCGCAGACTTCAGTGGACGTTGGCAGGCGTATCCCCTGGGGATAATTGGCGGCAGCGCCGAACCGCCCACGCTGGCGCATGGCGAGCGGCAAACGGTTGGCGCAGCCGCTCGCTGACTTCAGTTCAGTCCTCCACTTCATCTGGCGCAGGCGCCGGAGGTGCAGGTGAAGCAGCCGCTGAACTCGAACCCGCTACCGGCTTGCTACTCAACGAAACAGCCTCCAGCCGATACGGCAGAATGCCCACGCGCCGCGCCTCGACCTTGAACGTCACCCGCGTGTTCTCGTCCTCGTCTTCCCACTCGTCCCGCACGCAGCGCCCCTCGACCAGCACGCGCATGCCTTTCTGGTATAGCTCGCTCCAGCGTTCGGCATCGCGGTGCCACAGTTCGACCGGGGCCCAGAAGCCACCTCGGTCGTCATAGCCATCGCGGGTCGGCACTGGGTTGTCGAAATAGACGTTCAACCGCAGCAGCCGGCGCGGCTCGTCGTTGCCATTGCTGAACGTACGGAACTCAGGCGCGGAACCGATATTGCCCTCGCCATAGAAATGCGTGCTCATGGTTGGTTGTCCTCGAAATTAGCGGTGTGTTGCTGATGGATGGCCTCGGCATGCGCCCATTTCCTGGCGCAGTCCTCGGCCTGGCGCGCCAGGCTGTGGGTCAGGCTGATCTGCAGGTTCAGAACGATGCGCTGCTGCTCCAGCGCCAACAGGTCGTCGCGCAGCACGGCCGGCGTGGCTGGGTCAGCCATCAGCCCCTCCCACAACACCACGCCCATTGAGGTACGCGACACGTTGCGCCAGCGCAGAAAGGTTGTTCCTGCGCCAGTAACCTGAGGGCTGAGCTGCACCGGCAGCCGGTTGAACGGGTAGGCCCTGGCCTGCGCCAGTACCCGATCGCTGGCCAGCGCGATCAGCCCATCTCGCAGGGCAAAACATTGGCTGGCCCAGGTCGCCAAACTCCCCTTACCTTTAAAGGGCTGTAAAAGGCCTTTTAGGTAGGCACTCTGTGCCAGAGCCTGATAGTCGGCATGTGCCAGCGGGATGAAGTAGGGCGCACTCATGGCAAGTCGTCCTCATCGTTCGAGGCGCCATCGTCGGCACTGCTGTCCGCTGCATCAGCGGCCAACGCTTCGTCGGTCTCGCCCGTGCGCAAGCGCCGACCGCCCAGCGGGGTACGTCGAACAATCGGCGGGGCGAAACGCGAACGGCGCGTACCGTCCAACACCTCCTGCGGCAGCTCGCCAAAACGCTCCCGTGCCAGGCGGGCGACGGCGTTGTTGGCGGCGAAGTCGTCACGCTGTGCGCCGGAGAATTTGTATTGCTGCGCCAGGCTGAACAGGCTGCGCAGCGCATGGGCGCCCTCGGTGAGCCAGCGATCTTGGGTTTCGCGGTCGATCAGCGCGGTGTGGTGCGCCAGGATCAGACGCCGGGCTAGGTCGTCGTAGTCGGCCAGCAGGTAGACGGCCATGAAGCCCAGTTGGGCGTTGACGAACAGTGGCAGGTTGACCGGCTGCAGGTTGAGGTTTTCGCCCAAGCTCAAGGCTGCGGGCACATCCGCCAGGACCTGATCCACCTGCTCGCGCAACGCCTGAAGCGTGGCCTTGGTGCTGTTCAACTTGTCTTCGATGCGCAGCATCCAGGCATCGGAGTAGGGATCGTCCTGCTCGGCGCCGCGCTTCATTTTGTTCATGATCGCCACGAAGCCACTGAGGCCGATGATGCCGGGGTGGCTGTCGCTGCGGGTGCGGCCGTGCCAGATGCGTGAGGCGTGATGGGTGTGCAGGGTGAGTTGCATGGCGCTACGCAACGCGCCGAGGTTGAGCTGTAGATCGTTGCTCATGGGAGAACCACTCAAGTGGGAGATTGAGCGGGCAGCTTCGCGGGCGCGTAGGAAGGCTGTCAGTGAAGAAACCGCAGCGCCCTGTGGCCTGATTGCTGAGGGCAAAGGACTGGATCTCAGTAGCCGTTGGCAGCGCTATCCCCCGGGGATATTTTGGCGGGATAGCTTCCGGCTGCGTGTCCGTCAACGGACGATCCAACCTGCTCATTTAAACAATCAGTGAGGCCGGACGAGATGGTGAAATCTACTTGGGTGAAGGGATGGCTGCTGCTGGTGGCGATCGCCGTGACAGGCTGCTCGACACCCTCTCTGCAAAAGCCATCGGGCCGTGTAGCCGATCTGGTGGGAGGGCATTGCGGCGTGGGCTGTCCAACGGGCATCGCGGGCCAGGTGCTGGATCGTGAGGCCTACACGCTGAGCAACAACGCCACCACCAAATTCGCCGATTGGGTGGCCTATCGCATCACCAACGAGACCCCTGCGAGCGGCCGGGACAGATGCTGGTCCGAAGATCCAGACATCGCCGTTGAAGAAACCTTGGATCCCAAGGACTACATCGGTGTGGGCTCGTTGGCGATGGAGCGGGGTCATCAGGCCAACCTGGCATCGATGGGCGCGGTGCGGAACTGGCAGGCGTTGAACTACCTCTCCAACATCACACCGCAGAAGACTGCGTTGAATCAAGGGGCGTGGAAACGCTTGGAAAATCGAGAGCGCGAACTGCGCAACGATCCAGGTGCCGACGGCGTTTATGTGGTCACGGGTCCGCTGTACGAGCGCGATGTCGGTTCATTGCCGAACGCCACCAAGGCCCACACGATCCCGAGCGGCTACTGGAAGGCCATCTATATCGGCAGCAGTCCCGAGCAAGGTCTCTATGCCTCGTTCGTGATGGATCAGGACACGCCGCGTAACGCTGACTTCTGTGCCCAGCAGGTCACGGTTGCGGAAATCGAAAAGCGCTCGGGCCTCACGCTATGGTCGTCGCTCCCTGCCGATGTGCAGGCTACGTTGAAGAAACAACCTGGGCAGTTGGCCCAGCGCTTGGGCTGCCCGTAGCCCTGTGAAATCAGACTTCTATAGCCTTGTGCAGCGTTATCCCCAGGGGATATTTGTGCCTCGGGTCTGCTCGCCGAGTTCAATGGCAAGCCCGATGCGCTGTCATCGTTGCACCGGCTTGATACGCTACGGCGAGCAGACATCCATGGACCCTAGCAGCCTTATCCCCTGGGGATAATTGCTCAAGTACAACAGCAATCAGCGCAGCTCAATGGCGAGCGCATCCATCTGCGTGATTACCGCGTTCCACCCTTGCAGGAAGCCAATCTGTTCATGCCGCTCGCGCACAGCGCTGGTTGGGTGCATGACCCGCACTGTGTAGCGACACCCACCGTCCTCATCCTCCAGCGTGATGACCGCGGTGAATCCAAGGTCAGTGTTGGTCGGTCGCCCGCCGGGCAGCAACAGGTTGGTGAACACCAGCCGCTTCAGCGGAACCACCTCAAGAAAGCAGCCTCGGCTCTCATGGCCGGCACCGTCCGGCCCATGCATGCAAGTGTGAAAGGCGCCACCCGCTTGCAGGTCCAGGGCAATCACTTCAGTGGTCCATGGCAATGGGCACCACCACTGCTTGAGCAGGTCAGGTTCGGCCCACGCCCGCCACAGGGCGGTGCGCGACGCACGCAGTACACGGGTGATGGTCAGGTCGCGTGATTCTTGGTATTCGCTCGGTTCTTCAGGCATCGCACTTGTCCTTGTCGTGAATGTGTCCAAACAGGTTAGCCGCCCAGGCAGAACCTGCGAGAGACAGGGAACTGGACGCTCGCACGCGAGCTAGGCGTTGCCTATCAGGCAATGTGCAAATGTCTTGTGGCTGCTGTGACCAGACTTCCATAGCCCTACACAGCCCTATCCCCTGGGGATAATCGACCTTGATCGGGCTACCCATCAGGGATATGCAGCAGCGCTTTCAATTCGGCGATATGCATCTCGGCTACCGCACTGCGTACCGCATCCGGCCCGGATCGTTTGGGGGGCTTATCGGGCTTCTTGAGCACTTTCGGCGCAGGTGGTGGCTTGGCCCTGGGCGCCTCGGTCTTCTGTTGACCCGGCTGTGCCGCCCACACCTTGAACTGACCCTGCGCCGCCTTCTGGATGATGCCGAACAGGTAGCCGGCGCGGCTGCGCACGCCGTGATCGCGACACCGCGCCGCCCATTCGTCCAGCACACCCTGCCTCAGGCCCTTGTCCACCCGTTGCAGCGCCACCAACGCTCCTGTTCGCTGAGCGGCCGGAAGGGCGGTGAAGTCTTCTGGCAAGCGCAATTCGCACGGTTTTGCAGTACGTACTTCTTTTGTTTTTTGCTGTGAAGTACTTAAGCGCTTCGGATTCCGAAGCGTGCCGGAATCACTGGCTTTCGTGCCCGCTTCGGAATCCGAAGTCGAGGTCGAACCCTTCCGAAGAGGGTGATCCGCACCTTCTTCGGAATCGTGGGCGGTTTTCTGTGGATAACTGGCCGGCGCGAGCGGGTCTTTCGCGACCAGCCGCTCCATCAGCAGTTGGACCCGAGTGGGCAGGGTCTTGCCCTTGAGGTGCGGGTCTTCGGTGAAATCCTTCAGCACCTGCACGGCCACGCGCTGCACACCCTTGTTGGCGTGTTTCAGGCCACGAGCGATCAGGCCCAGGTACTCCGGGTCGAGTTCCATGGCCTCGGAGGGTGTCAGCGGTTCATCGTGCAGCACGTAGATGTTGCCAAGCAGGTAGCCCGTTTTCGGATCACGGCGCCGACGCACCAGGCTCAGCCAGCGCGCCAGGCGCAGCTGGGTCAGCGCCTTGGCCACCGACTCGTGCGAGGCCTTGGCGCCACAGGGCGTGCAGCCGAGGAACGGGCGCAGTTGCTCATAGGTGGGGAAGGCGGTCTGCCCGCGGTCATTGAGCAGCAGGCGAAAGATCTGCCAGGTGTTGCGCTCCAGCGGCGTCAGGCGGGTGTCGAGGAACAGCCGTCGGGGCACGGTTTCGTGGCGGTTGCCGCTGTAGAGGTAGGTGTCACCGACGGCAGGGCTGACCTGGGCCGGCTGCAACGACTGCACGGCCTTGTCGAGCAGACTCGACAAGGCCTCGGAGGGAGACTGTGGCATGGCTCATACCAGGCCCTGGCTGATCCAGCCCCGCAGAATGGCCCAGAGCACCGAGGCGGGGTGACCCAGTGTTTCGGCCAGCTCCAGGGTGAGATGAAGCAGGGCAGTGTCGTCGGTGGGGTTGATGGGGCTGGCCCGTTGATGTGCTTTCCAGTGGTGCCATAGCGCGGTGTCTTCGGCCTCGCTGAGCACCGGGTGCCGGCCCTTGCGCTTGGGCAGACCGAGCATGTCGCGGCGCAGGGCCACTTCCTGATGTGTGAGGCCATAGAACTTGCTGACCATCTCGGTGCTGGCCCCGAGGTGGAGCATGCGGTCCACCATGGCGATTTCGGCGTCCACATCGTCGGCCTGGCTGAGCAGGCGCTGGACCACCTCGTGATTGATGCTCACCGTGCACCACGACACCCGGGCGTTGAGCAGGACGCTGACCAACTGCGGTTGTTTCAGCGCGGCCAAATCGTGCTCGTCGAAGCCCATGGACTTGCAGCGGCGCAGCTGACCGGTGCGCAGGTCGTGCAGGGCCTGGGCGATGACGGCCTGATTCAGTGGATGCGGCATGGGCATGGCTGCCTCCCTGGCGCGGGGTTAGTTGGACGTGGAAGATCTGCTATCGGCCTCCAGCTCATTCAGCCGGCGCACCAGACGCAGCAGGCGGAAAAGCTTGATCAGGCTGGTATCGCTGACCCGCTCGGGCGCGAGCAGCAATGCGCTGAATTCGTGATCACCGTTCAACAGCTGCAGAACCCCGGTATCGGGATTCTCGTCAGCGCGACAGATGAAACCCATGCCCTGGTCCGAAGGCTCGATGGCTGACGCCAGATCGGATTCGGCGGCGATCTCGGTGGCGAACTGGGCAATGAGAGCGCGCAGACATGGAGGTGAGTCCACCGAGGCATCGACATGCCAGAGGTCGGCTACAGGGAGCAGGCTTGCGCCGTTGGGCTGGTCGTCTGCCTGTTCGGCGATCAACTTGTGAATCCCTTGGACGCGGCTTTCAGAACCATCCACAGTTGGCTCAGGTTCGGGTCGTCGAGGCGAATTCTCCACAACAGGGGGAGACGGGGGAGCCAGCGGTGTCTTTGGCGCTGGAGTTCGAGCTAGTGCAATCTGGCGCTGCTCAGTCGCGTCAATGTCCAAGGCCAGGCTGTCGTAGTTGACGTTCAGCAGTTCGCTCATCTGGCCGATCAGCTCGTCCTGCAACCTGGGCAACGAGAACGTGGCCGCTTCGCCATCGAAACCCTGCAGCACCTCCTGAAACAGGGTGGGGTAGTCGGTGTCGACAGCCCGACCCGAGAGGTGCTGGTCCCACGCACGTTCGGCTGCTTTGCGCAGCACGGCCAACCTCTCGACTTGATGTCGGCCCAATCCACCATAGAGCACGCTGGGTATCGCTGGCAGCAGGAATTGCACGGCATCACGCATGCGGCTGATGTGCGACTGCTGCACGGGGTAACCGTCCAGACTGAGACGGCGCGCCAGCTCGGCTTGAGTGAGCGTGGCGCATTCTTCCCGCTCATATAACTCACGGGCTTTCTCAATACCGAGCGCCCGCTCGATAAAGGTCAGCCCACCGCGCAGTTCGTTCTCGGCGAGGTGGCCGGTCAGCGCGACGATTTCCCCACGGGCAGGCCAGGGCCGGAATAAACAGGCCACGCGAAAGAAGCGCTCGTCCTTGGTCTCGGTCCACAGTTCCCGCAAAATCGTCAGGCGCGTGTTGCCCCCGTTGCGAATAATGAAGTGCGGATCGCCCGGACGCCGGGTAATTGACGGTGGTGAGTCCAACCCGCGCTGGCGAATCGAGGCTTTGATTTCATCGAACAGTGGATTTCGTGTCACCCGCGGGTTCAGTTCGTAGGGGCGCAACTGGTCCAGTACGACAACCATGGGGGTATCTACGACCGGATCGCTCAGGGCCTCAGCGGGTGGGCCAGACCGAGGGAAGGCATCCGCCATCAGTTTGTGGGTCAGGTCATCAGCAGGCGGCATCGGCAAGCCTCCCGTGCACCAGGGCGAAGCGATCGCGCCATTGCGGGTACAGTTCGCAGGCCAGTGCGCGCATGGTGTCCAAAGCTGCAGGCGCTTGTCGGCCAGAGGGGCGCCGGTGCTCGAGTCGGTGTACGGGCAAGGCCGCTGTGGCAGCACGGGGATAGGCCTCGATGGCCGGCACGCAGGTGTCGAGCACGCTGACGCCGGGTTCGCCGGCGAGAACTTCCCGCAGTGCCATCTGCACGGCGCGAGCATTGCTCGACACCGGATGGACACGGTTGATCAGCAAGCGCATTGGCGGTGGCTCGATACCCAGATGCCGGTAGGGGGCCAGGTCCCGGACCAATTGCAGCGTGCCCCGACGCAGCTCACGGGCTGCCAGAATTTCTGGGGTGACCGGCGACAGCAGCAGGTCGGAGGCCAGGATGGCCATCTCCAGCAGCACGCTGCGGGCGCCTTGGGTGTCGATCAACAGCAGGTCGTAGTGGGGACGGAACAGCGGCAGCAGATTACGCAGTCGCAACCGCCCATCGGGTGCATGCAGGAGCAGGGTGTTCAACTGGCCTTGCGCGTCATTCGACACCACCAGGTCCAGGCCCTTGATGGTGGTCTGGCAGATCAGCTGGGAGGGCCGGCATTCGTTGTAAGCCAGCAGCTCATAACAACCGGCCGGCGCCCGAACGGGTAGGGCGTAATAGCTGGACAAGGTAGGCTGCACATCCAGGTCCAGCATCAGAACCCGCAACCCGGCGTCGGCAGCCAGCCCCCCGAGGTTGGCGGCGGTGGTGGTCTTGCCCACCCCGCCTTTGGTCGAGACGATCGCAGTCACGTGCATGACAGCGGCCCTCAGTCGCGTGGCGAAACGCGGTCGATCAGCCAGCGCTCGACTTCCAGCGAGTCCCAGCCGACGGCACGCACGCCGAGCTTGATGGGCTTGGGGAACTTACCCTGGGCAATCAGCGCATAGATGTGCGCACGCTTGAAGCCGGTTTTGCGCTCCACGTCGGGGCGGCGAAGGATGCGGTGCTCGGTGTCGAGTACCAGTGCTTGGATGGGCTGGGTCATCATTGATGCTCCTGGACGTCCGTTGACGTCGATTGAGGATGTGCCCGCATTCAGCGCCTGCCGCAGCCACTGCGCAGCAAACAATGCGGAACACGCACTCACCGGATTGATGACCGCGCCGTGCTCACAAGACGTTAAGCAGAAATCCCCTACAACTTATCCCGTTGTCTTCTGGCAGAGGCCGTCGCAATCCAGCGACGAAGGCCTATCCAGCGCCGGGTCCGAAATCGCGGCAAGACAAAAACGGATTGGTCGATACCGTGCGCCGCGTCGGTGCGGAGATCAGACGCAATGTGTCTGAAGCAGACGCAAACCATCTGAACCGCAAAGCCCCGCATTTGAAAGGCGCACCTCAAGAATCCATGCACGGATGTCGCAAGCGGTTTCATCCTGCATGCTGTATGGGTCTGTTTCAGACCGATCCTGTCCGGCCATCGCAACAACTCAGTGCGGCGCAGCCGCTATCCGCAGCGCCCGATGGATAAAGCGCGACAGCGGAGTATCGGGTTCGTACGCCGCATAGAGCAGGTGCGTTGATAACCGAACAGGCTCTCCCGCCAGCGGGCGCAGCACGATGTCTTCGGTGTCGTGCGCTTTCAGCTGAGCCGCGCAGCTCAGGCCTACGGCGTACCCCGCAGCCACCAGGGAAATCAGCATTTCCTGGCTACTGGCCTGTGCGGCCACGGTGATAGACGACTCGGTACCTGGCAGCAACGACATGACCTGCTGATGCAACCCGGATTGCAGTTCGGGATGGAACAGCACCAGAGGGCACGCTGCCAGCTCGGTCACGGGCACATGCTTGTGAACCAGCAGCGGATGCCGGGGCGGGAGGGCAACCACCAGTTCGGTCTGCCACAGCGTTTCGCTGCACAGACCATGGGGCTTGCCAGGGACACAGGCAAAGCCGACATCGAACAGGTTGTGCTGCAGGCCTTTGAGCTGTTCGGCCAGGGGGACTTCGCACAGCTGCAGGTTGATATCGGGCTCTTCTTCGCGACAGCAGGCCAAGAGCGCCGCCAAGCGCTTGGGCAGGATGCCGTCGGAGAGGGCGATACGCAGCGTCGCACGCGAACCGGCTGCAGCGGCCAATGTGCTGCTGCGTGCTTGATTGACCAGGGTGAAAATGCGCGGGGCGAATTCCGCCAGTGCTTTACCCGCGGGCGTCAGGCGTGTGCCGATGCCGGCGCCGCGTTCGAACAACGTGACGCCCAGATCGTGCTCCAGGTCGCGGATGGTACGGGAGAGCGGGGATTGTTCGATATGCAGGCGATCAGCGGCGCGGGTGAAGTGACGTTCTTCGGCGACGGCGAGGAAGCATTGCAACTGGCGCAGGTTCATCGTGTGCCTCCAGAAAACGGTAGCCACTGGAGAGGGCGGACGCGGCTTGGTCGGGCCTTGTGGGAACGGTTTCTGAGAGGGGCCTTAATAGGCGGTCTGACTACGAACATGTTGCTCCGGCTGCGATCAGTACAGGCGGATGGCTGCCTGCGGCACAGAGCATGGCATTGCGGAGCGGATGCGCTCAACGTCTCGGAGGGGCAAGAAGGATGACGATCGGCGGACCTAGGCTCGAAAAGCGAAGGTGCTGATATCTGTGTATTCGGCAGGTAGGCGGTGGTGAAGATGGCGGATCTTGGCGGCGGCCAGTTCTAAGCTGGAAGCGCACTGTAGGACCATACTCTTCTGTTTGAAGCCCATCGCCGTACCGCCTTTCATCGGCACACGAGTACTGACGTAACGACGTACAGGCCAATCAGGCTTTGATCGTAGGTCGGAGCGGCGGCAACAGACATACTGCTGGGATGTCTGTTGTTCGCCTACTCCACTTACCGAGTTGGCTCAGCTATGGACGCTGCCGTGTGAGGCGCTGGCTATCAAGCTTGCAAAGGCAACGTGGTTTTCTGTCCTCTATGCAAGGGTGAGTTCCCCATCATAGAGGGCAGTGAAAGCTACCGCGTCAACGGTGTACCCGTCGCGCTCGACGGCATGAAAACCGCTTGCGGGGCAAGCCATTGCCCATGACCATCTTGGCTGGGTGTATTTGGCTATAGCAACGCTCAGTAAAATGGAAGTTAGGTGTTGTCTGACAAACCCTGTCTCATAAAAATAACCCTTGAAATGTATAGATTTCAGATCGGCCATTTCTCTAGAGTGGCGGGCTTCCAGGTTGTACTTAACGTTATTGTCATTGTTATTGTTATTTTTGAGTTTTGCTAAACTGAATTTTCCGGCCGTGGAATGTAATTCCGATTTCAAATGCTTTGGCAATGGCGGACTTTATACTTTCTATGATGTATTCCCTTAAGTCGTCGTACCGTAGATATTCAGGTGTGATGGTGTGTGCCTTTTTTTCATCAATAGGGAAAAAGAATCCTGAGTTTTTGGGAGGAAGCCCGTATGGTGCTTGTTCTTCGTTGGGTACGGGTATAGAGATCGAAAGTTCGAGCTCCTTGTCTGATGGATATCGCCGTGTATGCTTGAAAACTCCTATGGTATTGGTGTTTCTGATTGTGACTAGTATTAGGATATTCCAGTCATTGAGATCTTCGGTGTTGATTTTTTGAAGTTCGTGTGTGATATGGTTGTTGATGGTGTGCATAATTTCAAATAAATCAATGGCGTTTTTTGTTTTTGGTGATTCATTGTGGATGGCGCATCTGATTGAAGGGTGCATGGATTTTTCTCGTAAAGTGTATTGGGGTATTATGGGCATGACTTGTGATGATATCTTTGGTCTCGCTCTCTATTGTGTGGTAGCGCTACTCCTTGGCTTCGGAGTGTTCGGACCCGCTCGGCTTCAATTTCTTTCATCTCGCCTTTTGTAATGTTAAAATGCTCGCTGACAATTTCTGCGATTGCCCCCCTAAAGTTGGGGTCTTTCTTAACTTTCCTTGCGCTGTTATGGGCTCGTCTATTTTCCCCATTAGCCATGACGTCTTCGGCTTTGCCAATCCCTGTCTTGGCATGGCCACTCTGCGGGTCGATTACATCATAGAGTACCCAGTCTCCGATAGCATCGTTACGATTTTTATGCCATCCCCAAGGGTCGATCCAAGTAATTGGATTCGGTGAGTATGTATATAGATTGGTGCCGCCCAGCAGTCCTATTGGATCGGTCTGTGTGAACCTCCCTATATCCGGATCGTAGAACCTGAAAGTGTTGTAGTGGAGCCCCGTCTCCCGGTCAAGGTATTGCCCTTGATACCGCAGATTCTGCTCTCTCTTTTGATTTCGGCTGTGCCACTCCTCCCATGTATTTCCCCAGCCCTGATAGTGGCTGCGCCACAGCGAGTTGCCTCCGGTGTCGGTAAGCTGCTCCGGTAACTCTGCCAGGTTGGTATGAAAGTGCTGAATCTCCTCCTGCCCAGGCATCCCGTCGATTCGCGCTAGCGGCTCATAGCTGTCCGGACTGGCATAGGTGTACAGGCTGTGCAACCCACTCTGTACCTCCTGCAGCAAGCGCATCCCCTGCCAGTGGAACAGCGTGCGGCAAATCGGTTCCGGATAGTCTTTCTTGTAGACTTCCTTACTAATCCGCCGGCCTAACGGGTCATAGCCGAACACAACCCGTTCGCGTTCGCCAAATCGCTCTTGTTCAACACAAACCAATCGATGCTCAGCGTCGTACTCAAAACGCTGCACCCGACTGCTACCGATACGCTTTTCGCACAAGCGCCCAAAACGGTCATAGCGATACCGTTTGTCCTGATAGACCAGTACGCGGTTGTGCTTGATGAGGCCATTGAGCTTGGGTCCGTCAAACAGGTTGCCAGCCTTGTCGTACCTGTAATTCTCGACCGGTGTCGCCTGCCAGTCAGCGCGTGACTGCTGGACGGTCTGAAGTTGTTCGTTGGGATCGTATCCATATCGATTGCTGCCCGAATAGCTCCTGCCTGTGTGGGGCAGGTTGTGGAATCGTCCAATGATCTTTTCAAGGTCGGCATGTTCATCATTTGGAGCGTTAGACATACCTCGGCGCTGGGTTTGGGTCAGCACTTCTGCGATGAGGTTGTCGCTGGCGTCATAGCGGTAGGACTTTTCCAGTAAGGGCAGCACGTCGGCAGGCGCGTCGCGGTAATGGATGGCCTTGCTGCTCAACCGGCCGTTTTTGTCGTAGCGCGTGCGGGTAACCAGGCTGCCTTGGGTGCGCAGCACTTCGTCATGCAGGGCATCGCGCTCGAAGTCGCTGATGACGCGGCCGTCCAGGTTGATCTGGTGCAGGTGTCCGCTGCCGTAATAGAGGTAGTTGAGTTCGCGTTGGTCGGGGAGGTTGAGGGTCTGCAGATTTCCCAACTCGTCGTAGCAGTATTGCAACAACCCGGCGCTGTTGGTTTCGCTCAACAATTGCCCTGCCGGGTCGTATCTGTAGTCAAGCTGCCGCTGTTCACCCTGGTTGTCGGTGAAGGTGATGGACACCAGGTTGCCGGCGGCATCGTAGCGGTAGTCGGTGGTGCCATCCTCGGTGAGCTTGCTCAGCAGGCGGCCTATGGCATCGCGTTTGAAGTCATGGCGAATGGCTTCTGTGCGTGTCGGCGGGGCGTCTTCCGTCAGGGGCGGCTGCTCCTCTGGGGATGGCACATGGGTCAGGCCGGTGACTTCGTCCAGGGCGTCGTATTCATAAAGCCTGCCACTGCCATCCAGGTCTTTCTGGGCGATCAGCCGGTTCAGTGGGTCCCAGCCGAACTGGTAGGACTCATCGTTTTCGTTGGTTAGTCGCAGCAGCCGACCGTAGGCGTCGTAAGAGAATTTGACGCTATGGCCCATGGCATCCATCCGTTCGACCATGCGTCCGCTGCGGTCGTAGCGAAACTGCAGGGTCTTTTGTGCTGGATCGATGTAGCGCGTCAGTTGGCCGGCGAGGTCGACCTCGTAGCGGTGGATGCGGCCATCGGGGCGTTCGCTTTCCAGCAGATAGCCGCGGGCGTCATAGCGCAGGTGGTTATGTTCGCCACGGGCATTGACGATTTCCGCCAGGCGGCCATGGCGGTCGTAGTGATACAGCGTCTGCTGGTTGCTGCAGTCGCGGTGGCTGAGCAACTGGCCACGGGTGTTCCAGCTCAGGTGCCGGGTCTTTTCGAGGGCGTCAGTAACCCGGGTGACGCGACCTTCGGGGTTGTATTGATACTGGGTGCGGCGGCCCAGCGGGTCCTGTTCCCACAGCATATTGCCATGAGTATCGTAGCCGTAGCGTTGGGTGCGCCCAGCCGTGCTTGTGATCTGGACCGGCAAGGCCCAGTGACGCAGATACTGGATTTGTTCGCTGCGACCCAGGGGGTCACATGTTTCAATCAAACGGCCAATGTCGTCGTAGCTATAACGCCACTCACCGCCTTGTGGGTCAATGCTCCTGATCAGTTGGCCAGCGATGATCTCCTCCTGCCAGCACTGCCCCAGGGAGTCGACGTGTTTGTATACCTCGTAGAGCGGGCCCCAATAGTAGTGATCTTCACGTCCAAGGCCGTCTGTAACGATGGTTTCGCCGTCTTCGAGGTTGTACTCGAATCGGTACTCCTCGCCGTCGCTTCCCCAGTGGCGGACCACTCTCCATTCGTGATCGGGTTGTGGTTCCAGTAAGGGCGGCAACCTGTAAGGCGTGCCGTCAGCACGTTGAGGGATGGGGCGCTTGGTGGGGACGAGAAATTTTGTCCACTCGTATTGACGAACTGAGCCGCTGGCAAGTTGATGGCTATTCAGATAGCCCTCAGCGGTGTAGGTGAAGCGGCGTACTGGCTGGCCTGTCGCGTCCAGCACTTCGTGTAACTGTCCGCTTTCAGTGTATAGGTAGCTGACCAGTAACTCGCTGCGTTCGATGGACGGTGTTTCGCCGCCCTTCAGAAATACCTGCGAAATTTTGCAGACGCGGCGAGGGTGCCTGGCTTCATAGTGCAGCTGCACCACCGTGTTGCCATATTTGTCGTAAATTAGCTGCAGTCTGCCGCGGTCGTCGTATATCAAGTCGATGACGTTGAGATTGCGGTCACCCAAGCGGATCAGTCTTGAACGAGTAGGGTTGAGCGGGTCGACATCAAAAACTTTGTAGCGCCCCTCGTGCGTATCCTCGACAACCGTCTGGCCATCTTCTAACTGGAAGAACGCCAAGCCGTCCACGACACTGACAAACGCATCGCCGGCGCTCAGGCGGCCTAGTTCCAGCCGATTGCTTTCCTCATCGACATAGACTGACAACTCGCCGCCGTCAGGATGAGGAACACGTACAAGCTCCGCTTCATAAGGAACACTCCAACCCATTCCGAAGAGGCCATTGGGACGTATGTCGTTGCTATCGTAGCCTCTCGCCCAATCAATGCCGATCAAGCCTGGCAGATTGAAATCAACATCTTCAGGGCCAAAGAGTATTTTGCTGCCAGCGGATACAAGTACCGGATTGCCCTTGAGCGAGCACGTTTGCGATTTGGGTTTCGGTATTGCTGCGCTGGTAGGGCGCCGTCGCGGTACCTTGATCCGTCTTGACAGTAGGATGCCCGCGATGATCCCCGTAAACATCGCAATCTTGCTCTTGCCATTGCGAATATCGCGTACCGTCGCTGTGCCGCCACCAATGCGTACGTTCGGTGAGACGTTTTCATTCACATCAATCTTGGCATCGCAGGTGGTTTTGTCACCTGATCGCGCAGCGGGCTGGCTGTTGATGAATACCTTGTCCGACCCTTGCGCAATATAGTTTTTGGGCGCCGGTGGATGGCGGCTGCATGAGATCTCATCCTCGCTCTTGTCTTGCGCACCGGGGTCCTTGGGTGTGGTGATGGCTGGATTGAAGACATCGCGGATCGCCATGGCCAAGCCCACCACAGATATCAGCATGGACGTCGCCGTCATGGCCATGGAACCCACATTTTCCATGATCGACGGTTCTGCCTGCTCGGTATCGGTAGCGCCTCCGCCAGGTGGTCCGGTGATTCCAGCCGCCCGGGCCGCGGGCTTGCTGTTGATAAATACCTTATCTGATCCGCTTTCGATTTTTCCGTACGGCGTGGGCCCTTGCACGCTGTTGCCCAGGTTGTCGCAGAAGCTGGATATCGCATCGCCGATGGTCTGGTTCTCACCAACCGAGAGGGTGCTCATCGCACCGACTGCCGCCCCTGCGACAATTCCGATTACGATGCCTGCTGCGCCACCAGTCGCAACGGTACCCACAACCGCCAGGCTTATGGCGGCCGCCACTGCTACTGTGGCTGCGGCATAGATGGCAGCTTCGGCGACTGCACTGACCATTTCGGCCAAGAGTGAAGGGTGTAGTATTTCATCGCCCTTTCGGGCGGCATGAGCAATCTGGGCCATAGATGTCCAATCCATGCTGTTGAAAGAGAGTTGTTTGGGGAGTTAGAGGTGTTAAGTAAATCGAAGCTCTTGTTTGATCGCCCGCCAGTGCTTGATGTCACCGCTGTTCAAAGGTTTCGGTTTACTGTAATTGAGCACCAACAAACGTTGCTGGCCTGGAATCAGGCAGGCTGCCTGAAGTTGAAAGTTAGGCTTGTCAGCGGCGACGAACTCGATTGCCATTTCGCGGGCGTCTACCGACTGTTCACCGCTACCCAGGCGTGTAACTTCTGTGGGGGTGATCGATATCATCTCGGTCCTGTTGCGCAATATCTGGAGCTGCTCTTCGATTGCCTTGTCTAGAGACTTACCTTTAGCGACCGCGCTGCGAGCGACAACTAGCGTGGTGTCCCGAGAGCGAAAGCGAAGCATGTTCAGCGTCAGATCTTCAGGTAGTTCTTCGCCCAGGTTGAGGATCAGGTCGTGAGTCAAGTATTCAGTCATTGCGCAGGGCTCTTTCAGGAGTCAATTGGGTACGTTTTAAGCGTGGGCATTTATTCAAAATGTCCATCTACATCGGCCTTGAGTGCACCGCTGTCGCGTCCATTCGCTGCGGCGCCCGCAGCCCCACCCTCCGGGTTCAGATCGAGCTTCCCGACGGATGTGTTGATCTGCCCGCTTTGCTGGCCGGTGAGGTTGAAGGTTTCGCAGGTGATGTTGAGCGTGCCGTTGGCGTGCATCTCGATCAGGGTCTTGCCGCACTTCAGGCGCAAGGTGTTGCCGGCTTCTATCTCGTAGTCGCCGGCCACGAGGTCATTCTTGCCGCCGCCGACTTTGAGCGTGTCGTTGGCCTTCACGACTCGCAGGCGATTGCGGCCAATGGCAATGGTCTCGTCCTGGCCAACCTGTTGGGTGCGATCCACACCAACCGAGAGGGACTGATTGTTGTTGACCTTGGTGTTCTGGTCCTTCTGGGCATGGATGAACACTTCCTCTTTGCCCAGCTCATCCTCGAAGCGCAGCTCGTTGAAGCCATCTCCCTTGTGGGTCTGGCTCTTGATGGTCATGCGGGTCTTGTGGTCGGGCAGGTCGTACGGCGGCAGCTGATTGCCACAGTAAGTGCGCCCGGTGATCATCGGCTGGTCGGGATCACCATTGACGTACTGGATGATCACGTCCTGGCCGATCCGCGGAATCGCCATCGCACCCCAGCTGCCCCCGGCCCATCCCTGAGAGACGCGCACCCAGCAGGAGCTGAACTCGTTGTTCTGGCTTTCACGGTCCCACGGAAAGCTGACTTTCACCCGGCCCCATTCATCGCAATAGATCTCTTCTCCCTTCGGGCCGACAACGGTGGCCATATGCGGCCCGTCAACCTGTGGCTTTTCCAGTGGAGCAGGGCGCCACTCAGTCCGGCCGGGTACCAGCACTGCGGTCTGCTCGTAGCGGGTGCTTTGATCGACGCCAACGGCTTCTTCTTGCAGACTGGTGAGCTGGCTACCCTTATGCGTGACCGATTTCACTCGCCAATGGGTGTTGAGATCGTCACGCGGATGACCTGTCAGATTGAAACTGAGGCCCGGTTGCAGGCGCACGTCATCACCCTGAACTTCCGCCAGCCGCACATCGTGGCGCAGTGCGGTAATGCGGTTTTCGGTGAACGGTTTGCCCACGGCATCGCGCTTGTAGCGGCCGGGATAATCGAAATATTCGTACTCTTTGGACTGATGTTCCAGGAAGGGTCCGGCGGCTCTATGCTCCTGGCGGTAGGCGGGGTTGGTAAAGGTGTAGTCGCGCTGAACCTGGCGAGCGGTGCGCACCTGTTCGCTGTAGCGCAAGCGCCGAAGGCAGGGTTTGGCTTGATCGCCACCGCTGTTGGCTTGGTACAGCACGCTGTTAGGGTCTACAGGCTCGCCGTCATCGTAGAAATCCTCGTCTTCATCTTCGGCCTTGATGGCGCCATGACTGATCAACCCCAGTGATTGCAGCCGATCGGTGATGATCAGCTTGTGCAGCTTTTCACTGTGCGCAAAGCGGTAGACGAAGCCTTCTTCAGCAGCCAGGCGGGCGATGAACGCCAGGTCCGTCTCACCGGCCTGAACGCAGAACTCGCGGACCTGATGATCCATGCTGGCGCGCAGTTCGTACTGGGTGATGCCCTGACGCTGGAGCATCAGCTCGAGAATTTGCGGGACAGTCTTTTGCTGAAAGATGCGCCAGTTCGAGCGCAGGTCGGCCCGGGCCAGTTGCGGCTCGACCAGCGCGTCATAGTAGGTGCGGTGAAAGCCACTTTCAGCCTGGCTGAAACGGCTGACCAGACCGTGCACGTAGCGCACCGGGCGTTCGCCGTCCCAGAGGGTGAAGAGCACGGGCTTGTCGAGCAGGTGGCCGAAGTCGACATCGTTCTCGAAGCTGATCAATTTCAGCTCCAACTTGAAGGGCATGCTGACGCCCTCGCGGAGTTCGAACGACACCACTTCGAATTCAGCTTTGCCAACCAGTGGCTGGAAGCTGTAACGCAAATCAGATTGGCTAGGCATAAGCAATCCTTGTCCGCCGTCTGAGTTGACACAAAGTCCGGGCAGGCAAACCCGCCCGGAGCATTCGTAACTATCAGGCGGCTGGTGCGCGCCAGTCATCGGAGCCAGCGGTACCGGCTACACCGTGTTCCCACATGATTTTCCTGTAGGCCAGTGCTACCTCGATCAGTTGTGTGTAGTTCTCGTTCTCCTTGTCTTGAGCGTGGGGCAGGACGGTATTGATGCTGACGATGGTGGCGTCTTCGAGCTTGGTGGTGAAGAAGTGCTCTTGTTTGCCCTCCGTCGAGGTGCGATACCAATTGACTTCGACGGTTGGCAGCATTTCGCCGGTGGCCAGCGCTTGATACATCAGTGGCGTGGCTTTGTTGAGCGAACTAGTGAACTTGAACGGCTTGTGTACACGCTGACCGCTGGGTTGGCCGCTTTGTGGATCAGTGGGAGTAGTGACCTCATGATTGATTTCCTGAACCAGGATTTCGTCTTCATGGCCTTGCTGGTAAACATTGCCGACGGAGTCAGCGGTGAATGCACCAGCAGTGATATTGCCTTGGGTTTGGCCTGTGATCTTGATGTAAGCGGGTGTTGGCATGGCAGTCTCTCCTGCGTCCATGTGGATAAAGCACGCGCACTCAGGGTGGCGTGGCCATCGGGAACGATGGGCTTTTCAAC
The DNA here is from genome assembly GCF_043106615.1 of Pseudomonas sp. CJQ_9. NCBI lineage: Bacteria > Pseudomonadati > Pseudomonadota > Gammaproteobacteria > Pseudomonadales > Pseudomonadaceae > Pseudomonas > Pseudomonas sp. CJQ_9. The sequence goes on along the minus strand of NZ_JBICMS010000083.1, from coordinate 103,099 downwards.
GAAGCAATCGCCTCGTCAATTCGTTGAAGTCAGTTGCGTCGGTTTCTGCCTTTCTACTGCTGCAAAATGCCGTTGAGTGACTCCAGCACTTCAGTGGTTATCAGGTGAAGGCGGTAGCTGTAGATGCCGTAGGCCACCGCCATGGCGAGGGCAGAAATCACCAGCGGGCTCCACCACGGCCACTGCCGGTTCATGCGGAAGTTGCGAGGGGCCACGTTGGTATAGGGATCGCCGACCGATTCCGGCACTGGGCCGCGCAGTTCACGGATGATCCCGTGAAGCTGGTGAATAAGCCCATTCAGTGACTCTTCGCCTTTCGGCGCGATGGCGTACTTGCCCTTCAGGCCCAGGCACAGCGCGAAGTACATGAACTCCAGCACGTCCTGGTAGCGCTCGGGTTCCTGCATAAGGCGCGAGAGCACAGTGAAGATCTTCTCTCCCCCCCAGGTTTCGTCGTGGAAGATGCTCAGCAGGGGTTCTTGGCTCCAGCAACTGGCCTTGCCCCAAGGTCGCTCCATGACCGCTTCATCGATGTACAGGCACAGACCGTATGAGTAGGCCAATAACTGCGTGGACTCGTAGCCGTGCTGGCGCATCTCCTCCCTGATGTTCTCGACCTGATTGCGCACCTGCCGGTGCACGTCTTGGATGTTGGGCAGTTCATCCAAGGTACGCAGGCGCATGACCAGGCCGAACAAGGGGGCTGCAGCATCCAGCATCAGGTTTTCGTAACCACCGCGCAGCTGGAAGTCCGGGTCAGCTGCATAGCCTTCATAAACAGGCTCTGGCTTGGGCTTTTGTTCGGAACCTTCAGCTTCTGTGGGTGAGTCGCCGGACAAAGACTCGTCAATCATCGTCTGCAGTCTTTTACTTTCAACCGGTGCAGCATCAGTGGGGGATGTGTTGTTTTCTTCCACGTCATTCACTCCTGATCGCCCAGAACTGCAGTTCAAGCCCCGGGAACTCCCCCGCGACATGGATACCGAAGCCACTGGATGCCTCCATGCCCGCCCAAGCCGGGGAACAACGGTCCAGCTCGAAGTAGGTGAAGCCTGCATGGAAGGGCAGATCCCGAGGTGCCACGGGCAGCGGCACCAGTGGAATACCTGGAAGCTGCAGCGGCACCACCTCGTTCAACGACTCCAGCGAGACGACCTTTGCCTTCTGCACGAACATCCGACGCAATGTCTGAGGCGGCATGTGGGCTTGCACCGCCAGAACGAAATCGGCCTCGTCGATCAGGCGGCGATCCTCCATCGTGGTTTTCAGCAAGCCGTATTTCAGGGTCTCCAGCGGCAGCGAAACGGCGCGCGGTTGCAGGACGGTGCTCAGTGCCCGGCGCAACGTTTCCTCCAACGGCTTGAAGGAGGTGCGCAGCGCGGTATGGTGATAGGCGGGGTATTCCTGCGGCAGGCGGGTCTCGTCGGTGAAGGTGACAAACTCACCACAGGCCTGGCTCATGCACAGGTACAGCTGCTCGGGGTGGGTCTGGCCTTGCCTGGCCAGGTGCTGGAAGCACGGCCACCAGCGGTTCATGGCCTGGAGCAGGTTGAAGTCGCGGATGTCAGCGATACCGGACTGACCCGAGGTGCCGATGCGCGCGGCAAGGTTGCGCGCCCGCTCGCGCAGGGAGTTGGTGATCTCCTCTAGAAAACGTTGCAGCGCCGGCACGGCACGCACCGACACGCTGGTGGGATAAAATCCTTCGTCCAGCTGCAGGCTGCCATCGGGGCGGCGCTCCAATATGCGTGCCAAGGCCAGGCGGGTGTAGGCGCTGCTATCGTCGGCCTTGCGTTTGAGCTGCAGATTGGGCACCGCCAGGTCGACTTGAACCAGGTCACCGTCGGCGCTATGGGTGTCCTTGATTTCCTCGGCCTGGGCGCTGTAACGGAAGTTGGCAGCATTGTCGGGCCAGCTCACCTCTCGGCCACCTTCGGTGCGCAGCGGTAGGCACAGGTAGATCTCGCTGTCTTTCGCGCCGTCGTCTTCGATTTCCAGCGGTGGAGGTGGCGGCAGGTCAGCCGGAATATCGAACACCGTACCGTCCGGCATGATGCCTCGTGCGCGGGTGATGGCGATTTTGCCCAGGCTCAGGTACTCGTCGTTCAACTGCAGTTCGCTGAAACCATAAAAGGCTGCATTTAGGCTACCGAGGCGTTGGTGCAGGGCTGCTTCGCTGGCTCTGGCTGCTTGTTGGAAATGCTGCGGTTTGACGAACAGGCCTTCAGGCCACAAAACGGGATTACGTGAACTCATGAGCGCTCCGTGTCAGCGTGAGTAAGTGAGAAGGACTGGGTTGCCATCAGTCTTCTTCCTTGAGCAGGACCTGCGTGTCATTGAGCAACACCGACAGGATGATCTGGTGGCCGCGAGGCGGTATGCGCAGCACCTGGCTCCAGGTGGCGTTTTCCTGGTTGCGGTAGTCGGCGATCACCGCGACGAAGCGCGTTTCGGGCTCGATGGGCGCAAAGGGGATGAACTTGAACTGGCCGGGCCGTAGCAGGTAGTCGTCATCACGGATGTAGGTGCTGCGCAGCGCCTTCGCCGGGTCCTGGTCCAGCAGTTCATAGACGCTGTTGCGAAGCAGGGAGTCGTCGCGCAGCTGCAGGATCTTGATGGCCATGGGTGTCGCGACAGGCTCAGCGGCTACGGTGGCGGTACGGGGTAGGGTCAACACCACGGTCGGGTCTTCGTAGCGGCCGGGCGTGCTTTCCTCCATGGGAGAACGCGCCAGATCAGTGTCCTCGTCCACTGGCATCGGGACGGGCGACATTGCCGGGAACTGATCCTGGAGGTATTCGAGCAGCGTCCCGACTTTCTCGGTCAAAGCGTAAGGGTCGCCAGCGCTCAAGCTGACGGCGTAGGGACTGGGTTCCAGAACGCCAGGCTGCTCAACTGGCACTTCGACGCTGTGAGGGTTGCCGTTGAGCGTCGGGCTGGCGTTGATGCTGAACGCGACTTGGGTGGGATGCTCTTTGGTCGCCCCGACGGGCACCGAGGGATCCCTGATCACTTGGCCGATTTTACTAAGAGCAGTGCAGCCCGAAAGTCCGATCAGTGCCGTCAGTAGAACGACCTCGAATGAATGACGCATCATGGGCGTTCTCCTGCAATCAGCTGTTCCAGCGGATCTTCCTGGGCAGGTCCTGTCATTGTGTTCAGTGCCGCCAAGGGATCGTTGCCGATACCTGGCGCGAAGGCCGAGCAGATGTCTGCGACAACCTGCGTGGCGCCTGAAGTCGGTTGCCGGGCGTTGGCTGGAACCTCTACTAGCCAGTGATCAAGGGTTCGCTGTTCAGGACTGAACAGGTCCTCCAGAGAGCGTGCATCGGCCTGCGCAAGTTGAACCTGTAGTCGATAGGCGCCAACGCGCAGTTGGTCACCCTCCAGCAGACGCCTGGGGGCGAGCGCTCCCAAGCTGTCGTGGCTGTCGTTCAGGTAGGTCCGCTGACAGCGGTCAATGACGCAGAAGCTGCCCTCGATCCAGCGAATCTCGCAGTGAATCGGTGCAACGGTCTGCTCCCGATCGATGATCCGCCAAGTGGCGCTGGCGCTGCCGATGGTGCCGCCTGTGCAATCGAACCGGTGTCGGCCAGTGACGTTGTGTTGCAACTGATCAAGGTTGGTGATGCTCAAGGTCAATGTGCTCATGAGCGCCCCCGGAATCGCACGACAGGGCTGATCTGGCCGTGGCGATCATCGACAAAGCTGGTCCAGCCCAAGTAGGCGCCTTTGGTAGGGTGCAGGCAGAAGGGCGACAATGCGTTCTGCTTCAGGCGCAGTTCCAGGTCGTAGGCCAGGCCATCACGCAACAGAAAGTCGATCAGTGCACGCAAGCGATTGAAGTTGATGCCGCTGGGCAACAGGTCACGCAACTGTTCCTGATCAAGCTCGCTGATCACGATGGTGAACTTGCTGCTACGGGTTCGCGTGCGGCTGCCGACCATGAAGGAGCTGCCCAGCTGGCCATTGCTGCGGCCAAGGCTCACCAGTTGCTTGGCCGTGGTGGGAACCGAGCGGGTCTCGAACTCGCGGATCTGCACCTGCTTCAAGTCGAAGCAGTGGGCAATGATGCCGGCGACCGTTCCCGGCGCACGGCTGCGGCTGGCAATCACTCCGGCGAAGCTGAGCAGGCGGCTCCAAGGCAGTGGGGTGTCGCCGCGCAGCTGTTTGTCATTCAGTCCGAGCAGGGCAAAGATGTACTGCGAGAAGCCGTCGGTCGCACCCGGCTGGAAGCGGATGTAATAGCGGTACTTGCGCCAGATGCGGTGCAACAGGCTCAGCAGGTAGTGATTGAAGAAGTCGAAGAAGGCCGGCCGCACACCGATGCCATGGGCATGCTCGTACGACACTTCCTCCAGGTAGTAGGTTGGCAAGGGCGAATCGGTGCCGTGCAGCCCCATGAACGTGGTGCACACGCGATAGCGGTCTTCTGTTTCAGGCATGCGTTCGGCCTTGTACACGTCTGAAACGGGAAAGGTCAGGCGCGGGTCGCTGGCAAGCCGCACGCGCAGCCGTGTGGCCGGGGCAGGCCAGCGTGGTTCCAGGTCATCCCCGTGCAAGCCGTGCAGGCGCTCCAGCAACTGGAAAAAGTTGTACTGGTGTGCCTCGGCGAGCAGCTTGTCGGCTAGATCAGCGGTTGTTTGCCGGTCTGGATGGGCCATGTGTAGTGCTCGTTGTTGGTGGTGTTGATCACTTCCAGTTGGTGGAAGGAATTGATGCTGGCGTACAGGGCAAAGAAGTGCGCGAGCACGCAACCGAACAGGTACAGGTCGCCTTCGCAGAGAAAAGCGCTTTGATCCAGCTTCAGCCGCGTGCGCAAGCCGCGTATGGGCTGGCCCTTGATCAGCCAATCCAGGGGCTCGGTTTGAACATCCCGTATGCCGTCTAGGCGCTTGCGGGTGGTGCGGGTTTGCTGGATGTCATGCAGGGCGGCGAAGTCATAGGCATTGATGACCGCTTTCAGCGGCTCCGCCGAGAGCAGCGACAGGTAATTGAGCGACATGTTGGAGATCAGGGCCCACTGCAACTGGCCGTCCAGTACCGGCCGGTAGGGGCGGGTGGGAGGACAGAGGTTGGTGTAGGTGGCCAAGGGTGGCGTGACCTCGGAAGTCACATTGATATCATCGACGGTTAACGCCAGCGGCAGGTCGCGGTTAGTACAGGTCAGGTCGATCGATGCTGTTTCCAGTTCGCCGATGTAGGCATTGGCGTCGGCACGGACAAATGCGATGCGGTGCGTGACGCCATCGCCCCGCAATGAGTCTTCGATGCTGTAGCGGTAGTACAGCGCGGTGCGACCTTGCACATGCTCGATTTCATGGGCGAACGACTCGAAGGGGCGGAAGGTTCGCAGGTGCTCGCCGGTGCTGCCGTCGGTCGTGGTGCGGGTACTGATGACCTGATCGACGCTGAAGATTTCATAGGCGTGCGGCTGCTCGCCTCGGGGCGTAAGCTCGGCCTGGGCGGGCCGGTCGGACAGGTCGATAGGCTCGGCGCTGTGGCTGAACAGGTTCACCGCCGGGGTGCAGAACAGGCTGAAGTCGGCCCTGCCGACACGCAGCGAATCCGGCAACTGGCGCGTGAAGTGAAATTCGAGGCCGACCTGCTGAGTCGCCTGGTCGGGCCAGACTTTCTCCAGCCCGGTGACATTGAAGAAGTGGAAACGCTCGGGAAATATGAAGTACTCCTGCAGAATCCGGTAGCCGTCGAAGACGTTCTGTGGGTAGGGCAACAGCGCTTCGTCCGGGCTGAAGCCTGGGAACACCACACTGCTGGCTGGCAGGCGGCGGACTTCACCATTGATCGTCACTGCGACATGCTTGAGGTACTGAGCGAGCCACAGGTACAGCGTGCGGGCCGTCTGGGTATCACCGCTCAGATGCACATCGAGGCTCGCGCAGCCCAGCGTGTTCAATGGCCGCTCGACCAAGGTTCGCAAGTCGAGCCGAACCACCGAACTGTCAAGTGTCTGGGTGGCGCTCACCGCGTCGATCTCGAACGGATGTATGTCCACCGCCGTGCAGGTGCGAAATTCGCAAGGCACTCCGTCTACGGGTTTGGAAAAGAGCCGTGATCCCCTGGGGATACGGTGCGACTGGCTGAGCGCCTGCTTGCGCGGCGTAAACTGAATGATCGTGGCGCTTGGCAGGGGCCGCAGGTAGTTGGGCCACAACAGCTGCAGCATCGGATGCGTCAGCTCCGGCAGGTCGTCTTCCAGCTTGAGCCGCAGCTTGGCCGTGAGGAAGGCAAAGGCTTCCATCAGGCGTTCGACATCCGGGTCGCTGCCACCCTTGCCAAGCAGCCGGGCAAGTTGTGGGTTGTCTTGGGCGAAGTCGTTCCCCAGTTCATGCAGGTAGCGCAACTCTTCGCTGAATCGGTCCTTGAGTGACATGGGTCACCTCACGCGGGTGTGGCGGTTATGGCCGTTGACCAGCAGCTCCAGTTGCAGCTGCTCCGTGTGGTTGTTGACCTGCACGAGGCAGTCCAGCCTGAAATGCAGCTCCAGGGGGGCATGACAATCGGGCATGGCTTTGAGTGTTCGCACGTGTACACGCGGCTCAAAGCGCTGAAGGGTGCGGCGGATGTCCGCGCCCACTTGCTTCAGGAGGTCGCCACTGCTGACGTCGTGCCCGTTGAAGTCACGCAGGCCCAGCTCAGGGCTGCTTTTTGAGCAACCCTGGCGAGCGTTGAGCAACGTTTCGAGGTGGCACTTGATGGCGGTGAACTTCTGGGAAGCGTTCTCCTGCAGGGAGGGTTCGCGGCTAGCTGACTGATCCACCTTCAAACGACTGAAAAGACCACTCATTGCGTGTCGAGCCGTCCGACCAGGGAGATCTCGAAGTTCGCGCCCATGTATTTGAAGTGCGGGCGCACGGCGAGCGAAACCTGGTACCAGCCTGGATCACCGGCAACGTCCGACACCTCGACCTTTGCAGCACGCAGCGGGCGGCGGCTACGCACATCGGCTGAGGGATTTTCCTGGTCGGCGACGTACTGCTTGATCCATTTGTTCAGTTCGGACTCAAGGTCCTTGCGCTCCTTCCAGCTACCGATCTGCTCACGCTGCAGCACCTTGATGTAGTGGGCCAGCCGGTTGACGATGAACAGGTAGGGCAGCTGTGTGCCGAGCTTGTAGTTGGTTTGCGCTTGCAGGCCTTCCGGGGTCTTGGGGAAGTTCTTCGGCTTCTGTACCGAGTTGGCCGAGAAGAACGCGGCGTTGTCGCTGTCCTTGCGCATGGTCAGGGCGATGAAGCCCTCTTCGGCCAGCTCGAACTCCTTGCGGTCGGAGATCAGGACTTCGGTCGGAATCTTGGCCTGCAACTGACCCAGGGACTCGTACAGGTGCACCGGCAGGTCCTCGACGGCACCACCCGACTGCGGGCCAATGATGTTCGGGCACCAGCGGTAGCGGGCGAAGCTTTCATTGATGCAGCTGGCCAGCAGGAAGGCGGAGTTGCCCCACAGGTAGTTTTCGTGCCGTCCGGCAATGTCCTCGGCGTAGTGATAGCTCTGAACGGGATTTTCTTGCGGATGATAGGCAGAGCGGAGCATGAAGCGCGGCCCGGTAAGCGCAGCGTGGCGCGAATCCTCACTTTCGCGGAACGCACGCCACTTGGCGTGCCGTGGGCCGGCGAAGATGTCCTTGATCTCCTTCAGGTTGGGCAGCTCCTCGAAGCTGCTCAAGTTGAAGAACTCCGGGGACGGAGCCGAGAGGAAGGGGGCATGTGACATGGCACCGACGGAAGCCATGTAACTCAGCAGTTTGATATCGGGGGATGAGGGACCGAAGTTGTAGTTGCCAACCATGGCCGCAACCGGCTCGCCGCCAAACTGACCGTAACCTGCGGTGTAAACGTGTTTGTACATGCCACTGCACGTGATGTCGGCCGCATTCTCAAAATCATCAAGCAAGTCCTCCTTGCTGACATGCAGGACCTCAAGCTTGATGTTCTCGCGGAAGTCCGTACGGTCGACAAGCAGTTTGAGGCTGCGCCAGGCTGACTCAAGTTGCTGGAACTCGGGTTGATGCAGGATGGCATCCATCTGCTTGCTGAGTACTCGATCCAGCTCCGCAATCATTTGATCGACGCGGTGTTTGTTGATTAATTGATCTGGGTCATGACTTTTAAGGATTTCGGCAATAAAGGCAGATACACCCTGGCGGGCGACTTGATAGCCCTCTTGAGTGGGCACCAGCCTGGTTTCTGCCATGATCTGATCGAGCAGGGTGGCGTTGCTCAGTGTCTCGGTTGTTGTTTCAACCGCGACGGTCGTGCTGTTTTGCTTTGGCATGGGACGCTCCGTTGTCTCAGTCTTCTTTTGGCGCTTCAAGCACGAGGTCGAGTTCTTCGGCGAGTTGTTTGCGTGCTTGCTCGTTATTGAGCAGGTGCTGCAACTGCTTGCGGAACGTGGGCACGTTGCCCAGCGGGCCTTTGAGGGCGACCAGCGCTTCGCGAAGCTCCAGTAGCTTGTTCAGCTCCGGGACCTGACGGGCGATGCTGTCTGGCCCGAAATCGTTGATGGACTTGAACTGCAGGTTGACTGCGAGCTCTGCGTCGGGGGCAGTGCTGAGCACGGAGGGCACGGACATGGCCAGGTTGACATTGGCATCGTTCAACACATTGTTGAAGGTGTGTTTATCGATGCGCATGACTGAGCGATCTTCCAAAGCGCGGGTATCATCAAGGCCAAAATCACCCAGTACCAACATCTTATGCGGCAGCTCTATTTCGGCTTGTTCATCGCCTGTGGCGGGTACGTACTTGATGTTTATACGCTCTTTAGGCGCAACGGAGCCGGATGATTTGCTCATGGTTATATATCCTCGCTTATGCGTGGCTTATATGTAGGACGCATCCTACAGCTAGGCATCTGTTATTAAACACGGAATAAACACGAGTTCGAATTTTGAATGTCGTGTCGCTAAAAAACCATGCGCTCAAAATTTGCCCTCAGTCGAGCTTGAATGTGTAACAAAATAAATTCTTGTATATTTCTGTCTCTGTGTACTAGCCTCTTTTCGCTGTTTGGGGAGTGGCCGGGTGGTTGCTAGTGCATGTGTGCTATTGAGTAAAAGAGTTGAGATGGGATGATTGCTCGCTATCCAAATGGAGTTTGGCTCCTATTGCTGTTTTGTTGGACGCCTGCCCTGGCAGTCGAGTCGCGGGACTGTCCGCGAATCGTGTCTAACATCGAGCGTTTGGCATGTTTTGATCAGGCAGCGGGCACGCCGGCGCACACGATAAGTCGACAGTGGTCAGCGCAAGAGCAAGATGCACCTACCTTGCGTCGCGTGTTGGCTCAAGAGGTGGGGCGTGCGCCACAGGACCTGATGTTTCGTCTCAGTTCCGGGGGCGACGGAATCGTGATTTCGGCGCCTGCAATCGCCTCGGTCGCACCGCAGCCCTACTTGGTGATCAGTTGTGTGCAGAACATCTCCAGGCTGCAGCTGATCACCGCGCACCCCATCGATAGCAGCCGCGTGAAGGTACGCCTGCGCGGGGAGCGCGGCGCCACCACTACCAGGCCATGGCAGGTGATGGAGAACGGCCAAGTGCTCGATGCCGGGCGAGGCCTGCCGGGCATCGAGCAGATCAAGCAACTGATCGGGGCTCATCGCATTCACGTAGGAAGTGACAACCCAGCCGTTCACGGCCTGGTTTTTGACGCTCAGGGGCTGGACCCACTCATCGATGAGGCGCGCAAAGCATGTCGCTGGTAGCAGAGGTCACCGCACAGGAAATTGCCCGGTTGCTTGCCCCCATCGACGCGCAGACCCCTGCTGGATTGTTCGACGTGGAGGACGAAACCTACCAGGCCATTGACCAGGAGATGGTCAAGCTGGGTGGGCTGCAGGAGGCTTCCATCGACTGGGCCTACATCGAAGAAGCGTCTCGTCAGTACCTGAGCGAGCAGTGCAAACATCTACGCATCGCCGCGCATCTGAGTGCCGCCTGGCTGCGCAGCCGATGCTGGGGACAATGGGGTTTTACCCTGTCAATGCTCGCCGGACTGATCGATCAGTATTGGGAAGGCTCGTATCCGAAACCTGGCCCTAAAGGCTTCCTGGGTAAACGCAAGTTGGTTGCCCTGATACTCAATCGTCTTATCGAAGCGCTACCACGGTTGGACCGCTTCACGTACAACCCCGCGCATGCGGCGGCAGCACAGGACGCGTTGCAACGTCTGCTACAGCAGCAAGCTGCTGCGCAGTTGGATGAAGCCGTTCTGGGCGAACTGAAGCGCCTGCTTGGCAAACACACAGAGCTTGCCAATGGCGCGGCTGAGTCGGCCACGGCAAAGGCCACTGCAAACGGTATCAAATCTGCGCCATTGGCCGAGGTCATCGCCACACCAATGCCCCGTGGGTCGTTGGGCAGCGAGCGTGAATCCCGAAGGGCCATGCTCACCATGGCCGAGCTGATCAACCAGCAGGATCCCTACGATCCGACCGGCTACCAGTTGCGTCGGTTCGGCTTGTGGGCGCATATCCAGACGGCGCCTCAAACCAAGCAAGGCAACCGCACCGAGCTGATGGCCGTGCCTCAGGATATTGCCGGTGATTATGAAGAGGCCATTGCGGGGACCGCGATTGACGCGGCCTTGCTCCTGCGGATCGAAAAGAGCGTGACGGCTTGTCCCTACTGGATACGCGGCAGTTTCCTCGCGGCCACCGCCGCCACGCGGCTGGCCATGGGCGAGGTGGCTGAAGCCATTCGTGCTGCGACCGCGCGGTTCGTGCAGCGCATGCCGGCACTGCAGCAGTTGTGCTTCAGCGACGGCCGGGTATTTGTCGATGACCAATGCCTGGCGTGGCTCAAGGGTACACAAGGTGCATCCGATCAGGGGGCGGCCACCCATGAGTTTGTCAGCCTGCGTGAGGAATTGGTCAACCAGTTGGAAGTGGGCGGTGTGGAGCCGGTTTTGCTCAGGCTACAGGGGATGCAGGCGGAGCTCCACGCCCCCCGTGAGCGTTGCCATACCACCGTCATCGCCGCTGACCTGTTGGCCGCTCGGGGCGTGTCCTGGCTGGCCCAGGACCTATGTGCAGGTGTAGCCAGAACGATGCAGGAAACCACCGCCAGCGCCTGGGAGCCGGAGGTCTTTCAACGCCTTCAGCAGTATGCGGCACCGCAAATGCAGACTGATCGGAACAAGGAACTGGAGTCACGATGAACCCACTATGGAAGCACCTCAAACGCTGGGGCTTGCCCTGGGTGACCCGTATCGGTTTGGCCATGCCGCTGCTGCTGGTACTGGGCGCTGTACTGATGCTGGTTGCCATCTGGTGGCTCGGTCCGCAATGGACGTGGCGCGAGCAGCAGCCGTTGGCCAGCATGGCCCATCGAGGGCTGGCAAGTCTGGTGCTCGTGCTGGTGCCCCTGCTGTGCTGGCTGGTTGTGTTGCGCAGGCGTAATCACCGCCTGCAGGCAGAACGCAATCAGGCGGTGGCCGCCGAGGTGGACCGCACGTTGCCGTTCGTTCAAGCGCAAGAGAAGGCATTGGACCAAGGGCTTTCGCGATTTCTGCACAATGCGGGTGGGCGACGCGCCTTGTACCGATTGCCCTGGTACCTGGTGTTGGGCGACCAGCACGCCGGCAAGACCAGCTTCATCGACCGTACCGAACAGAATTTCTCGCTGACCCGCATCGACAAGGCACAAGCACGGGGCCGACAAGCGCGAGGGCTGGCCTACCCGATCGGTTGGTGGGTCAGCAACGAAGCGGTGATCATCGATCCACCGGGCGCCTTCATCAGTCAAGCATCGCGGCCAGTTTCGCCAGCCGAGGAAACCGATGCCAATGAAGTTCCTCCCGACACTGCGGCCAGGTTGTGGCAACACTTGCTGGGTTGGTTGGTGCGCAACCGCAGCCAAAGAGCGCTCAACGGCGTGCTGCTGGCTGTCGACCTCCCTGCGCTGCTGCACGGCACACCTGAGCAGCGCGTTGCGCTGGCACATGTCTTGCGCACGCGACTGTACGAGCTGAGCAGTCAGTTGGGCTCTCGCCTGCCGCTGTATGTAGTGCTGACCAAGTTCGATCTGCTGGATGGTTTTGACCAGTTTTACGCCGGGCTTCCTGCTGGCTCGCGGGAAAAGATGCTGGGCTTCACGTTCAAGCTGGATGCGGTGGGGACGTTCGACGCCTGGCTGGAAGAGTATGGCGATCACTACGACCGATTGATTAGGCAGACGTTTGAGCAGGTGGTGGACCGTCTCGATACGTTGGGTGGTGCGCCACTGCGAGCGCGTCTTTTCTCATTGCATGCCCAGTTGGTCGGGTTGCGCCCGATACTGCTGGGCTTTCTGAAAGAAACGCTGGCAAGCGACCGTTTCACCACGCCTGCCTTGGTGCGTGGCGTGTACTGGTCTTCGGTCATGCAGCAGGGTGACATGCTCAATGCGTTCGTGCGTGAGGCGGCACAGCCTTACAAGACGAAGCTTCCGTTGCTTGAGGGCAAGGCGCAAGGCAAGGCGCTGGCCTATTTCATCCAGCACGCATTCAGACGGGTCATCTACCAGGAAGCCGGCCTTGCCGGGGACAACATCAAGGTGGCACGCAGCAAGCGCCAGTTGCTCTGGGTAGGCTCCGGTGTGGGCGCCTTGGCGGTCTGTGTCGCCATTGCCAGCTGGCAGCGCTACTTTGATATCAATAGTGCCAAAGCCGCCAACGTGCTCGCCAAGAGCAGGGAGTACAGCCATCACGAAGTGGATCAGCGGTTGGATCCGAGCGGACGCAATCTGCTGGAGCCGCTGGACCAGATCCGTGATGCCGTGTCGGTGTTTGGCGACTATCGCGCCGCGTGGCCGGGTGTTGCAGATCTAGGTCTGTATCAGGGGCGAGCCATCGGACCTACGGTCGATGAGGCCTACCTGAGCTTGCTCTCCAAACGATTCCTGCCAGCCTTGGCCAGCGGTGTGATCGATGCCATGAACGCGGCGTCCCCAGGCAGTGAGCAGCAAATGGCTGCACTCAGGGTTTACCGCATGCTGGAGGACCGCCAGAACCGCCGCCCCGAATGGGTCGAGGACTGGATGGCACGTCAGTGGCAACGGCAGTTTCCCGGACAGGGCCAACTGCAACGCGACCTGATGCGGCACCTGAAGTACGCCTTGGCCTATGCTGATACCGATCTTCCGCAGTACAGCCAGCGTATCGCCGAGGTACAGCAGGCATTGCGCAGGGTACCGCTGCCAGAGCGAGTGTATGCGAGCTTGAAACAGCAGGCTGGGGAGCAGTTGCACACCGGCTTGGACCTGCGTCATCAGGTGGGGCCAGCCTTTGATGTGGTGTATCAGTCATCTGGCAGTTCCAGGAAGGGCGATGATGTCCTTCTGGCACCGATGCTCACCGCCAAAGGCTTCAAGGAGTACTTCGAGCCGCGCAGTCAGCGGTTTGCCGACATGGCGATGATCGACCAGTGGGCGCTGGGTGAGCGCGGCCAGCTTGATTATTCGGACGCAGATCGTGAGGCGCTGAGTGAGCGGCTGCGCAACTTGTACAGCGCGGACTACATCGACAGTTGGCGGCGCGCCTTGAACGCCATTTCGGTGGCTGACTTCCGTGATCTGGATCATGGGGTTGCGATCCTGCAGCAGTTCACCGGGCCCGCGGCCCCCATGCATCGGTTGTTGGATACGGTGAGAGATAACACTTCACTGTCTTCACCTGTGGGCGTCGAGTCACCCGGAGAGACCGAAGCACTGCAACCGAAAAGCAGCAACCCCGAGCAACAGCAGGCGTGGGCTATTCAGCGGGCTTTTGCCGGGCTGAGCGGCATGCTGCGGGCGACGGGCGAGAAGCCCAGCTACTACGATGAAACCCTTGGTGCCATTGCGGCTGTTCATGATTACGCCAAGGCGGTGCAGGACAGTCCGGACAGAGGCAAAGCTGCACTCCAGGCCGTGCATCAACGTTTCTCGATGACGGGGCAGGATCCAATTGGCACCTTGCAGCGAGTCGCCACCGGCTTGCCAGAGCCAATCAACCACCAAGTCAGGAAAGTGGCGGATCAAACGGCACAAGTGCTGAATGTCGAAGCCCTGCGCGAGCTGGAGCGGCGCTGGGATGCCGAGGTGTACAGCTTCTTCCAGCAGCGCCTGGCAGGGCGCTACCCCTTCATGGTACGGGCGCCCGATGCCTCCCTGGACGACTTTGAAGCGTTCTTCGGGCCGAAGGGACGGTTGCAGCAGTTCCATGATCAATACCTGAAAGTCTTCCTGAAGGATAACCTCGAAGCCCTGCAGGCCGGCCAGCAGGGGCAATCACTGATCCGCAGCGATGTGATCGAACAGCTGGAGCGGGCAGACCGTATCCGTGAGACCTTTTTTGATCAGCGTGGCAACCTGAGTGTGCAGTTCAGCATCGAGCCGTTGGGGTTGAGCGCCAACCAGCGCACAAGCTTGTTGGACCTGGACGGCCAACTGATTTCCTATACCCATGGCCCGAGTCAGATCACCGGTATCGTCTGGCCTAATACCTTGGGGCAGCAGGTGCGCAGCAACCTGACCTTGCTCAGGCAGAACGGCAATAGCAGCAGCCTTGAATACCGTGGCCCCTGGTCGATGTTCCGCTTGCTCAGCCGTGGCGCGCTCAACGGGCGTACGGCGACCAGCGTAGACCTGAGCTTCAGGACCGGCGATGGCGTGATGCGTTACAGGCTCAACGCGGAGAAGGCCTTCAACCCTATCACGCAAGAACCTTTCAAAGGCTTCAAGTTACCGCGTGGGTTGTTGCAGCAATTGCCCAGACTGACGCCAACCACGCAGGCCGGGTTATAAGCGATTCAAGGAGTAGCGCATGCAAACGGAAGAGCGAGTGAAACCGCTGAATTACTGTACACAGGCCATCGAACAACTGGAGTCAGGCATGCGTACCGTGCGTAAGGACATGCCCGGCATCCTGCATGCCCATCATGTCTTGGTGCGGCTGTTGCGTGAAAGCGTGAAGTTTATCTTACCCAACTGCGCTGAGTTGGTGGATATGGGCGAAATCCGCCAGGCACATCTGGACTTGGCAAGACTGCCCTTTCCTGTGGTTGCGCTGGAATCACCTTGGGTGTTCGTCGGCAACGAAGGCGAGGACAAGCCCGGATGTCACCGGTCAACCAAGCGAATCGCCCTGTGCATCACCATGGGGCCTGAGCTGGCTGAAATGCTACCTGATACAGAGCGATTCCTTACAGAGGAACAGGGGGGCGTGGTGGTGTACTCGCTGTACTGGAATGACGCCACGAGTCGCTGGACGCTGCCTATAGGCGGGGTGTTCATTCCACATCAGAATGAGGTGGCGGACTATGTTCCCGAGGAAGCGACATTGGTGGAGCGGTTAGCGGGTGACTGGATGCTGGAGGTCGATCCAACGTATTCCAAACCACGTAAATTCAACATCGCGCCTACGATTCTGATGCCCGAGAAGTTCGACCATTACTGCGAAGAACTTGGCTATGAGCGAACCTTAGCCTGCATCATTAATGAAACTCGCGATGAAACCGGAGCCTTCCTGCAAGCCAGTGTGATGCTGAATTGCGCCAATGTGCGGGTGGGCGACGTTGCTGCTCCCAGTCTGTTGAACAAGAAGCGCAAGACTAAAGGCAAGCCACCGTTCTTCAACTACCACGTGCTGCAAGTTGAGGCGCCTCGAAGTGGTTCGGACGGTGTGGGAGGTCATCACGCCTCTCCCAGGGGGCATCTGCGGCGCGGGCACATTCGGCGCTTGCAGGATCGGATGGTGTGGGTGAGGCCTGCTTTTGTGAACCCAAGCGCTACAGGGGAGATGATCCACAAGGACTATTCGCTCAGCCGGCCTCGGGAGGTCAAGCGATGACGAATGGCGACTTGAGGAATGTGATAGATCGGCTGGCAGAAAATCTGCACCAGCGCGGCTGCCGAGTGACTGAAATGCTCAGCAGGGAAGCCACCTTGGTCTCCGAAATTGCCTCCATGCGGGCACAAGTCAAGTTGGCTCGACAGGAGGCTTATGCCGGGCGTAAGGAGCTGGACACCCAGTGGCTGAGAAGAATCAACTACGCGATCATCATGACCAAGAAGGAACTGGCTGGCGTTCGGGTTGATCGCGGCGTGGCTCAACACGAGCAGAAAGAGGAGCGGCGCAAGTTGATGTTGATGACCCAGCTCTCCGAGCAGGCGCAATTCATGCGCCATGCCAAGCGTCTGCTTTCCAAGAAGGTCTACGAGGAAGTTCGCACGGCGGCTCGAAGTGAGGTGTCGGTGGTGATTCCGCTGATGCCTGAGCTTGTGCTCGATAATTGCACGTAAGGAGGCCTCGGGGGCTTCAGCCTACACGCCCGACAGTGCTCAACCCAGGAGGCGAGGCTGCGGCGCCAAAATTCTATGCCGTCAGCCCTGCGCCTCAGCATGGATGATGCTGGCTGAGGCGCTGACCAGCTGCCCGTGGACGCTGATGGAGCACAGTGGAAAATTTAGGCTTGCCATGCTCAGACAACTAGTCCATAATCTCGTCCACTGCAGCGGGGTAGGGCTGAAAAAGCCTAGCCTTTTCAAAGGGATAGATGCTTAGTTGGCGTCTCGTTTCCCGCTCCAAATATAGATCTACAGAATTTCATGGAAGTCTGTAGGTTGTTGAAAAAAGGGCCTCAGGGCCCTTTTTTCGTTCCGGCGATCACCACCGAAAACCGGCAGCCACCGTCCATTTCAAGTCCAAAATTGAAATGCCCCATGCGCCTTTCCGGTAGGGCTAGGCGGAGCACGAGATGAGCATTTATCCATCGCGCTCACTCTTTATACATTGAGTCCGTCCGCTACTATCCGGTCTGTGTCGTAAATAACACAATGCAACAGGCGCCGCCGCTCAGTCTCGCCGGCGAGCACAAGCCTCAACGCCACATGCTTGGCGATACCCATCACTGATCAGGTGCAGAGAAACATGCTTTCTGATGCTGTGCTTGTCTCGCCGTTAGTTACCGCTTACGCCCTATGCTGTGTCTTCGTGGCTGCGGTAGCACGGGGTTTCTCGGGCTTCGGCTTTACCCTGCTGGCCATCATGTCACTTTCGTTCGTGTTGCCGTTATCGACGATCGTTCCTGCCATGTTTGTTCTGGAAATTGCTGCCGGCCTGAGACTCTTGCCGTCTTTATGGGGGCATGTGCATTGGCGATCTATTCGTGTGCTGGTCATCAGCTCGATCATGGCGACGCCGGTGGGCGCTTATCTGCTTGTCAACATACCCGCTGAGTATGTCAAGTTTGTGCTCGCGATCCTGATAATCGCTTGCTGTCTGGTCATGATTACGGGCTACAAGCTACAGCACATGCCTACGACCATGCAGACCGCTGCAACAGGGGCGGGGGCAGGGGTGCTCAATGGTTCGCTGGGCTTGGGTGGTCCACCCGTCATTGTCTTTTTCCTGGGGTCTCCGCTGGCCTTGGAAGCGGGGCGTGCGTCGATCGTTGCAGCGTTTCTGGCAATGGATGTGGCAGCGCTTCCCGCTTTCTGGGCGCTTGGTCTGTTCGGGCGTGAGTCGTTACACCTCGGACTGATGAGCTTGCCGGTGCTGGTGTCAGGCGTCTGGCTGGGCGCGCGGCTTGCCCAGCGTGTAAAGGAAGCGGTAGCGCGAAATGTCATTCTCGTGCTGCTGATACTGCTTGCCTTGGGTAGCTTTGTCTAACGGGCCAGTACCCTTGGCCAGCAAGCTGCTGGTGTTCGCTTCGTCTGATGTGCTTGTTGTAAAAAGGCCAGCCCTGATTAACCAAGGCTGGCCTTTTTGTAGCTGCGCCGATTCAAAAGTGGCGTTTGTACGGTATCACCATGAGTCATTCCACTGCGGGAGCGACTCATATGCGCCATGTTCAGCTAAGCGCAGCAGCCTGCTGCAGGCTCATGGAGCGTGTTTCCGGGGCCATTATCCAGCTGACCCCCAGGCCGACGAAGGTGATGGCTGCTGCCGCGTACATAGTCAATTCAATTCCGTAACCTTGAAGAGAGATCGGCACGAGATAAGTGCCCAAGGCTGCCCCGATTCTTGAGAGCGAAGTACCAAGGCCGACCGCCTGCGTACGAATTTCAGTAGGAAAGATTTCATTGGGATATACGAGCGCGAGCACTTGCGCGCCGCCTATGGATACTGCATAGAGGCCGAAAAGCAGCAGGATTCCCACAGGGCCGCTCGCGTGCATGATTCCCAGGCCAAGCAGGGATACGCCGGAAAGGAAAAGGCTGAGCAATAACAGGTTCCGCCGGCCCAATGTATTGATCAGCTTGGCCGCCACGGCGCATCCGCCGATGAAGAGTAAGGTGATGCCGAACGAGGCGCTGGAAGCGAGGTCACCTTCCAGATTCAATGACGACATGACTTTGGGGGCGAATGCGTAAACGCCAAACAACGGGATGATCGAGCATGTCCAGAATGCGCTCACGAAAAACATTCGCCTCCCGTAACCCGCGCGGAGCAACGACCAGGTGGAGAGCGATTGCGTTTGCGGCTCTTCCGGAAGGTTTTCCAGTGAAAATGCGGGGCCATAGACGGCTTTGATGATTTGCTCGGCTTCTTTCGGGCGGCCTTTGCTCAAAAGCCAGCGCGGCGATTCGGGTGAGCCTACGCGAACCCATATCAACGCCAGGCCGAACACAGCGCCACTTGCCAATACCAGGCGCCAGGCATCAGCACCCCCTATGCGCAAAATCAGCTCACCCAGCCCATAGGCCACGGCGGCGCCCGCAAACCAGATGATCATGAACCAGGCAAGGCGCGGGCCTCGATATTTTTTTGGCATGAATTCGACAAGCATTGCGGTGGCGACCGGATACTCGATGCCTACCGCTATCCCCAATATCAGCCTAAGAACAAACAAGGTGAGGGGGTCGCTGACCCAATATTGAGCCAGTGACGCGACGACAAATATGATTGGGCCAATAAAGTAGACCCGTTTACGGCCCAGGCGCTGGGTCAGGGAGCCGCCGAGAAAACCGCCAAAGAAAATGCCTATCAGGGCGGATGCCGCGATCATCCCCTCCCAGAAGCTGCTCAGATTGAGTGCGGCAGAGGTGGGCATCAATGCGATGCCAATAATGCTGAGTATGTAACCGTCGACGAAGGAGCCGCCAGCGGAGCGCAAGGTGAGTAGCCGATGAAATCGGGTGAGTGCAACATCTTCGATCGAACGAGTTGGACGAGTCATGGGGTCTCCAAGTACGGCTGATCTTTTATTTTTTGTTGGCGGCATGACACTGTTAAGAAACATGCGACACATGATCAGCTTACGAATTAGCCATGGCGCGGCTTGTCAGGCCACAGGCGTTAGAAGGACGGTTGATTTGAACCTTTGATGAAGGGTTTCCAAAAAACGGGCGCTAAGCGCCCGCGTCCCAAGAAGGACTAGTTACCACAAGAGTTCAGGTGACTGGATGGATCGTCTCTCCTCACACAGCCGCGCTACGCTCGCGCAGGTTTATATTCAGGATGCGATCGTTTTCGCTGTAGTCCACCGGGCAGTCGATCACGTGCACACCGGGGTTGGAAACA
This sequence comes from Pseudomonas sp. CJQ_9, assembly GCF_043106615.1. Lineage (NCBI taxonomy): Bacteria > Pseudomonadati > Pseudomonadota > Gammaproteobacteria > Pseudomonadales > Pseudomonadaceae > Pseudomonas > Pseudomonas sp. CJQ_9. The sequence goes on along the minus strand of NZ_JBICMS010000083.1, from coordinate 83,596 downwards.
CAGTGGTCCAGCAGGGGCAGTAAGGCATCCGCGCTTTCGACCCGATAACCATTGGCACCGTACGCTTCGGCGTACTTCACGAAATCCGGGTTACCGTAGTCCAGGCCGAAATCAGTGAAGCCCATGTTGGCCTGCTTCCAGCGGATCATGCCGTAACCGTCGTCACGCAGGATCACCACGGTGATGTGCATGCCCAGACGCACTGCGGTTTCCAGCTCCTGACTGTTCATCATGAAGCCGCCGTCACCGCACACCGAGATCACCGGGCGGTCCGGGTGCACCAGGTGCGCCGCCATGGCCGACGGCAGGCCGGCGCCCATGGTTGCCAGGGCGTTGTCCAGCAGCACGGTGTTCGGCTTGTGCGCCTTGTAGTTGCGGGCGAACCAGATCTTGTAGATACCGTTGTCCAGGGCGACGATGCCTTCGGACGGAAGTACGCGACGGATGTCAGCGACCAGGCGCTGCGGATACACCGGGAAACGGTCATCGTCGCCACCTTCTACGATTTGCGCTTCGTTCGCCTCACGAATGGTCATCAGGCGGGTGAAGTCCCAGTGTGCGGTCTTGTTCAGTGCTTCGCTGATCTGCCACACGGCGTTGGCGATGTCACCGATCACCTCCACCTGCGGGAAGTACACAGCATCGACTTCGGCAGAGCGGAAGCTGATGTGGATGACTTCGGTGCCGCCACGGACCATGAAGAACGGCGGCTTCTCAATCACGTCGTGGCCGATGTTGATGATCAGGTCGGCCGCTTCGATGGCGCGGTGGACGAAGTCACCGGACGATAGCGCAGCGTCACCCAGGAAGCGCGGGTGACGCTCGTCGACCACACCTTTACCCATCTGCGTGGTGATGAACGGGATACCGGTCTTGTCGATCAGCTGCTTGAGGACCTTGGCAGTCATCTTGCGGTTGGCGCCGGCGCCGATCACCAGGATTGGGCTGCGGGCGGCCTGCAGTTTCGCCACGGCAGCTTCGATGGCCTTGTGCTCTGCCAGTGGACGGCGGTGCAGGCTTGGCGGAATTGGCAGCGAGTCGGTTTGCTCGGCAGCGATGTCTTCTGGCAGCTCCAAGTGCACGGCACCCGGCTTCTCTTCTTCAGCCAGGCGGAAGGCTTCGCGCATGCGGGCCGGGATGTTGTCGGCCGAGGCGAACTGGTGGGTGTACTTGGTGATGGGGTCCATCATGCCGCATACGTCGATGATCTGGAAGCGGCCCTGCTTGGACTTCTTGATCGGCTTCTGGCCGGTGATCATCAGCATCGGCATGCCGCCCAGGTACGCGTAGGCACTGGCGGTGACCAGGTTAGTGGCACCCGGGCCGAGGGTCGACAGGCTGACGCCGGTCTTGCCGGTCAGGCGACCGTAGGTGGCAGCCATGAAACCTGCAGACTGCTCGTGACGGGTCAGTACCAGCTTGATTTTCGACTTGCGCAGGGACTCCAGCAGGTCGAGGTTCTCCTCACCAGGAATGCCGAATACATATTCGACACCTTCGTTCTCCAGGCATTGCACTACGACATCGGCGGCCTTGGCCATCTTGCTCATTACCTCAAATTTATAATTGTTCGTACACCAGGTTTCACGAGACCGACTCCAGCGTCGATCTCGCGATGAACAGCTTGCGTTTGGATAGGCGACGTCAGGCCAGCTGGTAGGTCGTCTTGACGCGAGTGAAGAATTGACGGGCGTGGGTGCCTTGCTCGCGAGAGCCCAGGCTTGATGCACCGTTACCACCGAACGGCACGTGATAATCCACACCAGCGGTTGGCAGGTTGACCATTACCATGCCCGCCGTGCTGTAGCGCTTGAAATGTTCGGCGTGGCGCAGCGAGGTGGTGACAATACCCGCCGAAAGACCGAAAGCGGTGTCCTCTGCCGCCGCGAAGGCTTCTTCGTAATCCCGTACCTTCAACACGCTCAGCACCGGCCCAAAGATCTCTTCGCGATAGATGCGCATGTCCGGCGTCACCTCGGTGAACAGCGCTGGCGTGAAGAGATGGGCGCCAGCCTGGTTTTCAATGCGTTCACCGCCACAAACCAGCCTGGCACCCTGTTCACAGCCGCTGGCCACATAGGATAGGTTCTGCTCCAGCTGCCGACCATCCACCACTGGGCCGATATCGGTAGAGGCTTGCAATGCATCGCCCACTGTCAGTGCTTGCGTACGCTCGGCCAGGCGCGCTACGAACTTGTCGTGAATACCCTCGGTGACGATAACGCGAGAGCTGGCCGTGCAACGCTGGCCGGTGCTGAAGAACGAGCCATTGAGCGCCACATCCACCGCCTGTTCCAGGTCGGCATCATCCAACACAATCAGCGGGTTCTTGCCGCCCATCTCCAGCTGCACTTTCTTCATGCCTTCAGCAGCCAGCCTGGCGATCTGGCGACCGGTGTTTTCCGAGCCGGTGAAGCTGATGCCGTCCACCTCTGGCGAGCGAATAATGGTATCGCCCACGCTGCGACCTGGGCCGATGAGCATGTTGAACACGCCGGCAGGCAGACCCGAGCGGCTGATGATTTCAGCCAAGGCCCAAGCTGAAGAGGGGACCAGTTCGGCAGGTTTGAATACTACGCAGTTGCCGAAGCACAGTGCTGGCGCGATCTTCCAGGCGGGGATGGCAATCGGGAAGTTCCACGGCGCAATGATGCCAATCACTCCCAGTGGTTGTGTGAATACGTCAATTCCGACGTCCTGGCGCACCGATTGGTATTTCTCGCCCTCGGCGCGCAGCGCCTCCTGGGCATAGAACTTGAACGAGCGCCCGGCGCGGTCAACTTCACCCAGCGCTTCGCGAACGATCTTGCCTTCCTCACGGGCGAGCAGGGTGGCCAGCTCTTCACGGCGTGCAAGAATCTCGGTGCCGATAAAATCCAGCGCATCGGCACGCTGCTGTGGGTTGCTGCGCGCCCATGCCGGCTGGGCGCGGCGTGCGGCGGCGATTGCCTGCTCGGTCAGCAGCTGGTCAGCACGCACGAAGCGCTCTACCACTTCACCTGGGTTGGAAGGGTTGCGGTTTTCGAGGATATCGGTGCTGCTGTCCAGGGCTACGAAAGCGCCATCGACGAAGCTGCTTTTGGTGGCAATGGTCATGCGGTGCAAGTCCTTTCTTGAATATTGTGGCGGGCTACGAAATCAGTGATGTTATCGACGGCGCGATCCATCAACTGCTGCATGGCATCCTCGCTGCTCCAGGCGATGTGCGGGTTGAGGATGAAATCGTCGCGATCGATGAGCTGGAACAGCGGGTTGCTCGGGTGCAGCGGTTCAACTTCGACTACGTCGAGTGCAACGCCACCCAGGCGACCATTTTGCAGAGCGTCGATCAGCGCTGCCTCGTTGACGATGCCGCCGCGACCGGTGTTGATGACCAAAGCATCGCTTTTCATAAGCGCAAGCTTCTGGGCATCGATCATGTTGTAGGTTTCAGGCGTCAAGGGCGCGTTGATCGACAGCACATCGCAACTCTTGAGCAGGCTGTCCAGCGGGCGGTTGTCTGGCCCCGGGCGTTTTCCGCCCCGGTCTTCGAACAACACTTCCATACCGAAGGCGCGAGCGAGCGCGGCCAGGCGGATGGCGATCGGGCCGCTGCCGATGATCGCCATCTGCTTGCCCCGCACATCACGGATACGGTGGTCGAAGTAAATGTTCTTGTACTCAGCCTGGCCGGCATGCACCTTGCGCATCAGGCGGCTGAAAGCGGCCGGGCGACGGAACAGCTCGAGCATCATCGCCATGCTGTGTTCGGCGACAGTGTTCGCGGCATAGCCCGGTACGCTGGAAACTTCGATGCCGTGAGCATCGCAGTAGTCGACGTCAACAATGTCGCGACCGGTCAAGGCCAGGGAAATCATCTTCAGTTTTGGCAACTGACGCAGGTGCTCTTCACGCAGCGGCACGCTGCACGTCAGTGCCACGGTGGCGTCCTTCAGGTGCTCAAGCACCTGGTCGGGATGGGTGTAGGCAAACTGCTGCCAGCTGTGCTCGCAGTCAGGGCGCTTGAGGCGCGTCGATGCGGCAAGGCCGTCATCGTCGAGGAAAACAATATGCTCACTCATGATCCTGATCCTGATACTTATTTCTTCTGGGCAGGGACATAGCCGGCTGGCGCCATGGAAACCAGCTGTCGGGTGATGAAGCCTGCGTCCTGGTCGTGGTCTTCAAGGGACTCTTTACGCACCAGTGCATCGCGCACCATGTGCGCGCCGAAGAAACGGAAGGGCTCTGGCGGCAGCAGTTTCATTTTCTGATTGACCAGGCCGCAGTTGGCCCACTCATCGTTGGCATGGGTCGCCAGCGACTTGATGATGCGGCTGGCAAAGACGGTGGTGGCCACACCGTTACCCGAGAAGCCAATGCCGTAGCTGACGGTCCCATGATGGTCGAGATAGCCGAAGTTCGGCAGGCCTTTCATGGCACGGTCGATCGGGCCGGTCCAGCTGCTCACTACTGGCACGTCTTGCAACTGTGGATACAGACGACGCAGTTCGGCAGCGACCTTGTCAGCAGCCGGCGATGGTTTTTCGTAAAGATTGCCGATGCGTCCGGCATAGGCGAACTGGCCCAGCGGCTTGCCGAACACGACGCGGCCATCCGGGGTGTTGCGCCAGTAGTTGAGCACGGTGCGCGAGTCGGTCATGCACTCGCCGCCACTGAAGCCGATGGCATCGAGCTTGGCTTTGACCGGCGCGGTGGCCACCATATCGCTGGACATGATGGCAATCATGCGACGCAGCTCGGGGAACTGTGCACCCCAGGCGTTGAGTGCAAGCACAACATGATGGGCCTTCACACGCCCCATCGCCGTGTGCACCACGGGATTCTTGCCGCGCTCAAGGTGGGTGAATGGCGATTTTTCGAATATCTTCACCCCGAGCTTCAGGGCGACGCGGCGCAGGCCACGCGCCAGCATGGCAGGCTGCACGGTGGCGGCGTTAGGGTCGTAGATACCGCCCAGAACCAGCGGCGAGCCCACGCGGCCGCGAATGGTCTCACGGTCCAGCTCCTGGAACGGATTGACATCGAGCTTCTGCAAGCCGTCGGTCAGTACCTTCCAGGAACCCATCTGCCGCTGGTTGGTGGCAGTCCACAACCAACCGTCTTTACGGTACTGGGCATCGATACCGTGCTCCTGGCAGAAGCTGCCAATTTCGTCGATGGCCGATTCAGCGGCTTCACAGATGCGTCGGGCTTCGACGTCACCGCAGATGGTACGCACCGACAGGTACTTGCCCCACCAGTTCGTGGCGACCCCACCGTTACGCCCGCTGGCACCAGAACCGCAACGATCGCGCTCGACGATAACGATGGTTTTTTCCGGGTGCGCCTGCTTCAGGCGGATGGCCGACCAAAGGCCAAGGAAGCCGCCGCCGACAATGCAGACATCCGCTTGAATTGCATCCTGCAGAGCAGGGGCCAGATCGCTGTCCAGGTCGAGTGCCTGGGCATACCAGAATCCACGGTACATAGTGAGTGCCTTTGAGCATGTTGGTTTTTGTCAACATGATGCTCAGTAAACGGCCGCCTAGATATTACGCGCATGACAATTGATCGTACGCTTGTGCCTATTCGCAATGAATGTCCTAAACTTCCCATTAGCTGAGATTGATATGATATGTAGGACCGCGGGGGTGCTTTAGAATTGAGCAGTCCAACACGCCGAGGTGATTCGCAGTGGTCCGGGAATCCGAAGAACAAAGCAGCGTTCCTGCCTCCATCAAGCCAGAGTTGAGGGTCGGCTTTGTCTTGATGAATCACTTCACCTTGGTGCCCGTTGCTGGGCTGGTGGATTCCTTGCGTTTCGCGGCGGACAAGTCCTTCCGCAGCCAGCAGGTGTTTTGTCAGTGGGACTGGATGACGCTGAATGACCAGCCCATTGTGGCCAGTTGCGGCATGCCTGTCTCACCGACCAAGCCCCTGAACCTCTGGGCCCAGTATGACTACATCGTGATTGCCGGCGGACTGCTCGGAGAGACGCGCAACCCGCCTGACTGGCTGCTCGACGCGCTACGGGATGTGCATGCTGCCAATATTCCGATCATCGCTCTGTGCTCCGGTTCTTTCGTGCTGGGCAAGGCGGGGCTGCTGGATGGCAGGCGCTGTGCGCTGCATTTCACCCTGCGGGAAGAATTCAAGGAGCGCTTCCCGCTTTCCACTGCGGTAATCGACAAGAACTATGTTGATGATCGGGGGATCATCACCTGTCCCGGTGGCACCGCTATTGACCTGGCAGCCAGCCTGATACGCCGCCACTGCGGAGCCGTCCGGGCACAAAAAGGCCTGGAATACCTGTTGGTCGAGGAGCGAAACGAAGAGGCGGCGACCCAACCGCAAGAGGGCGTGTATCAAAACGACCGGGTGCAACGAGCCATCGCTTTCATGCGCGAGAATCTGGGGTCGTCCCTTACCATCCAGGCGGTTGCCAGTGCGGTCGGTACCCATCCTCGACAGTTGCACCGCGAGTTCGTAGCCAATACGCAAGAACCTCCAGCCAACTATTGGCGCAAGCTGCGTCTCGATCACGCCAGGCGTTTGCTGGTCAATACCAGTCAGAACATCACGACCATTGCGCTGGCCTGCGGTTTCTCGGACGCGTCCCATTTCATACTCTGGTTCCGCAAGCAGTACGGCGAAACGCCCTACAGCTTTCGCAAGCGCCGACACGAGGTTGAACGCTTTGAATGGAGCAACGAACGGGTCGGGCTGGATCCTGAGCTATAAGTTCAGCGCAAAAAAACGCCGCAGTTTGTGGCTGCGGCGATTGGCGAGCGAACAGGCCAACGTTACGGCATCTCGCCGAAAGCCTGAATCTCGATGAGGTACTCAGGCGCGGCCAGTTGCGCGCCTACGCACGCACGTACCGGTGGCTCATCGCCTACCCACGCATCGTAGACTGCGTTCATGGCGCCGAAGTCGTCCATGTTGGCCAGCCAGATCTGAATACGTGAGATGTTTTTCTTGCTCGCGCCTACTTCTGAAAGCCAACGCTCGAGCTGGGCCAGCACGCATTGGGTCTGCTCGCTGATGCTACCCTGGGGTGCTTCGGCCACGATGCCAGAGGTTTCAATGCGGCCATTGATGAGCACCATCTGGCTGGCGCGGGCGCCAGGCTTGATCCTTTCGATCATGACCCCTCCTTAGAACAACACGTAGGTTTTGCGCAGTGGCTCGCGTATGTCCCAGACGCCTTCACAGTTCTCGGGGAACAGCACGGCATCACCCGCGCGCAGCTCTACAGGCTCGCCACCGTCTGGGGTAAACGTGCACCAGCCGCTAACGATGTGGCTGAATTCGCGGTTCTTCAGATGGCGACGGAAAACGCCAACGCTGCTTTCCCAGACGCCGATGCTGGCGCCGACCGCTTCATCGGTCTGTGCCTGGCCGGTGGCCGCCACGGCGACGATGTCGCCGATTGGCAGTTTGGCTGGGGAGGTTTCACCCAGTGCCGACTCGGCAGCGTTTCGTACAACGGTAAGAACTTGGGTCATCAGGTACTCCTTGGTGTCTCGGTCGTTCAGGTTGGTTAGTAACTGCCTGCTTTGGCGTGAGTTAGTGAAGAAGCCTGCTGCAGGTCAAGCTTGCTCGTCTCTGGGGCCAGCCACCAGGAGATGAGTGCGCCAAAAAGCGAAATCGCAGCCGCTGCGAACATGGTGTTGGCAATGCCCAACGACGCGAGTGAAATAGGCACCAGATAAGTGCCGACCGCTGCGCCAATGCGCGAGAGCGATGTTGCAAGCCCCACCGCGGACGCGCGGATCTCGGTCGGGAAGAGTTCATTGGGGTATACATATTCCAGTACCTGAGCGCCGCCGATCATGACCGCATACCCGCCAAAAAGGATCAATACGAGGGTAGGGGAGGCGTCCGGGAACATGCCAAGCAGCAGGAGGGACAAGCCTGACCACAGGAAGCTGTGAATCAGCATCTTGCGCCGGCCCATGCGGTTGATCAGCTTGGTCGCCAGGAGGCAGCCCAAGGTAAACAGGAACGTGATGGCGATGGAGCCGTAGCTGGCCCAGTCACCGGTCAGTTTCAATGCTTGCAGGACTTTGGGGGCAAACGCATAGATTGCGAACAGAGGAACAATGGCGCAGGTCCAGAACAGCGTGATGAATGCCATGCGCTTGCCATAGCCGGAGTGGAACAGCGACCACACGGACGTTGGCTTTTCGCTTACCGCTTCTGGCAGATCACTGATGGAATACGAGGGCCCGTATACCTTCTTGATCACCGCATCTGCTTCAGCCACGCGCCCTTTGTTCAGCAGCCAGCGTGGCGACTCCGGGGTGCCAGAGCGGGCGATCAGGAACAGTGCGCCAGGTACCACCGCACTGGCCAAGACCCAGCGCCAGCCGTCATCACCCATGGCGCGGAGCAAGAGTTCACCTACCAGGTAGGCGACTGCGGCGCCTGCGAACCACATGAGCACCATTGCAGCCAGCAAGGGGCCCCTGTGCTTGCGGGGCAAGAATTCGGCCAGCAGGGATGTGGCGATCGGGTAGTCAGCGCCGACAGCGATACCGATCAGCAAGCGCCAGGCAAACAGGGCCCACGCTGACTCCACCCAGAACTGCGCGACCGAAAAACCTACGATGGCGATCAAATCAACCAGGTACAGGATTTTTCGGCCGTACTTGTCAGTGAACCACCCGCCTAAAAATCCACCTAGAAAGACACCAATCAAGGCGGACGCTGCAATCAGGCCTTCCCAAAAAGCACTAAGGGAAAGGGCGCCTGAAATCTGAACCATGGCAACGCCGATAATGCTTAATACATAGCCGTCAAGAAACGGCCCCCCCGACGAATAGACCGCTAGTTTGCGGTGAAACGCATTGAGTGGAGCATCCTCGACGGAACGTTTTGAAACTGACATTTACTACCTCTTGTTTTTATTGCGCGCACAGTCACCGGCCCGATGGCGGGTCAACTATGCGGGTTATAACTAGCGGGGGAGGCGCCTTGTCCAATGGGTGACTTGCGCACCTTGGCATCCTGCCGTGCGTCACTATGGCATCGATTGTTAACAGGCCATATAACGCACAGGACAAGTCATAACAGTAATCGGGCTTTTCGATTCTTTACTGCGGTGGTCGAGTTCGGGTAAGAAGTGCGTCCAGTACAACTTCACAGGCAGCTCCCCAGTTGGCGCTTACCGGTTGGTGCATCAACACGGACAGCCCTTCGGCAGAGAAAGTCCCCGGAGTTGCAATTGCCCAGCCCAGTGACTGGAGACTTTTGTCGGGGTTGGATTCCGCAGAGCCTACACAGTCCTTGATATTGCCAAGCACCAAGGCGCGGGCCTGGTCAGCGGGCAATCCTTTTTCACTCAACCATTGCTCAAGATCGTGCAGCAAGAAGTAAAACCAGCTGTTCATGCACGCTGCGACGGTTGCAAGCTCGAACGAATCTTCGTCTTTCAAGGTGACCAGCTGGCCCAACGTTTCGAGCAGGTTCGCCGTCGCCGCATCAGGCGGGCAGACGACAACCGTCGAGCGGTTGAGCTTGGCTGCGCATGAGAGCATTGCCCGCACGCAGTCGGCTTGCGGGAATGCGGTGCGCAGTTGCTTCAGGCTTATGCCTGCCGCAAGCGAGATCAGCTTTTGGCCGGGCTTCAGGTGAACTTCATTTGCCACGCTTGTGATATGTTCTGGCCGGACGCCGAGCAGCACGATTTCGCTGCAATCAACGACCGCCTGATTGTCTTGCAGAACCTGGCATGCGCATTCTGCAGCCAGGGTCTGGGCGCGTTCCGCGTTTCGCGGAGACAGGATGATCACGCCGGTAAACCCGCCTCTGCGCAATCCGCGAACGATGCTTTCAGTCAGTTCACCTACACCGATAATGCCCAGGCTCTGCATGTCGTCCTCTTAGCTTTCCATTCCGGCGCGGTGCTGACCCCAGCGCAGATTCAAGTTCACGCCAACGCTCAGAAACGGTTCGGGAGGGTTGCGATTCGGCCCTTCGGCACTCAACAGGAAATCAATCAGCTCATCGCGTTCGCCGGCGAGCCAGTTGGCCAGCAAAGTGCCGGTCACGGTGCCGCGGGTGATGCCCAGGCCATTGCAACACAGCGCGCCATGTACATTGCGCGCGAGTGAGCCGAAGTGCGACATGTGGTTGCGCGACAAGCACATGGAACCGCCCCAGGTGTACTCGAACGGCAAGCCTGAAAGCATCGGAAAGCGTCGTTCGAACGAGTCCCTGTGCTGGCGCCCGGCACGATCCAGATAACGCTGGTGGGCACGACCATCGGCATTGAAGCTGAAACTGTTGCGCACGAGCAGGCGTTGATCGGGGGTACGACGTAATGTGCTACCGAACGGATCTGCGGGGATCACGCCCCAGGTTTCCTTGCCGCCGAGTCGCTGCTGTTCCTCTGCCGTCAGGGGGCGAGTCATGCTCGCGTAGGTGAAGATAGGCAGGAGACGGCCCGGCAGGAAGCCGAAGTGCGAAGCAAAGGCGTTATTGGTGAGCAGCAACTGGTCGGCGATGATCTCGCCAGCGTCGTGCCTCAGCGTGACGCGGTCGCCCTGTTCGATAGAGGTGATGACCGTGCCCTCGTAGAGGGTAACGTTGGCCGGCAGCGTCTCTGCGAGCCCTTTGGCCAGTGCCGCTGGCTGTAGCAGTTTGGTACCGGGGGTATACAACGCCTTTTTGTAGAACGATGTACCCAGATGATCTGGAAGATCTTGTGCATCGATCATTTCATAGGGTTGGTCAAGCTTTTCGAGGCCACTGCGATATGCCTCCAACACCGCAAGCCCCTTGGCTTCCACGGCAGCTTGATATTTGCCATCTGGCCTTATCTGGCAGTCGATGCCGTGCTCTTTGATCAATTGCTCAAGGATGCCCTGCGCCCGCAGATTGAGCTTCAGATTCATCCGGGCAGTCGGCAGCGGGCCAATATAGTCCGCAGCACCAATGTCATGAGGCAGGTCGATGGCGAAGCCTGAGTTGCGCCCGGATGCGCCAAACCCCACGACTTGGGCCTCGATCAGAATGATTTCATCTGCTGGAAAATGGAAGGCGAGCTGGCGTGCCGCAGCGAGGCCGGTGAAGCCTGCGCCCAATACAACCCAGCGTGCCGAGCTGCGGCCCTTGTGACCAGGTTTTGGAGTGCGGGCCGGGCTCAGGTGGAACCAGCCACAGCCGTTGTCATCCGCAGGGGTGGAAGTGCTTCTGTACATGCGAATCTACTTTTAGGTGTTGTTTGAGTCACTATCGCACCCATCGCTGCGTGAAAATATAACGGCCGGGACGACTCATGGAAGGTTCTGGCTGCGCCTTGAAAGACATACGCCGCGGTCCGATCGGAGCCGCGGCGTACGCTTTTTTCAATGGGACTGAAGGCTGGTATCAGGCCCAGATGTCGCCGATGGTGAAACCTTCGGTGAATGGATCGTCATGATCCAGCACGAACGTGTTCAAACCATAAATCCAGCTTTTGCCGGTAATGGTCGGTACCACCGCCTTATGGCTGCCGATGGTGGTTTCGTCGATCAGGCGGCCGGTATAGATGTTGCCGACGATGCCCTGGTGCCGGAAGTCTTTGTTCAGCGGCAGCTCGCCTTTGGCGTGCAGTGTCGCCATCTTCGCGCTCGTGCCGGTTCCGCATGGGCAGCGATCGAGGGCGCCTGTCCAGGTGGCAGGGTCATCCCAGGAGAAATCGCCCGAAGCCATGGTCACGACATTCTTCCAATCGGCTTTAGGGTCATCGGTAGGCCCCGACAGCTGCGAGATCGTGATGCCGACACCTGGATAGTCGGGATGCGCCACCGGCAATTGCTCGATGGCCGCTTCCCGGATCATCGAAGAAATACGCGCGATCTCGCCGCCGTGCTGGGGAATCAGCTCAAGACCCTTGAACTGACGTACATCCGCGATCACGTAGAACATGCCACCCCAGCCGACATCGACTTTGACTTTGCCCAGGTGCGGCACTTCGATGACGGCGTCCAGGTGCGCGGCGAAGGCCGGCACATTCTGGAAAGTAACGCCTTTGACCTTGCCATCCTTGCACTCTGCCTTGATACGGATCAGCCCAGCTGGGGCTTCGAGCACCAGTTCGGTCAACGGTTCTTTCATGGGCAGCAAGCCCATTTCCAGCAATACGGTAACGACAGAAATGGTGTTGCCGCCAGACATCACCGGGTACTCGATCTGCTCCATGATCACATAGCCGGCGTCGGCTTCCGGGTGGCAAGGTGGAACGATGATGTTGCAGCAGTGCGCAGGGTAGCCACGAGGCTCACGCAACATCAGTTTGCGCAGCTGGTCGTCATTTTCCTCCAGCCACTTCATCTTTGCATACACGGTGTCGCCGGGCACATGAGGTACGCCGCCGGTGATCACCCGCATCGGAGTGCCGGCGTGGGTGTCTACTGCGTGGATCGTGCGCTTGAAAGACATGATGAGTATTCCTTGTTACTGGCTAACGCGTTCCGGGGAAGGGTGACGGTGGGTCTCGACAACTGTGGGGGCGTCGATCACGTCCTTGTTCGAGAGCAGGCTGCGGCAGAGGGTATAGGCGGTCAGCAGCATGTACACAGCGATAGGCAGGCCGACCACGATGCTGGCCATTTGAATGGCCAGAAGCCCGCCCGCGATGATCAGGCTGCCCGCGATAGCACCTTCGAGTACGCACCACATGATTCGTATCCACTTGGGTGGGTGTAGCGACCCAGAGGAGTTCAGCGTCGATATCACCTGTGTCCCGGCATCGGCAGCGGTAACGAAGTGCACGGCAAGCAGCAGGCATACGACCAGGCTCAGGATGCCGCCGACGGTCGGGCCGTCCAGCCTGCCGAGGAAGGTGAACATTGCAGTGGTGGTTTCGCGACGGGTTTCCTCAAGAATCGGGCCGCCTTTGAACGCACCGGCTGCGGACTGCTCCGCCACTGGCAGGTTGGCGTAGGCATGGCGCACCTGTTGTTCATCTTTCAGGGCGGTGCCACCGAACACCGACATCCAGATCAAGGTGACGATGGTGGGCACCAGCAGCGCGCCGAAAACCAATTCCCTGACAGTGCGGCCTCGCGAAATCTTGGCGATGAACAGCCCTACGAATGGCCCCCAGGTCATCCACCATGGCCAGTAGAACGCGGTCCAGGTCTTCTGCCATTCGCTACCCGCTTGGGCGTCCGTCCAGAAGCTCATGCCCACGATGTTCTGCAGATAATCACCGGTCGTTTCGAACAACAGGTTCATGATGAAGTTGGTTGGCCCCAGCGCCAGCACCACGGCTACCAGCCCCAGAGAGATCCACATGTTCAATGTGCAGAGACGTTTCATCCCTTTGGACACACCGGCGAGCAGAGATAGGGAGGCGATAATCGTGACCACGACGATAATCGAAAGCTTGAAAGTCAGGCTGACGGGAAAGCCGAAGACGTGGTGCAGCCCCATGTTGATTTGCTCGACACCGAGGCCGAGTGCCTGGGAAACGCCGAAAGCGGTGACGACCGCGCCAACGATATCGACCGTGTGACCAATCGGGCCGTAGATCCGGTTTCCGATCAGCGGATAGAGAATCGAGCGCAGCGCCAGCGGCAGGCCTTCGCGATAGGCAAAATAGGCCAGGCCCAAGCCGATGAGGGTGAAGATTGACCACGGGTGCAGGCCCCAGTGCAGCATGGTGATGCGCATCGCCATGCTGGCGGATTCATCCGTGAACCCCGGAGTGAACGGGTTGCTTGCGTAATGCAGCACAGGTTCGGCAACCGACCAGAAGATCAGGCCCACGCCCATGCCGGCACTGAACAACATGGAGATCCATGCTGCGAAGCTATATTCGGGTTTTTCGTCCGGTCGCCCGAGGCGCAGGGTGCCATATCGGCTCATGGCCAGCACCGCCAGCACCAGCAAGACGCCGCTCACCAGGGAGATATAGAACCATTTGAAGTTGTCGAGAATGGCGTCCGAGGCGAGTTTGAAAACGCCCGTGGCTGATTCTCCATAGATGCCGCAGAAAATGACGAAGGCCATGACCAGGGCAAGTGACCAGACGGTCACGGTGGGGTTCAGGCCCTTTAGAAGGCCTTGCTTTGCACGCATCGGCTATATCCTTTTTATTCTTGAAAGCTGCAAATCAGCTCGGCATATCGATGATCGAAACGTAACGAAAAAAAGCTGGTGCGCGGCGCTAGCCGCGCACCAGCCAACCCAGGTATCCACCTGGAAGGGTGATGTTCAGATTCTCCAGAGAGGGGCCCGCTCCATGGGAGTAGCGCACCAGGTCGATGTCAGAGGTCGACAACCAGGTTGGATGTCGGTCGGCTGCAGCAGAGCAAGCGCAGGCCTTTGTCAATTTCGCGTTGGCGGATGCCGCCGTTGTGGTGCATTTCCACAGTGCCTTCCAGTACGGCGGTCTTGCACGTGCCGCATACGCCCTGACTGCATGACGACGGCACTACTGCACCCGCTTTTTTCGCAGCAGCGAGTACGGTCTGGTCGGCGGTCATGGTGAATTCCTTGCCTGACCGTGCCAGGCGCACCGTGAAAGTGTCCGCCCCGGGCGCTGTTTCGACCGACGCAGGCGTTTCGACTTCCACCACGACTTCAGCGTTGATATCGAAGCTTTCCTGATGGTAGTGGCTCATGTCGAAGCCGCCGGCCTGCAGCAGGGCTTTCACTGCGTCCATGTAGCCTTTCGGGCCGCAGGTGAAGACTTCCCGCTCGAGGAAGTCCGGGACCAGCTGCTGAAGCTGCTCGACAGACAACCGGCCGGTTGGCCCCTGCCAGTCTGGTTCGTCCCCGTTGCTCTCGCAGAAGAAGAAGGTCTTCAGGCGTGGCATGGAGCGTTCGAGGCGCGACAACTCATCGCGGAAAATGATGTCTTTCGGGGTGCGGGCGCTGTGCACGAACACGATGTCGAGGTCGGCGTGCAGATCCGCAGCGGCGCGAGTCATGGCCATCACCGGCGTTACCCCCGAGCCCGCCGAGAGGTAGAGCAACTTTTTGGCCGGTGCGGCTACGGGTGTGAAGATGCCGGCCGGGCCGGAAGCCACGAGCGCATCACCGGCACGCAGGTTGTCGTGCAGCCAGTTGGAAACGACGCCGCCCGGCACCCGCTTCACCGTGATGCTGAAGGTGAATGGGCGCGTCGGCGTCGACGACAGGGTATAGCACCGGGAGATGCTTTCGCCGTTCACCACCGGCGATACGGTGAGGAACTGCCCGGGTTCGTATGCCAGCGCGTGATAATCAGGGCAATGGAAGACGAATGTCTTGACGTCGTGCGTTTCGTTCACGACGGTCAGGCATTCGATTCGCTTGGTTTCGCCGCTCGCCCACTGCACGCCAAAAGCCGCCCAGTGGTCGGTGTCGGCGAAGCGCTGATCAGCCCGCAGGCTGGCAATAGTCTCGATCATGCCCATCACCATCAAATCCCGTGTGCTGCGAGGCGAGTGGAGTACCAGCGTGCAAACTGATCAACATACGGCTCGGTGAATTGAGAGTAAGGCCCAGGTACGAATGCTGGATCTTGAGTGCCGCTGTGCGTGATCGCGACGAGGTTTGCGTCCTGCTGGGTTGTAGCGACCCACACTTCCGTCAGGCGCTGCAGATCGTAATCGACGCCTTCGACCGCATCCTGGTGAACCAGCCATTTGGTGCGCACCAAGGTCTTGTCCGGCGACAGCGGGAAGATCCAGCTGATCATGGCGTGGTCGCTCATCACATGCGTCCAGCTGTTGTTGCCCCACATATGGGTGTCGCCCAAATCTTTGCGGGTGAGGTTGCCGAGCAGCTTGGTGCAGGCCACCTTGGTGTCGAGGGTTTGCGATTCGCCCGAACCCGCGATGATCATGCGTTGAGTGCGGAATTGGGTAGGGGCATCGTCTGCCAGATGTTCTACCGTGGTATAGAGCAGCCTGTCGCTTTCCCAACTGGCTTCGATGCCTGCTTTACGAATCTGATAGGCGTCGTAGGACGCCCGCTGCTCTTCGGTCATTTCCTCCAGGCTTACACCTAGGTCTTCCGACTGGTAGGAGACGATCAGCTCAGGGTGAGTACCTTCACAGTGATAGCATTCCCGGTTGTTCTCCATGACCAGTTTCCAGTTGCCGTTCTCGACATAGTCGAGCTCGTAGGCAATCTTGGTCTTGGTCAGGTCAAACGGTTCGAAGCGAGGGCGCATGGTGTCGGCCAGGACTTTGATGTCCTCTGGCGGTGTATCGCTCAGGCAAACGAATACGTGGGTGCCAATCACTTCGCAGTTGACCGGGATCAGGCTGCGGCATGAAGGATCGAAATCGGTGCCCATGTGCTTGGCGTGCTTGAGGCTGCCGTCCAGGTCATAGGTCCACTGGTGATAAGGGCAGACCAGCATGCCGACTGTAGATTTGCCAGCCTCTTTCAGGCGTGCGCCGCGGTGGCGGCAAACGTTGCGATATGCCCGGACCTGTTCGTCGTCATCACGCACTACAATGATCGACGCTTTGCCGATATCGACCGTGTAGACATCGCCAGGCTCAGCGATGTCAGCTGTAACGGCAACCAGAATCCAGTGCTTGTGGAAGAAGACTTCAAGATCTTTTTCGAATACGTCCTGGCGACTATAGAGTTCGCCAGGCATACCGAAACCAGGCTTGCGCGAGTCCAGCAACTCACGGTGCGTTTTGATAGGGGAAGTGCTCATTGTAATCCTCACGGGCTCTTATTTTTTAGTTCGCCATGAACGCCAGTGAATTATTTGAGCAGTCCCAAATCTCGTCAACGCACCAATTATTACGCTTGCATAACCCTAAGTTATTCAGTGACGATTTTCTTGGTGGGTGGCACCGCTTTACTCTGCAGCCACTGCACCACGGCGGTCGCGTTCGCTGTTACGGGACGACCTTTTGGCACGATGAGGTAATACGATTTTTTGGGCCTGACGACGAAAGGTTCAAGTTTTACCAGTTCACCGCTGTCGATCAGGTGATCGACCATCCTCCCCCACCCCAGTGCGATGCCGTAACCGTTGACTGCAGCTTGAATAGCATCGGTGTAAAGGCTGCAACGCAGGTTGATGGTCAGCTTTGAGTAGCTGGCGCCTAGCTCTTTGAACCAGGCCGGCCAGGTGATCCAGCCCTCCGACGTGGCTTCGGCGTCCAACAGCCCAGCGGTGGTCAGATCTTCAAGGGTTGATGGCATGGGGTTGCGAGCCAGCCAGGCCGGAGCGCACACCGGAAAGACTTCTTCTTCGAACAAAAGGATGGCTTCACCGTCATCCCAGTGACCGTTGCCGAAACGGATGTCCATGTCGAAATCCGGCGCCTTGAGGTCCCCCAGAAACATCTGGGTCGACAGCCTGAGCCTGACGTGGGGTAGGGCATCTACCAGCGTATTCAGGCGCGGCATTATCCGGAACTGGGACACGGGCGCGGTGGAGGACAGGACGATTTCCTCCTTTTCATTACCTTCCAGGATCTGATCGAACCCGCTGGCAATTTTCTGCAACGCCTCCGAAATGATAGCGAACAGCGTCTGCCCTGCTTCGGTCAGGTAGATATTGCGGTGCATGCGCTGAAACAATTGGGTACCGACATTTTCTTCCAGAAGCCTGATTTGCTTGCTCACAGCGGCTTGTGAAACGCCCAGCTCCGACCCGGCGAGCGTGAAGCTGTTAAGGCGCGCGACAGCCTCGAACTGTAGCAATGCGGTCATGGACGGAATGATGCGCCGATAGCCTTTATGATTGTTATTCGTCTCGTGGTTTTTCATACAGGTTCCGAACGAGGTGCTGAAAAGGAGCTTAGTCCAGCGGTATGACTAAGTAGGGCATAGCTTAGCGGCACAGCCCACCCGAACACGTCTAGGCTTGGTAATGTGCGCAGAACAGATTAAGGCGCCGTACAGCGCGTCGCTACAGAAAAGTTCAACCTTGGTGCCGGGTTATGGTTGGGTGATCTGAAGTTATGCATAGCGCTTTGCGCGCATGTTTAATCGCGTCTGCCTGGAAATTACATTTTTTGACTGAAGCATACAATGAGGCCCGCGCCGTCTGGCCTAAAGTGTGGTTATGTCGAGATGAAAATGGATTGCAAGCTAAGTAATTTATTCACGGAAGTCCGGTGCATCACCGCCCCCTGCTCGCCGAGCAGGGCACCTCGTCTAGTATCGCTCGCACCTGCAGAGCGACCTGCCAGTTGTGCGGCGACTCGTGTAACGAGTCGGCGAATTGGTCACAAATATAATAAAGAGGGTCGTATGAGTGAAGGCAACGAAATCCTTTCGGTAAAGAATATTTTCAAGGTATTCGGGCCGCGTCCTGAATTGGCCATGGATATGCTGAGAAAGGGCGCGCACAAAGATGAGATTTTCAAAAGCACAGGGCATGTGGTGGGTGTGTTTGACGCCAGTTTTTCCGTCAAGCGCGGTGAGATTTTCGTCATCATGGGTTTGTCCGGATCAGGCAAGTCGACCATGGTGCGGCTGTTCAATCGTCTGATTGAGCCTACCTCCGGCAGCATCCACCTCAACGGCAAGGAAATTACCGGGCTCTCCGACAAAGCCTTGCTCGATGTTCGGCGCAAGGAAATGGGCATGGTGTTCCAGTCCTTTGCGTTGATGCCGCACATGAGCGTGCTTGAAAACACCGCCTTCGGCCTGGAGATTGCCGGCGTGCCGGAAGGCGAACGCCACAGCCGCGCCCGAGAAGCCTTGGGCCAGGTTGGCCTGGCCGGCCACGAGCACAGTTACCCACACCAGCTGTCCGGCGGCATGCAGCAGCGCGTGGGCCTGGCCCGGGCGCTGGCCAACGACCCGGCCATCCTGTTGATGGACGAAGCGTTCTCGGCACTCGACCCGTTGATCCGCAGCGAGATGCAGGGCGAGTTGATCCGCCTGCAGGCCGAGCAGCAGCGCACCATCATCTTTATTTCCCACGACATCGAGGAAGCCATACGCATCGGTCATCGCATCGCCATCATGGAAGGCGGCCGCGTGGTGCAGATCGGCACCCCGCAAGAGCTTATCAACCAGCCGGCCAACGACTACGTGCGCACCTTCTTCAAGAGCTTCGACAGCTCGCGGGTGCTCAAGGCCGGCGATGTGGCCCGCTTCGACCCGGCGGTGGTGTGCAAGGTCAATGGCAAGGCGCCGAGCTTCCAGGCCGGTGTGCCATTCGGTTACCTGGTCGACGACCGCGGGCAATTGCTGGGTGTGGTCGATACCGACGCCAACGGCGCTACCGCCAGTGACCGCTATAGCCTGCACGAGCAGCGTCCGGTGTACACCGACACGCCGCTGCATGAAGTGCTGGGCATTGCGGCCAACCTGCCGTACCCGGTGCCGGTACTCGACCGCCAGGGTGCCTTCAAGGGCACCTTGTCGAAGAACGAGCTGCTACAGACCCTGAGCCGCAACTAAGCCACCAAGAGGTAAGCCCTCATGTCCGAATTCAGCCTTCTCGACCCGTTCCAGGCGGCCACCCTCCCGCTGGGCGACTGGGTCACTGCGACGCTCAACTTCCTGGTGCACAACTTCCGTGAGGTGTTTCGCGCCATTCGCTGGCCGATCGACCAGGTGCTCAATGGCATCGAGTTCACCCTGCAGAGCATCCCGCCCACCATCGGCATCATCCTCTCGTCGTTGCTGGGCTGGCAGCTGGCCGGCAAGCGCATGGCGCTGTTGTGCTTCATCACCCTGACCTTGCTCGGCCTGATCGGCGTGTGGTCGGAGTCGATGACCACCCTGGCGCTGGTGCTGACCTCGGTGTTTTTCTGCGCGGTTATTGGTATTCCGCTGGGCATCGTCTGCGCCCGCAGCAACCGCCTGGAAAGCATTATCCGGCCTCTGCTCGACGCCATGCAGACCCTGCCTGCGTTCGTCTACCTGGTACCGGTGGTGATGCTGTTCGGCATCGGCAACGTGCCCGGCGTGCTGGTGACCATCGTCTTCGCCCTGCCGCCGCTGGTGCGTCTGACCAACCTGGGCATCCGCCAGGTGCCGGAAGACAAGATCGAAGCGGCCCGCGCCTTTGGCTGCACGCCACGGCAAATGCTGACCCGCGTGCAACTGCCGCTGGCCACCTCGACCATCATGGCCGGCCTGAACCAGACCCTGATGCTGTCGCTGTCGATGGTGGTGATCGCGTCGATGATTTCGGTCGGTGGCCTGGGCCAGATGGTGCTGCGCGGCATCGGCCGCCTGGACATGGGCCTGGCCACGGTCGGTGGGGTCGGGCTGGTTCTGCTGGCGATTTTCCTCGACCGCCTGACTCAGGCCATGGGCGCCCGCACAAGTGCTGACCCGAGCCGGCGTTGGTACCACACCGGCCCTACTGGCCTTGTCCTTCGCTTGTTCAACAAAAACCCGCCACGCGTTCGGCGTGAGACCGCCTGAGCTGCTCTGTTCTATCTGCCGCAGTCCATCCAACAATCCTAAAAAGGTACGCGAAGATGTTCGAGTCCAAATTTGCCCGTCAGTTCTTTCACGGCACCTGCGCCGTGGCGTTGAGC
This sequence comes from Pseudomonas sp. CJQ_9, assembly GCF_043106615.1. Taxonomy (NCBI): domain Bacteria; kingdom Pseudomonadati; phylum Pseudomonadota; class Gammaproteobacteria; order Pseudomonadales; family Pseudomonadaceae; genus Pseudomonas; species Pseudomonas sp. CJQ_9. The sequence goes on along the minus strand of NZ_JBICMS010000083.1, from coordinate 63,152 downwards.
TTGTTCTGCCTGGGGGCCAACGCTTCAGCGGATAAGCCAGGGGAGGGCGTGAAAATCACCCCAGCGTTTCCTACCGTCGATGAGGAGCGTTTCCGCGGAGAAGTTGCCCTGGCGGGTTTGCGCGAGCTTGGCTACAAAGTTCAACAGCCCAAGGAGACTGAGTACGCCACCATGGTGCTGGCGGTCGGTTATGGTGATGCCGACTTTACCGTGAATGCGTGGGACAAATTGCACGCTGCGTTCTACGAGAAAGCCGGTGGCGACGCCAATATGATCAAGGTTGGCAACATCCTGCCTGGAATTTTGCAGGGTTACTTGATCGACAAAAAAACAGCCGATCAATACAACATCAAGTACCTCACCGACCTGAAAAAACCTGAAATCGCGAAGCTCTTCGATGCGGATGGCGACGGTAAAGCGGATATGACCGGCTGCAATCCCGGTTGGGGTTGCGAGCTTGTCATCGCCCATCAGATGAAGGCCTATGATCTGGAGAAAACGGTTCATGTCAATCAGGGCTCATACTTCGCCCTGATGGCGGACACGATTTCTCGCTTCAAGGAAGGTAAGCCGGTGCTCTACTACACCTGGGTTCCGCAATGGGTTGCAGGTGTGTTGGTGGAAGGGCGAGATGTCGTCTGGCTGCAGGTGCCCAAAACTGACCTGCCCGGCGGCGATAACACGGTCAACACGGTCTATGAGGGTAAGAACCTCGGCTTCGCGCTGGACAAGGTGCAGGCGTTGGTCAATCGCGATTTCGCCGAGAAAAACCCTGCAGCAGTCAAGTTTCTTTCCGTGATGCAGATCCCGGCTGCTGACGAAAGCGCGCAGAACCTGAAAATGCAGCAGGGGGAGAAATCCGTGGCCGATATCCAGCGTCACACCAAAGAATGGATTGCCGCCCATCAACAGGAATTTGATGGCTGGTTGCAAGCGGCCCGCGCCGCTGCTGCCCAGGCAAGCAACTGACCGAACCCCTGCCCACACCGAACGGCACCAACCGCGTCGCCTGGGGACAATAATCCAGGCGGTCGCGCAGCGGGTGCCAAGGTGAAATGACAAGAACATCAGGACAACCGTGAGCTATGGGAAGTACACCATTTTCCATTTCTGCCAATAGCCGACGTATCGATCCTTCCCGGCATCGTCCGGACGGCTCTTCAGCAAACAACGACCGTACTGAAATCGGCCCAACGCCATTGGCTTTCGCTGAATGGGCAGCATTATCGCTGGCGGTGCCCCATCTCCCGACGATGCGCGAGTATCGTCTGGGACGCCTGGTCCAGCAGCTCCAGGCCCGTGACGTTGCGGGCATTCTGTTGTTCGACCCGCTTAACATTCGCTACGCCACTGATACGACGAACATGCAGCTGTGGACCACTCACAACCCGGCCAGGGCCTGCTTTGTTTCTGCCAGTGGGCATGTGGTGCTGTGGGATTTCCATGGTTGCGACCACCTCTCGGCCCATTTACCCCTGGTCAGCGAGCTGCGTAGCGGAGCCTCGTTCTTCTTCTTCGAAACGGGCGATCGCACGGATCAGCATGCCAAGCGTTTTGCTGGGCAAGTGGATGAACTCCTACGCACGCACGGGGGCGCCAATCGTAGGCTGGCTGTCGATCGCATCGAGGTAGCCGGCCTTCGAGCACTTGATGCTCTCGGCGTGGAGGTTTGCAGCGGCCAAGAGGTAACCGAGTATGCGCGGGTCATCAAAGGGCCCGATGAGATCAAGGCCATGCGCTGTGCTGTGGCCGCCTGCGAAGCATCCATTCGCGAGATGCGCGAAACGATGCATGCGGGTGCGACGGAGAACGACGTCTGGGCAGCACTTCACGCAGGCAATATCCGTCGTGGCGGCGAGTGGATCGAAACGCGCATCTTGAGTTCTGGACCGCGCACCAACCCTTGGTATCAAGAGTCGGGGCCTAGGGTCTTGAGTGACGGAGACCTGGTGTCCTTCGATACCGATCTGATCGGTGTCTATGGCATGTGTGTAGATATGTCGCGTAGCTGGATCTGCGGGGATTTGCAGCCTACTGCAGAACAGAAACGGCTTTATCAGATCGCCTTCGAACACATTCATCACAACACCGAGTTGGTTCGTCCAGGTGTTGGATTCACTGAACTGACCAAGCTCGGTCATCGTCTGCCCGAATCATGCCGCGCTCAACGTTATGGCGTGATGTTCCACGGGGTCGGCCTGTGCGATGAGTATCCGTGCATCCGTTATCCCGAGGATGTCGAATCGTACGGCTATGAAGGCGTACTGGAGCCGGGCATGGCATTGTGCGTGGAGGCTTATGTCGGTGAGGTCGGGGGGCGGGACGGCATCAAGCTTGAAAACCAGTTGTTGGTCACGGATGACGGCTGTGAGGTACTCACGCGGTATCCATTCGAAGATCGATTTTTGCAGTGAACGAGTTTTACCAAAAAGAGAGGTAGTAGATGAGTGCAAATAACAGAGGTGTGGTGTACCTGGGCGCAGGGAAGGTCGAGGTGCAGCACATTGACTACCCGAAAATGCAGGACCCGCGCGGCAAGAAGATCGAGCACGGCGTCATTCTGAAAGTGGTCTCGACCAACATTTGCGGCTCCGACCAGCACATGGTTCGCGGTCGCACCACTGCCCAGGTCGGCCTGGTGCTGGGGCACGAGATTACCGGTGAAATCGTCGAAAAGGGCAGCGATGTCGAGCGCATGCAAATCGGCGATCTGGTGTCGGTGCCGTTCAACGTAGCCTGCGGCCGTTGCCGTTCCTGCAAAGAAATGCATACCGGTGTCTGCCTTACCGTCAACCCGGATCGCCCGGGTGGGGCTTATGGCTACGTCGACATGGGCGACTGGACGGGCGGCCAGGCGGAGTATGTGCTGGTGCCGTACGCCGACTTCAACCTGCTGAAATTGCCAGAGCGCGACAAGGCCATGGAAAAGATCCGTGACCTGACCTGCCTGTCCGACATTCTGCCGACCGGCTACCACGGCGCCGTTACCGCGGGCGTGGGCCCAGGCAGCACTGTCTACGTTGCCGGAGCCGGCCCGGTCGGCTTGGCTGCCGCCGCATCGGCCCGTCTGCTGGGCGCTGCCTGTGTGATCGTTGGCGATCTGAATCCGCTGCGCCTGGCGCATGCCAAGGCTCAAGGATTCGAAGTGGTCGATCTGACCAAGGACACCCCGCTTCACGAACAGATCGCCGATATTCTGGGCGAACCAGAGGTGGACTGCGCGATCGACGCAGTAGGTTTCGAAGCTCGCGGCCACGGCCACGAAGGCGCTAAACAGGAAGCGCCAGCAACCGTGCTCAACTCGCTCATGCAGGTTACCCGTGTAGCCGGCAAGATTGGTATTCCTGGCCTATACGTGACAGAAGACCCGGGCGCGCACGATGCTGCTGCAAAAATGGGGGCGTTGAGCATCCGCTTCGGCTTGGGCTGGGCGAAATCGCACAGCTTCCACACTGGCCAGACCCCCACGATGAAGTACAACCGTCAGTTGATGCAGGCGATCATGTGGGACCGAATCAACATTGCCGAAGTAGTCGGTGTGCAGGTGATCAGCCTGGATCAAGCTCCGGAAGGATACGGTGAGTTCGATGCTGGTGTGCCCAAGAAATTTGTTATCGACCCACACAAGATGTTCAGCGCGGCTTGATCGGGCAGGTTAGCTGACCGCAGCGTGAACACTGTGTGTCGCAGCGAGCCCCGCCTTCTTATACGGCCGGTGCATTGCAACAAATGAGCGCCGGGGCCACTGGGCCGCGGCGTTTACATTTGTGCATTCGCCAAATTGGCTTATCGGATTGATGGTAAAGCCAGGGCTTCAGTAAATTTGCAGCAGCACGGCACTTCACGCTCCGCATGTTTCTAACGGCCGCCGCATTCGCGCTTGGAGCGCAGCAAGGTGCGCAAGGCCGGCCCATGCCCGCGTTCAGCCAGGCTTGCCTCCCGGGCGGCGGCCAGGTGCAGGCGCTCTCCCAGCCACATGACCCACGCGGCTTTTTCGTAATGCTCAGTGATCGACACGCTGACGTGAGGGCGCAGCAGCGTCAGGCTGCTGTGGCCGTTACCGTCGTGTAGCGGCTGGATCCAGCCGTGACGTAGGCCCAGTGCATAAGCCGTCGCCCATGAGCCTGGGGCAGACTGGAATGCGTTTTCGCTCCACATCACGGGCATGTTCGAGTATTGGCGAGTGTCTGGTCGCAAGTCCAGAGCTGCCTGGACCAATTGCATACCCTGTGGCGGGAGGTTGCCTGCGCTGAGTTGATGGGTCTGGCTGCTAAAGGTGAAGCTGTAGAAGGGGAACGCCAGTTCTGCAGCGAGGTTAGGTAGCTGTTCAAGCAGCGCCGGCAGGTCTTGCAGGCGCTGCCAGTCAGCCGCTGTTCGGTTAATCATCGCACCTCCGTTCAAGGCCGTCCCGACGTGATCTGGAGGTGTTGTATCCAGGACGAAACTAGCCGTACAACGAGTATGAGCGTTAAATCCTACTCAATTGGTCAACTGTAGCGCCACAGCCGCGATCAAGCAAAGCGCCAGAATGTTGAACAGGGGCACATAACGCTGAGGTCGCGGAGTATGCGTGGGGAGGCGGTTTTTGCCTCGAAGTGCTTTGATCGGTGCCAGGGGCTTTCTCCTGCAAGCTGATGAACTGGCTGCCCTTGTGAACGATACGGCTCACGCGCCGATGATTCTGGGCCAATTGAAACGCTGGCTGTACAACGTTGCGGAGTGTGCGATCGAGCCATTTGTCATCGGGCGCAGAGCACGGCTGTTCATCGCTGCGCCCAAGGCCGCCAAGGTCAACGGCCAGGAGCTGTATGCGGCTACACTACCTACCTGAGCGCCTGCCTTATGCGTCGTTGGTCGCTGACTATGCCCTTCTGCCTGGAACTGGATTACGTCCTGGCCGATACGCGGGATGGCCATCGCTCCCCAATTGCCACCGGCCCAACCCTGGGATACCCGCACCCAGCAAGAGCTGAGTTTGTTGTTTGTTGCTTTCCCGGTCCTAGGGGAAGCTGACCATGACCCGGCCCCATTCATCGCAATAGATCTCCTCACCAGGCGGCCCGACGACGGTCGTCATGTGCGGGCCGTCCACACGGGGCTTTTCGAGCGGAGGGGGTACCACTCGGTTTTGCCGGGAACAAGTTGGGCGGTTTACTCATAGCGCGTGCCTTAATGGACGCCAGGTCCCTGAGCACTGCAGGGTGCCCCGGCTCAGTCCGCGGGCCGCGAGGATTTCCGGCGTAACCGGCGACAGCACCAGGTCGGACGCCAGAATCGCCATCTCCCGCAGTACGCTGCGTGCGCCCTGGGTGTCGATCAACAACAGGTCGTAGTGTGGCTGGAACAATGACAACAGGTTACGCTGCCGCAGGCGGCCATCCGGTGCATGCAAAAGCAGGGTGTTCAACTGGCCTTGCGCGTCATTCGACACCAACAGGTCCAGGCCCTCGATGGCGGTACGGCAGATCAGTTGCGAGCGGCTGGATTCGTTGTAGGCCAGCAGTTCGTAACACCCAGCCGGGGCCCGATGGGGTAGGGTGTAGTAGCTGGACAGGGTAGGCTGCACATCCACGTCCAACAGCAGCACTCGCAACCCGGCATCGGCGGCCAAGCCGCCCAGGTTGGCAGCGGTGGTGGTCTTACCCACCCCGCCTTTGGTCGAGGCGATCGCGGTCACATGCATGACAGGCCCCTCAGTCGCGTGGCGAAACGCGGTCGATCAGCCAGCGCTCGACCTCCAGGGAGTTCCAGCCGACCGTACGTACGCCAAGCTTGATGGGCTTGGGGAACTTGCCCTGGGCGATCAGCGCGTAGATGTGTGCACGCTTGAAGCCGGTTTTGCGCTCCACGTCGGGTCGGCGGAGGATGCGGTGTTCAGTGTCGAGCATCAAGGCCTGGATGGGCTGGGTCATCTTTGACTCTCCTGGGCGACCGTTGACGTCGATTGAGGATGTGCCCGCATTCAGCGCTTGCCGCAGCCACTGCGCAGCAAACAATGCGGAGCACGCACTCACCGGATAGATGACCGCGCCGCGCTCACAAGACGTTAAGCAGAAATCCCCTACGACTTATCCCGTTGTCTTCTGGCATCGATGCGCCGCTATCCAGCGACGAATGCCCTATCCAGCGCCCGCAGCCATATCGCGGCAAGACAAAAGGCGTTTGCCTGATGTTTGTGGGTATGGGTAACGTTCGCCTGTAGCGAGAATAGTTAGTCGGTTGTACCGCACATTATCTATCCGGTCACCTTTTTTTCCTAATGGCAATGTAAGTGTGTAGGGAGTATCAACTTGTCGTCATCGGGCGACAAGTTGAATGAGGAGTATTTCTCTACTCTGGCTTGTTACGCAGGCTAGTGATAATTCGGTTCCAGTACCGCACAGCCTCAAAGTGCTGCTGTCTCGTTAACCAGGTTTTGTTTTCAGGGTTTATCGGATCACCACCAACGATAGCGGGTTTAATCTCGAAGAGCTCCATGCCTTTAGGTCGTGAGTGCTTATTCTTGTCAATCATTTTAGTCCGCCAATTGAGCAAATAGATCGGGAAGGTCACTCGCTACCGAGATGGCATACTGACGATCCATTCCTATAAAGGGAATCCGAACTATCGGCAGTGCTGCATTCAATGTGTCAAATCCATAACCTTCCCCTCCGCCGTTAGAGGCGAACAAAAATATACCTGGCGCATAAGTCTCGACCTCATATTCGCGATTGAAGTCGACTACTTCTTCTGCCTTCCAGAAAATTATGTAATTGTCGCCAATGAATCCTTCGCCACCATCGTGCTTTCTAAGGAATTCAATATAACTCTCGGGTAGTGTCGCTGCCAAGTTTTTTGATAGATTGTCAATGGTCGAGATTTCAGCTGGACCATTGAGTTGTCCCTCTGTTAGGTCGTATTTCATGGTTTTTCTCCTAAGTCTTTCTGCAATTGATTCCACCAAGGAGTTACCTGCTGCCGATGAACATCCCGAGGTAGGATAACTTTATTGGCCGGGTCCGCTGGACTTCCCCCAAATTTTACTGGATTTATTTCATGCACGTCCACAGGCTTACCTACGAGGCCTTGTTCTCGGCGAAGAGCTCTATTGGCCTTATTGGCAGCCTCTCTGGCGGAATTGTACTCCGCGCCCTCCAGTAATCTGAATGGCCCTTGCGGTACGGGGACGCCCGTTGGATAGCCTGTCCAATCTGAAATTGAAAAACTTCCGTCCGGTGTATCGTTAGAAAAACGAGGCGAGGCATCTTCAGCAGCACTGGTAGCAGTAGCTTTTGCACCATCCTTGCTATTGGATGCCACGCCATCTGCGCGTTTTATAGCATGCTCGGAGCCTTCCTTAGCTGTCTTTTCAGCGGCTTCCTTAGCGGATCGGTTTGCCATTTCATTGGCGGCCTTGGCCGACGCTTCCGCAGCCGCTTTCGTGCCATATCGTCCGACTTTGCCTGCCGTACCCACGTAACCCACGAACGGAATAGCTGAAAGCAATGACAAGGCTGCGCCCGCATAATCCCCCCGAGAAAGGCTGATGCCCGCGTTGGCAACATCGGCAAACTCACCTATCACTGGAATCAGGCCAACAATATCCAGCCCCAGCTGAAGGCCGTCCAGCATCTGCGCGCCCGTTATGCCTTCTTCCGGTGTCTGGATCTCCACGTCAGCATTTGAGTCATCAGCAGTTTTACCCATCGCGGGCGTTTCCCCGTTTACGCGCCCCAGCGTGTTGCCGTTGGGCGACGTGATGGCGCCACTGTTGCCTGCGAATGGGTAAAGTTCAGTGTAGGTCGGTATGTCCTGTAAGTCTGCCAGTTCTCTGTGAAACGCCTCCTGGCGCAACGCTTCGTATTCTTCCTCGTTGAGTTCTAGGGCTTTGCCCCACTCGTTGGCCCCATCGGCAAAGTCCACCAGCACTTTGCCGGCGCCATCAGTCTGCACAAACATCCTGTCTGGGCCGTTTGGCAGCTTACGTAGCGATACTTCCTGTACCTGGACATGCAGCGTGTCCAGTTGAATGGGTTGCTCACTCATGGCATCAACTTCCATTCATCCAGAACAGGTCCCCATGGCGAACCAAGTGACAGCCTTCCGCACGCACTGAACTGCTGTGCTCCAACGGGTGGCATTTGCCTTCGACGGTATCGCTCTTGACGCCTTTGGCTTGGCCAGCGGCGTCACCGATGGTCTTGGGAGTGAAACTGCGCTTGTAGACAACCACCGGATGGCCATTAGCACGCACGCTTTTCGCCACACCGGTGCTGGTATTCAGCTCTGCCGTGACCGGATAAGGCACGGGTGGAACGCTGCTGCCCATCGGTGTTTTGCAAACGTCTGGCGCGATGCTGATGACCGTCCATTTAGTCTGCTGCCGAGCCATTACGTTATCGGCCATATCAGACGTGCTCCCCGCTGCGGTGTGGGGCGCGCCGAATGATGGGAGCGTCGGGATTGGTTTCAAAACGCGCTTCGAGCACGCGAATATCAAGCGAATTGGACAGGCTGATGCGGTGCGTCATCGACAGGGTCATGGCATCGGTGTCAATGCGCAATGTGTCGGTGAGCATTGGCAGCGGCAGCATTCCGCCGTTGGTCATGCGCATGAGCACGAAGGGGCGGTGACCTGGGAGCTGGACTTCACAGTGCCCATCCTGGCTCAGGGATGGATCAATCAGGTTGAATAGGGCAACGCGTGCATCTGGTGTAGGAAAAGCAACTTGCTGGTCAGCCGGGGCTCCGTTCCAATAGCCAAAATCGAAGTCCTGTGGCAGTCCCGGCCAGTGGTTGTCTTCCCAACTTTCGTCATAAGTGCCAGCAAGTGCCAAGCGCGGTGCCCAGGCGCGACCAACGATGCCGAAGCCGGCCGGCCTGCAGCCATAAGAGGCCGCCACCTCCGCCATGGCAGTGGCATTTAGCGGGCCAGCTGGATGCTGCGAGCGCAACAGGCGCTCGATGGGGGCGTCCAAATGCTCGATCTGGGGCGCCGACAGGCTGGCGAGCTTTTCGCCGGTCTGCTCGTAATGCAGCTTTTCATGGCGATGCTCCAGCCAGCCACAGCCCAGCGGATTACTGAAGCACACTTCGTTGAGCAGGAGCTCCGAGGCGTTGGAGTTATGCCTATATTCGGGATTGGCGAACTGGCTGGTGCCTCCAAAAGCATGTTCCCAGCGCAGAGGAACGCGCGTGGCAAGTTCTGGATCGGTGAGATGCCAGCCGAAGAAGTTATGATGAAACTCTCGTGGACCGTTGAAACGCAGGGTCTTGTCCAGTAACACGATTGGCGTGAGCTGTTCTCTGTTGCGACGGCGAACTTCCAGCACTTCTGCCTGGTGCGCCTGCAATTCATCGGCGGTCAGATAAACATTCGGCGCGCGCTTCGGGGAGGGCGGATCAGGGATTACTTGTTTGGGACGGGTCGATGTAACACGGACACCGGCTTCCCACGAAGTTGCAGGTTGTCCTGCCGGTGCATGCGAATGGCCGACGACGATGACATCGCAGCGGGGCTTGAATGGCGCCAGGTCGCTCTCTTCGAATACAGAACTGCTGCCGATTTCTGCATAGTAGGTATCGGCCATGCAAAGCGGCACGGGTTCGTCATCAATGACGATGGCTCGGAGTTTGCCAGGACAGCCCTCAAACGGTTCAAGTCGATAACCGACCTTCATGGCTATGACAGGATGTTCCTGACCGTCGGGCGCGAGCGCACTGAAGCACATGACGTCAAACGGCGTCAGGTTGCGAAAATCCATCTTGGGTTATCCCTTCAGTTGAGGTCGACATCCTTGCCGTTGATTTGCACAGGCCCTGTGGCACTGAAGTCAAAGTTGCTGCCATTGATCAGCACGGTTCCGTCGGACTTCATGACCAACGAGGCCTTTCCTACCGTGATGCTGAGTTCGTCGCCTGCTGTGATGTTGAAGCGGTTGCCAACGATTACGGACTTGTGGATGCCTACCTGTTCGCTTTGGCTAAGACCAACTGTCGTGTTCATTGCCGCACCGACACTGACCTGGTAGCCCGCGCCAATGGTCAATGCCTTGGTCAATGCGATGGTCTCGGTCTTATGTGGATAAAGCCTGCTTTTCAGGAGTGAGGTCGTGCTGTTAATCGGGCGCCTACAGTGAGTAATGTTGTAATGTGGTTTGGTATTGTGAAATTATGGTGGTATTTGTACGTACTGCCAGTGCATAGTGATGCCTCTGCACTGGCTTGAAAGATAAGGTTAGTTGTTGTCAATGTGATTAATCAACTTCCAGGTGGTTCCATCGTATCTAATTAATTTTTTAGATCCTAATGCCCAAAGTGTTCCATTCTTTGTCTCTATTGAGTCGATCTCAATGATTTTCTCGGGCAGATTGACCTTTAGTATTTTGCCATAACGCATGTTGTATAACCCGTCGCTTGCGCCAATGTAATATTCATTCTCAAGATTTGCTATAGAATAAAAGTCACAGTCAAGCGTCTTTCGGTAAATTGCTTGAAAGCCATTTATGGCGTTCCCTTTTAGAATGGTGCCATTTGATCCGGCAACCCAGACCTCGCTCTCCGACTGAATAAATATGCCGTACAGGCATGCCCTGGTTACGGGGGGGAGTATTGACCAACTGATTCCGTTGTAGTGAGCAATGAAACCTTCGCTTCCAACAATGTATATATCAGATTGGTGCAGTCCGTGAATATCAATCAAGTCTAAGGGAGTAGCGATGGCAGTGAGGGAGCTGGGGCTTTTGTCTCTGATTCCGGCATCAAAGCGCTCCCACTTTTCTTTTTGCCTCTTGTATACCTGCCCGGCATACCCGCATGCGTATAGCGCATCTCCTATATGTCTAATGCGAGTCATATAGCCTCGGCTCTCCTCTATGTGACCGAGGCCGGCACCTTTGATTTTTTCTATTCTGATTCCTGCGGAGCTATAGAGTTCGACATCACCCTGCTCGCTTAGCGAACAAACGTGCCGGGGAGTTGTGGGATTCGCAGGAACTAAACAGGTAGATATCACTGCCCAACCCGGTAGGTCGTGATGGAACCATTGATTGGAGGGTGTCGCACTATCGTCATAAATAAACATTCTTGTGAAAATTATGTCGCTGGCTAGATTGTCTAGCGTGCCAGTCATGTAATATATGGTTTCGCTTATCGCGGTCCCGGCCAGCATCGTGATGCTGGAATTGTTTGTTTTTTTCATTCAAAGTGGTCCTGTGCCTGAATTGGATTTTGAGCCAACTGACTCTACAGGAATGGTTTTAGTAATATGTCCATATGGGTCGGCTCTGCCTATGAAGTCAAGCTGCAATCCTTTGGATTGGTGATAGCCTCTAAGCTGCGCTAATAGGTTGGCTTCATTGCATTTTGTTACTCTGCTGACTGCTCTGGCGCCGATTTCTTCTAATATAAGCAGTGGGGCGGTACCCCTCGGTGAGTTGAGTAGACCCACAGCCTGTTCTTCCGGATCGTAAATTCGATGAATTCTACCATGCTCACCTGTCCGATCTTTGCCCTGAACGCATATCACTAACCCATCATTTTTGGAAATCCCACCAGGAATTCGCGTCCTTGAGCCTAATCGAAAAACACGGTCTGGGACGACATGGTGGCCGGTCAGGGGCGGGGGACATGTCGGTCTTCCTTTAATTTTATATGGGCGGAGTATGCAGCGCGGGTCTATAACACGCTTGCCTTTTCCTCCATCTCGTAACCTAGCCGTTATTTTGCTGAATTTTCCGCCAGTTTTTCCAATGAGTACTCCACCTTTAATGAGTCCCCCAGCAAACGGAATCATTGCTGCGGCAGATGCCATTGCTTCAGTGTAATTCCCCCGTCCTATGCTCATGGCAGCGTTAGTGCCCCCAGCAATTGTTCCGATCCCAGGGATAATGCTTAACAAGTCAAGACTCAGTTGTATATTGTTGAGTGTGTTGTCTTCAGAGTTGAGCTCAGGATCTAATTCTTCATCGATAGGGGGGTTGTAGTCGCTGTTTTTCTTGTTGGATAAGTCGACTAAGCCTATGACTCGACCTACAGTGTTTCCATTGGGGGTTGTTCCTATATGCTCATCTTTCGTTGTTCTCGGCGGTGCGTAGTCGGGCAATCCATATTCTGGGACGTCTGCGCGAAATTTTGTATATTCTTCGTAAGACAGGTGCTCTCTGGTTGTTAGTATTTTTCCGTTCCAGAATTGAACGACTACGGCATTACCTTCTTGATAGGTGGCGATACTGTGCGTATCGCTTATGTATTGTTGGAACTTACTGATTTTAATTTCTAAAGGTTCGTCCATGACTACGACCCATTCATCCAAAATAGATCATTGTGGCGGACGACCAATTTCCCCTCGGCGCGCACTGTGCTGCTCTTTTCTTGCGGATAACATTTGCCACCAACGGTATTGCTCACGATCCCTTTCGCCGCACCTGCCTGATCCCCCTCAGTTTTAGGTACGAAGCTCATGTCATATACGACAATTGATTTGCCGTTGACACGCACGGATTTCGCTACGCCAGTTGCTATCTTCAGCTCAGCAGTGACGGGATAGGGAACAGGCGGGGTCGCGCCACCCATGGGAGTTTTACAAACATCGGGGGCGATGCTGACGACTCTCCAGTTTTCTTGTTTACGAGCAAGTATATTCTCTGCCATCAGCCTCTCACCCCTTCAGTTAGTTTTGTGGGGCGGGCGCGTTTTATGAGTGGGGCTGTGGGGTCGATCTCGAACCTGGCTTCCAGTGCACGGATAGGTTCGGTAGAGGGAAGACTGATTCGATGAGTCAACGACAAACTCATTTCGTCTGTGTCGATAACCAGGGTGTCTGTGAGTAAAGGAATGGGAATCAGCGCACCGTTGTGAAGCCGTGCCAGCAGAAATGGACGATGACCTGGTAATTCAATGACCAGACGACCGTTGTGGCCGTTTTCATGTGAGGTCAGGTTGAACAATTCGATCTGTACATCAGGCCTCAAGAAGGCTGTTTGCTGATCTTCAGGAGCACAGTTCCAATAGCCAAACTCAAAGTCGGCAGGGAGGCCAGGCCAGCGAGTGTCCCGCCATTCATCATCATAGGTGCCCGCGAGGGCAAGGCGTGGCGCCCAAGCGCGCCCGACTACTCCAAACCCTGCTGGCTGGTGAGTGAGCGCTCTGGATATCTCGGCCATCTCTTTAGCCGTGACATCACCATCGGGCTGATGGCTACTTGCAAGTTTGGTAATGGGGTCATTGATTTGTTCAATCTGAGGAGCCAGCAAGGCCTCTATCGGCTGCTCAATTGAGTTCGCGAACTCTAAGTGACGAGGGTCGACCCATCCCTGGCCCAGTGGATTGCTATAGCAAACCTGATTAATGATATGAGGCTCAGAGGCACGATCAGGAAATTGAGGGTTATGCAAAATGCTTGAACCGCCAAAAGCGTATTCCCATTGCAGTGGTACGCGCTCGGCAAGTTCTGCTTCAGTCACATGCCACCCTGTAAACAGGCCTGGCTTGAAGATCCGAGGCCCGGTGAAGCGGAGCCGCTTGTTCAACAAGATATTGCGAGTTGGGGCATTAGCGCGGCGCAGTGTTGCCTCCGCTTGTGCATCCCGCCATGCATATAACTGTTGCTCGGTCGGAGGTCCGTCAGCAGTGGACGATTTTGGTGATGCAATATTTATCTCTACTGGCGCCGCAGGTTCGCTCAAGCGAATACCAGCAGTCCACGAGCGCGCAGCTTCCATGCCTGGTGCATAGGTATGTCCATTGACAATAACATCACAGCGAGGTTTGAAAGGTGCTAAATCACTCTCTTCCTTGACGCTACTGCGCCCTTCCTCGCCATAGTATTTATCGGCTAGGCAAAGTGGAACAGGGTCATCATCGATTACTTCAGCGGAAAAGCTCCCTGGTTTCTTGGCAATGGGTTGTAGTCGATAGCCAACTTTCATCACAATCACTGGGTGCTCTATATCCAGTTTGCTGAGCGCACTGAAGCACATGACGTCAAACGGCGTCAGGTTGCGAAATTCCATCCTGGGTTACCCCTTCAGTTGAGATCGACATCCTTGCCGTTGATTTGCACAGGCCCTGTGGCACTGAAGTCAAAGTTGCTGCCGTTGATCAGCACGGTTCCGTCGGACTTCATGACCAACGACGCTTTGCCAACCGTGATGCTGAGTTCGTCGCCTGCTGTGATGTTGAAGCGATTGCCAACGATTACGGACTTGTGAATACCCACCTGTTCGCTTTGGCTAAGACCAACTGTCGTGTTCATTGCCGCACCGACACTGACCTGGTAGCCCGCGCCAATGGTCACTGCCTTGGCCAATGCGATGATCTCGGTCTTGTTGGCACCGATGGTCACGCTACGGTTGGCGCCAATGCTGATGGTTTCGTTCTTGCCAACGTCTTCGGTGCGGTGGTCGCCGATGGAGACGGTTTCGTTATGGTCCACCCGCTCGCTGCGGTCATTGCCGACGAAGGTGGTTTCGTTGTGTTTGACGACGTTGTTCTGGTCCTTCTCCGCATGGATAAATACTTCCTGCCGACCCAGCTCGTCCTCGAACCGCAGCTCGTTGAAGCCATCGCCCTTGTGGGTCTGGCTCTTGATGGTCATGCGTGTTTTGTGGTCGGGCAGGTCGTAGGGCGGCAGTTGGTTACCGCAATACGTACGCCCGGTAATCATCGGCTGGTCGGGGTCGCCGTTGACGTACTGGATGACCACGTCTTGGCCGATGCGCGGGATGGCCATCGAGCCCCAACTGCCACCTGCCCACCCTTGGGATACCCGCACCCAGCAGGAGCTGAACTCGTCGTTGTTGCTCTCCCGGTCCCAGGGGAAGCTGACCTTGACCCGGCCCCATTCGTCGCAGTAGATCTCCTCGCCCGCAGGGCCGACCACGGTTGCCATGTGCGGGCCGTCCACGCGGGGTTTTTCGAGCGGAGCAGGGCGCCATTCGGTTCTGCCGGGTACCAGCTGGGCGGTTTGCTCATAGCGCGTGCTTTGATCTACGCCGCCTGCTTCTTCCTGGAGGCTGGTGAACTGGCTGCCCTTGTGAACCACGCTGTTCACACGCCAATGCACATTTAGGTCGTCGCGAGTGTGGCCTGTGAGTGTGAAGCTCAGGCCAGGCTGCAGCCTGACGTCATCGCCCTGCACCTGCGCGATGCGCACATCATGGCGCAGGGCGGTGATACGGTTTTCGGTGAACGGCTTGCCCACGGCATCGCGCTTGTAGCGGCCGGGGTAGTCGAAGCGCTCGTAGTCGCTGGACTGGTGTTCCAGGAAAGCGCCTGAAGCACGGTGTTCCTGGCGATACGCCGGGTTGGTGAAGGTGTAGTCGCGTTGTACCTGTCGCGAGGTTCTGACGTGCTCGCTGTAGCAAAAGCGCCGCAGGCAAGGCCTGGCCTGATCGCCACCACTGTCGGGCTGATACAGCACGGTATCGGGGTCGATAACGTCTTCGCCGTCGAAGAAGCCTTCGTCACCGTTGTCGGTCTTGAGCGCCCCATGGCTGATCAGCCCCAGGGATAGCAGCTGATCCGTGATGATCAGCTTATGCAGGGTTTCACTGTGCTCGAAGCGATAGACGAAGCCTTCTTCGGCCGCCAGGCGGGCGATGAAGGCAAGGTCAGTCTCGCCCGCTTGTACACAGAACTCGCGCACTTGGTGATCCATGCCCGAGCGAAGCTCGTATTGATCGATGCCCTGACGCTTGAGCATCAGCTCAAGAATCTGCGGGACGGTCTTTTGCTGAAAGATCCGCCAGTTTGAGCGAAGCCCGGCGCGCGCCAGGATGGGCTCTACCAAGGCGTGATAGTAGGTACGGTAGAAGCCGCTTTCGCCCTGGCTGAATCGGCTGACCAAGCCGTGCACGTAACGCACCGGTCGATCTATATCCCAAATAGTGAGCAGCACCGGTTTGTCGAGCAGGTGGCCGAAGTCGATATCGTTTTCAAAGCTGATCAATGTCAGCTCCAGTTCGAAAAGCGTGCTGATCCCCTCCCTGAGTTCAAATGACACCACTTCAAATTCAGCTTTGCCAACCAGAGGTTGGAAGCTGTAACGCAAATCAGATTGGTAGGACATGGGCATTCTAATCCGCAGTTCGAAGTTCTAAAAACCGGGCAGTATTACTGCCCGGCTTTCGCCTATTCAGGTCAAGCGGCGGATTCAATGGGTTTGCGCCAGTCGTCAATAGCCGACGTCCCGGCTACTTTGTGCTCCCAACTGATCTTGCGGTAACTGATCGATACCTCGATGAGCTGCGTGTAATTAGCGTTATCCGGATTCTGTGCATGCGGCAGCACGGAGTTAATGTCTACGATGACGCCGTCAACCAACTCGGTAGTGAAAAAGTGCTCCTGCTTTCCCTCACTCGATGTGCGATACCAACGAATGGTGGTTATTGGTAAAACCTCGCCCGTTACCAGTGCTTGATACAGCAACGGGACCGCCTTGTTCAGTGCGCATGTGAATTTGAACGGTTTGTGAACGCGCTGCCCGGCAGGCTGCCCACTTTGAGGGTCTGTCGGCACGGTTACTCTGTGATTTATTTCTTGAGCTAGAATTTCGTTCTCGTGGCCCTCCACGTAGACGTTTCCGACTGAGTCTGGTGTGAACGCTTTGGCAGTGATAAGGCCTTGAGTGGTGCCTTCAATTACGATGTAAGCGGGTGTTGGCATGGCAGTTTTCTCCTGCGTCCATGTGGAAAAGCACGCGCACAAGCGGCTGCGTGGCCATCGGAATCGATGGGCTTTTTCAACGGGGCAAATGCCCCATCAATTCATTGAATTCGCGTGTGCCGCTTGTTTACTGCTGCAAGATGCCGTTGAGTGACTGCAGCACCTCATGGGTGATCAGGTGCAGGCGGTAGCTGTAGATGCCGTAGGCCGTGGCCATCGCAAGGGCTGAAAGCACCAGAGGGCCCCACCAAGGCCATTGCCGGTTCATGCGGAAGTTGCGCGGGGCAACGTTGGTGTAAGGGTCGCAGACCGTTGTCGGGGTAGGCCCACGTAGCTCCCGGATGATTGCGTGGAGTTGGTGAATGAGGGTATTCAACGTTTCGTCGCCCTTGGGGGCGAGGGCATACTTGCCTTTAAGCCCCAGGCACAGAATGAAGTACATGAACTCCAGCACGTCCTGGTACCGCTGGGGTTCTTGCATCAGGCGCGAGATCACGGTGAAGATCTTTTCGCCGCCAAAGGTTTCGCTGTGGTAGATGCTGAGCAGGGGCTCCTGGCTCCAGAGGCTTGCCTGGCCCCACGGCCTTTCCATCACGGCTTCATCGATGAACAGGCACAGGCCATAGGAATACGCCAAAAGTGGCGTGGTCTCGTAGCCATGCTGACGCAGCTCTTGCTGGATATTTTCGATCTGGTTGCGCACCTGCCGGTGCACCTGTTCGAGGTTGGGCAGTGTATCGAGCGTGCGGATGCGCATGACCAAGCCGAGCAAAGGGGCGGCGGCGTCCAGCATCACGTTGCTGTAGCCGCCTCGCAGTTGGAAATCCGGATCGGCTGGGTAGCCTTCACCCGCCGGATCGGGTTCTGCCGTGGGTGTCGAGCATCCTGCACCCTTGGTGGCTGCAGTTTTTTCAAGCATCCAGCGCAGCTGCTCAGCTTTCATAGGTGCGCGGCCATCACCTGGTTGGTCGTTCGCGTTGTTCGCGTGCATTTCACTCGCTCCTGATCGCCCAGAACTGCAATTCGAGCCCCGGGAATTCCCCGGCGATATGAATCCCGAAACCGCTGGCCGTGTTCATGCAGGCCCAGGCCGGGTCGCGGCGGTCGAGCCCGAAATAGCTGAAGCCTGCATGGAAGGGCAGCTCGCGCGGCGCGACCGGCAGCGGCTGTAGCGCAATACCGGGCAGTTGCTTGTGCACCAGGTCATTCAAGGTTTCCAGGGACGTGACCTTGGCCTTCTGCATGAACAGTTGGCGCAAGGTCGGCGGCGGCATGTCTGCACGCACGGCAAGGATGAAGTCCGCGTCATCGATCAGGCGGCGGTCTTCGAGCGTCGTCGTCATTACCCCGTAGTCCAGCGCGTTAAGGGGTAGAGAGACCGCCCGCGGTTGCAGGACCGTACCCAGGGCGCGGCGCAACGTGTCCTGCAGGGGTTTGAACGACGCACGCAATGCGCTGTGCTGGTAGGCGGGGTACTCAGCAGGCAGCCGGCTTTCGTCGGTGAAGGTCACGAACTCGCCGCAGGCCTGGCTCATGTGCAGGTACAGCTGCTCAGGGTGTGTCTGCCCCTGCCTGGCCAGGTGCTGGAAGCACGGCCACCAGCGGTTCATGGCTTGCAACAGGTTGAAGTCGCGGATATCGGCGATGCCGGATTGGCCAGCAGCACCGATTCGGCTGGCCAGGTTGCGTGAGCGCTCGCGCAGGGTGTTGGTGATTTCTTCGAGGTAACGCTGCAGTGCGGGCACAGCCCGTACCGAGACGCTGGTTGGGTAGAACCCTTCGTCGAGTTGCAGGCTGCCATCGGGTCGCCGCTCCAGAATACGTGCCAGTGCCAGGCGGGTGTAGGCGCTGCTGTCGTCAGCCTTGCGCTTGAGTTGCAGGTTGGGCACTGCCAGATCGACCTGGGCCAAATCGCCATCGGCGCTGTGGGTGTCCTTGATTTCCTGGGGCTGGGCGCTGTAGCGGAAATTGGCGGCGTTGTCGGGCCAACTCACCTCTCGACCGCCCTCGGTGCGCAGCGGCAGGCACAGGTAAACCTCGCTGTCCTTTGCGCCGTCGTCGTCGATTTCCAGCGGCGGCGGCGGCGGCAGGTCTGCCGGGATGTCGAACACCGTACCGTCCGGCATGATGCCGCGGGCGCGGGTGATCGCGACCTTGCCCAGGCTCAGGTATTCCTCGTTCAGTTGCAGCTCGCTGAAGCCATAAAAGGCCGCGTTCAGGCTGGCAAAACGTTGGTGCTGGGCTGCTTCAGCGGCGCGGGTAGCTTGCTGGAAATGCTGCGGTTTGACGAACAGGCCTTCAGGCCACAGGACGGGGTTACGTGAACTCATGAGCGCTCCGTGTCAGCGTGAGTGAGCGAGAAGGGCAGGGTTGCAGGCGCCATCAGTCTTCTTCCTTGAGCAAAACTTGCGTGTCGTTGAGCAACACCGACAGGATGATCTGGTGGCCACGCGGTGGAATGCGCAGTACCTGGCGCCAGGTGGCATCGTCCTGGTTGCGGTAATCGGCGATCACGGCAACGAAGCGGGTCTCGGGCTCGATGGCGGTAAAGGGAATGAACTTGAACTGCCCAGGGTGCAGCAGGTAATCGTCATCGCGAATGTAGGTACTGCGCAGCGCCCTGGCGGGGTCTTTGTCCAACAGCTCATAAAGGCTGTTGCGCAGCAATGAGTCGTCACGCAGTTGCAGGATCTTGATAGCCATGGGCGTAGCCACCGCTTCGGTGGCCGGCGTGGTGTTGCGCGGTAAGGTCAGCACCATGTTCGCGTCTTCGTAGCGGCCAGGTGTGCTGTGCTCGAAGGGCGAGCGAAGCGGGAGATCGGCCTCTTCCTCTGGTAACTCGACAGGCGAGGCCGCCGGGTACTGCTCCTGCAGAAACTCGAAAAGGGTGCCGACCTTCTCGGCCAAGGCGTAGGGGTCGCCCGCGCTCAAGGTGACTGCGTAGGGGCTGGGGGCCAGGCTGCTTTCTTGCTCGACCAGCACCTCCACACTGCTGGGGTTGCTGTTGAGTGTGGGGCTGGCGTTGATGCTGAAAGCAATTTCGGTAGGGTGATCCTTGGTCGGCCCTACGGGTATCGAAGGGTTCAGCGCCACCTGGCCCATTTTGCTCAGGGCGGTGCACCCCGTGAGCCCGATCAGTGTTGCCAGAAGCCCGGCCACCAGTGAATGACGCGTCATGGGCGTTCTCCTGCAACCAGGCGGTCCAGCGGGTTCTGCGCCGTGGCTTGCGTCACCGCGTCCAGTGCTGCCAAGGGATCGTTGCCTATACCTGGGGCGAATATCGAGCAAATCTCTGCGACCGGGGCCGCCGTGGGCTGGGCAAGCCAACGCTCTGCTGGGGCATCCTGGATGAATTGGTCGAGCACCCGTGAGTCGGGGTTGAATAACGTCTCCAGCGAACGGGCATCCGCTGGGGAGAGTTGGACCAACAGCCGATAAGCGCCGACCCGAAGCCGGTCGCCCTCAAGCAGCCGCCTGGCTGATCGCGTGCCCAGGCTGCCCAAGTTGTCGTTCAGGTAGGTGCGCCCGCAGCGGTCGATGACGCAGAAGCTGCCTTCCAGCCAGCGGATCTCGCAGTGGATCGGTGCCACGCTGTGTTCACCGTCATTGACCAGCCACGCGGCCCCCACGCTGCCGATGGTGCCGCCTACGCGATCGAATGTGTGCCGGGCCGTGACGTTGTGCTGCAACTGGTCGAGGTTGGTAATGTTCAAGGTCAATGTGCTCATGAGCGCCCCCGAAAGCGCACCACGGGGCTGATCTGGCCATGGCAGTCATCGGTGAAGCTGGTCCAGCCCAGGTGGGCGCCTTGGCTCGGGTGCAGGCAGAAGGGCGACAGCGCGTTCTGCTGCAGCCGCAATTCCAGGTCGTAGGCCAACCCATCGCGCAGCAGGAAGTCGATCAAGGCGCGCAAGCGATTGAAGTTGATGCCGCTGGGCAGCAAGCCACGCAGCTGGGTTTGGTCCAGCTCGCTGATCACGATGGTGAACTTGCTGCTGCGCGTTCGCGTGCGGCTGCCGACCAGAAACGAAGTGCCCAGCTCGCCGTTGCTGCAGCCAAGGCTTACCAGTTGCCGGGCTGTCGTAGGCACCGAGCGGGTCTCGAACTCCCTTATATGCACCTGTTTCAGGTCGAAGCAGTGGGCGATGATGCCCGCGACGGTGCCCGGTGCGCGGCTGCGGCTGGCGATGACACCGGCGAAGCTGAGCAGGCGGCTCCAGGGCAAAGGCGTGTCGCCGCGCAGTTGTTTGTCATTCAACCCCAGCAGGGCGAAGATGTACTGGGAGAAGCCATCGCTGGCACCTGGCTGGAAGCGAATGTAGTAGCGGTACTTGCGCCACACGCGGTGCAGCAGGCTGAGCAGGTAGTGGTTGAAGAAGTCGAAAAAGGCCGGCCGCACACCGATACCCTGCGCATGCTCGTAGGCCACCTGCTCCAGGTAGTAGGCAGGCAAGGGTGAGTCAGTGCCATGCAGGCCCATGAAGGTGGCGCACACGCGGTAGCGGTCTTCTGCCCCGGGCATGCGTTCGGCTTTATACACGTCGGAAACCGGAAAGGTCAGCCGTGGGTCACAGGCCAGCCGCACGCGCAGCCGGGTGGCCTGGTCCGGCCAGCGCGGTTCCAGGTCATCCCCGTGCAAGCCGTGCAGACGCTCCAGCAACTGGTAGAAGTTGTACTGGTGTGCCTCGGCGAGCAGCCTGTTGGCTAGATCAGCGGTTGTTTGCCGGTCTGGATGGGCCATGTGTAGTGCTCGTTGTTGGTGATGTTGATCACTTCCAGTTGATGGAAGGAATTGATGCTGGCGTACAGGGCGAAGAAGTGCGCGAGCACGCAGCCGAACAGGTACAGGTCGCCTTCACACAGGAAGGCGGCCTGGTCCAGCTTCAGCCGTGTGCGCAGCCCGCGAATGGGCTGGCCCTTGATCAGCCAATCCAAAGGCTCGGTCTGAACATCGCGAATACCTTCCAGGCGCTTGTGAGTGGTGCGCGTCTGCTGCAGGTCGTGCAAGGCCACGAAGTCATAGGCACGGATCACCGCCTTCAGCGGCTCGGCAGACAGCAGCGAGAGGTAGTTGAGCGACATGTTGGAAACCAGCGCCCACTGCAACTGGCCATCCAGCACTGGCCGGTAGGGGCGGGTGGGTTTGCAGATGTTGGTGTAGGTGGTCAGCGCTGGCGTGGCTTCGCAAACCACATCGATGTCGTCGACGCCCAACGCCAGGGGCAGATCGCGGTTGGTGCAGGTCAGATCGATGGACGCCGTTTCCAGCTCACCGGTGTAGGCGTTGGCATCGGCACGCACGAAGGCGATGCGGTGCGTGACGCCCTCACCGCGCAAGGACTCCTCGAGGGTGTAGCGGTAGTACAACGCCGTGCGCCCTTGAGCATGCTCGATTTCATGGGCGAACGATTCGAACGGGCGGAACGTGCGTAGGTGTTCGCCGTTGCTGCCGTCTGTCGTGGTGCGGGTGCTGACCACCTTGTCGACACTGAAAATCTCATACGCATGCCGCTCTTTCCCTCTGGGGGTCAGCTCGGCAGGGGCCTGCCGGTTGGAGAGGTCGATAGGTTCGGCGCTGTGGCTGAACAGGTTGACCGCCGGCGTGCAGAACAGGCGCAAATCCGCCATGCCGATACGCAACGAGGCAGGTAGCTGGCGGGTGAAGTGAAGTTCGATGCTCACCTGCCGAGTCGCTTGATCGGGCCAGACTTTCTGCAGTGCGCCAATGCGGAAGAAGTGGAAGCGCTTCGCGAACACGAAGTATTCCTGCAGGATCCGATAGCCGTCGAAGACGTTCTGCGGGTACGGCAGCAGCCCTTCATTCGCGCTGAAGCCCGGAAAAATGATGCTGCTGGCCGGCAACCGGCGCACCTGGCCATTGATCGTTACCGCCACATGCTTGAGGTATTGAGCGAGCCACAGGTAGAGCGTGCGGGCTGTTTTGTCATCACCGCTCAAGTGAAAATCCAGGCTGTCGCAGCCGAGCGTGTTCAAGGGGCGCTCGACCAAGGTGCGCAGTTCGATGCGTGCTACCGAACTGTCGAGCGTCTGGGTAGCGCTGACCGATTCGATCTCGAACGGGTGGATGTCCACGGCCGTGCACGTGCGAAATTCACAAGGCACGCCATCCACAGGCCTGGAGAACAACGGTGAGCCCTTGGGAATGCGGTGTGATTGGCTGAGCGCTTGCTTGAGTGGCGTGAACTGAATGATCGTGGCGCTCGGCAGGGGCCGCAGGTAATTGGGCCACAGCAACTGCAGCATGGGGTGCGTCAGCTCTGGCAGGTCATCCTCCAGCTTGAGGCGCAACTTGGCGGTGAGGAAGGCAAAAGCCTCCATCAGCCGTTCAACGTCCGGGTCGCTGCCACCTTTGCCCAGCAGCCGGGCAAGTTGTGGGTTGTCGGTAGCGAAGTCGTTGCCCAGTTCATGCAGGTAACGCAACTCTTCGCTGAATCGATCCTTGAGTGACATCGGTCACCTCACTCGGGTATGGCGGCTATGGCCGTTGACCAGCAGCTCCAGTTGCAGCTGCTCGTGGTGGTTGTTGACCTGCACCTGGCAGTCCAGCCTGAAATGCAGCTCCAGCGGGGCGTGACACGCGGGCATGGCCTTGAGCGCGCGCACGTGCACGCGCGGCTCGAAGCGCTGAATGGTGCGGCGTATGTCGGCACTCACTTGTTTCAACAGGTCGCCACTGCTTGTGGCATGCCCGTTGAAGTCATGCAGGCCCAGTTCAGGGCTGCTTTGTGAGCAGCCCTGACGTGCATTGAGTAGCGTTTCCAGGTGGCGCTTGATGGCGGCAATCTTTTCGGCAGCATTTTCTTGCCGGGAAGGCGTGCGGGTTGCAGACGGGTCCGTCACCAAGCGATTGAAAAACCCACTCATTCGCTATCAAGCCGGCCGACCAGCGAGATTTCGAAGTTTGCGCCCATGTATTTGAAGTGCGGGCGCACGGCGAGCGAGACCTGGTACCAGCCCGGATCCCCGGCAACGTCTGAAACCACGACCTTTGCGGCCCGCAATGGGCGACGGCTGCGCACATCGGCCGAAGGGTTCTCCTGGTCGGCGACGTACTGCCTGATCCATTTGTTCAGCTCGGCCTCAAGATCGCGGCGTTCCTTCCAGCTGCCGATCTGCTCGCGTTGCAGCACCTTGATGTAATGGGCCAGGCGATTGACGATGAACAAGTAGGGCAGTTGCGTGCCGAGCTTGTAGTTGGTTTGTGCCTGCAGGCCTTCCGGCGTCTTGGGGAACTGCTTCGGTTTCTGGACTGAATTGGCCGAGAAGAACGCGGCGTTGTCGCTGTCCTTGCGCATGGTCAAGGCGATGAAGCCTTCTTCGGCCAGCTCGAATTCCTTGCGGTCGGATATCAGCACCTCGGTTGGTATTTTCGCCTGCAACTGCCCCAGCGCCTCATACAGATGCACGGGCAGGTCCTCGACGGCGCCACCGGACTGCGGGCCAATGATGTTCGGGCACCACCGGTAGCGGGCAAAGCTGTCGTTGATGCAGCTGGCCAGCAGGAAAGCGGAGTTGCCCCACAGGTAGTTGTCGTGTCGGCCGTCGATGTTTTCTTCGTAGTTGAAGGTTTTGATCGGCTGTTCCTGCGGGTGGTAGGCCGAGCGGAGCATGAAACGCGGCCCGGTCAGTGCAACGTGCCGAGCGTCTTCGCTTTCGCGGAAGGCGCGCCACTTGGCATGCCGTGGGCCTGCGAAGATGTCTTTGATCTCTTTCAGGTTGGGCAGCTCTTCAAAGCTGCTCAAATTGAAGAAATCCGGTGAGGGGGCGGCAAGGAAGGGGGCGTGCGCCATGGCACCGACAGACGCCATGTAACTCAACAGTTTGATGTCTGCAGCAGCGGGGCCGAAAGGGTAGTTACCCAACATGGCCGCCACCGGCTCACCACCGAATTGCCCATACCCTGCGGTGTAAACGTGTTTGTACATACCGCTGCACGTTATATCGGCCGCATTCTCAAAGTCATCGAGCAGGTCTGCTTTGCTGACATGCAATACTTCAAGCTTGATGTTTTCGCGGAAGTCTGTGCGGTCGACCAGCAGTTTGAGGCTGCGCCATGAAGATTCAAGTTCCTGGAATGCCGGTTGATGGAGGATGGTATCCATCTGCTGGCTGAGCACCCGGTCCAGCTCTGCAATCATCTGGTCGACGCGGTGTTTGTTGATGAGTTGATCTGGATCATTGCTTTTGAGTATTTCGGCAATAAAGGCCGATACACCTTGGCGAGCAACTTGATAGCCCTCTTGTGCGGGCACCAGTTTGGTTTCGGCCATGATCTGGTCGAGCAACGTGGCGTTGCTCAATGTTTCGCCCGACCGTTCAGCGGCGAGGGAAGTGTTGGTTGACTTTGCCATGGGACGCTCCGTTGTCTCAGTCTTCTTTTGGCGCTTCAAGCACCAGGTTCAACTCTTCGGCCAGTTGCTTGCGGGCCTGCTCGTTGCTCAGCAGGTTTTGCAGTTGCTTGCGGAACGCGGGCACGTTGCCCAGCGGGCCTTTCAGGGCCACCAGTGCTTCGCGAAGCTCCAATAGCTTGCTCAGCTCCGGTACCTGGCGAGCGATACCGTCTGGTGCGAAGTCATTGAGCGACCTGAACTGCAGGCGGACTGCCAGCTCCGCATCGGCAGCCGTGGTGAGCATGGAGGGCACCGACATGGCCAGGCGGACGTCGGCGTCATTCAACACATTGTTGAAGGTGTGTTTATCGATGCGCATGACCGTTCGGTCTTCCAGCGCGCGGGCGTCATCCAGGCCGAAATCGCCCATCACCAGCATCTTGTGCGGCAGCTCTACTTCGGCCTGTTCATCACCTGTGGCGGGCACGTATCGGATGTTGATTCGTTCTTTGGGTGCAACCGATCCTGTGGGCTTTGCCATCGCAGAATCTCTCCTTGGTTTGTGTGGGAAGTCCCTGATAGTTGTTCATGAGTTCTGATTTAGTTTGTAGGAAATTTCCTTCAGACTTGATTACGATATAAATAAGAGCGGGGTAGTCATTGCCGCTTGCGTAAAAACCTTGCGCCTGAAATTGTTATTCGGTCGAGGGTCAAAGTGTAAAAAAATATTTGTTTGTATTCGCGATTTTTTATGAGCTAGGCTCTTGCCGTTCGCGGGTCGGAGTGCCCGTGAATGCGTTTAAGTATCAGCGGAGCTGATGCAGGGCAGATGTACTATCGAGAGGGAATTTAATTGCGATGCCTGGCGAAACATACCTCTGGCGCAGGTCTTTTTCTGATAATCAACTGCATGCCACTGCCAGTGCATGCCGATCAAAATTGCTCGCGCATCGTATCCAACGTTGAGCGCCTGGCCTGTTTCGATCAATCCGCCGGAACACCTGCGCACCGCGTGGTCGCGCAGTGGTCGGCACCGGAGCAGGACTCACCCACGGTGCGTCGTGTGCTGGCCTATGAAACAGGCCGAAAGGCCGACGACTTGACGTTCCGGCTCACGCGTGAAAACGAGGGGCTGACGATCTCTGCACCCGCAATCGCTTCGGCTGCACCGCACCCCTACCTGGTAATCAGCTGTTTGCAGAACATCTCCCGGTTGCAACTGATCGCCGCACACCCCGTGGATGCCAGCCGGCTAACGGTGCGCTTGCAGGGGGAGCACGGCGCCACCGCCGCGACGCCCTGGCAGGTAACGGAGAACGGTCAGGTGCTCGATGCCGGCCGCGGCCTGCCCGGAATCGAGCAGATCAGGCAGCTGATCGGGGCCCGGCGCATCCAGGTGCACAGCGAAAACCCTGCCGTTGGCGGGTTGGTCTTCGACGCTCAGGGGCTCGACCCGCTTATCGGCGAGGTGCGCAAGGCATGTCGCTGGTAGCCGAGGTCAATGCACAGGAAATCGCCCGGTTGCTCACAGCCATCGACGCGCAGGCACCGGCCGGCCTGTTCGATGTGGAGGATGAAACCTACCAGGCCATCGACCAGGAAATGGTCAAGCTGGGTGGTCTGCAGGAGGCCACTATCGATTGGGTCTACATCGAGGAAGCGTCGCGCCAGTACCTGGGGCAGCAGTGCAAGCATCTGCGCATCGTGGCGCACCTGGGTGCCGCATGGCTTCGCAGTGCGTGTTGGGAACGCTGGGCGCTCACGTTGACCTTGCTGGCCGGCATGGTCGAGCGCTATTGGGAGACGGCTTATCCCAAGCCAGGGCCCAAGGGTTACCTGGGTAAGCGCAAGCTGGTTGGCTTGGTGCTCAACCGTTTGAACGAGGCCCTGCCGCACCTAGACCGCTTCACCTATAGCCCTGCGCATGCGGCCGGGGCGCAACAGGCCCTGCTGCGGCTGCAACAGCTGCAAGCCGTGGCCCTGCTGGACGACGCCATGCTCGAAGATGTGGCGCGACGGCTACGCAAGCACTCGGAACTGGCGAGTGGCGCAGGCGAGCCTGTTGCGGCCAGGGCTTCGGCGCCCGTCATCAAGCCCGCGCCACTGGCCGAAGTCATCGCCACACCCATGCCCCGCGTGTCCCTGGGCAACGAGCGTGAATCACGAAGGGCGGTACTGAGCATGGCTGAGCTGATCAACCAGCAGGACCCTTACGATCCAACGGGTTATCAGTTGCGTCGGTTCGGGTTGTGGGCTCACATCCAGGCCGCGCCTCAAGCGGGGCAAGGTCACCGCACCGAGCTGATGGCGGTGCCGCTGGAGATCGCCAGCGATTATGAAGAGGCCATTGCCAGCAGCGCGTTCGACGCAGCGTTGCTGCAGCGGATCGAAAAAAGCGTGTCGGCTTGCCCCTTCTGGATACGCGGCAGCTTCCTTGCGGCCACCGCCGCCACCCGGTTGGCAATGGCTGAGGTGGCTGAAGCCATCCGCGCAGCGACTGCCCGGTTCGTACAGCGTATCCCCGCCCTGCAGCAGTTGTGCTTCAGCGACGGCACGGCGTTTCTGGACGACCAGTGCCTGGCCTGGCTCAAAGGCGCAGGCCAGCAACCGCAAGCTGAAACGGCGCAAGAATTCGTGGGCCTGCGCGAAGAACTTGTCAGCCAGCTGGAAAGCGGTGGGGTAGAGCCGGTTTTGCTCAGGCTCCAGGCCATGCAGGCAGATATTCGCGCGCCGCGTGAGCGCTGCCACACCACCGTGATCGCGGCCGATCTGCTGGCCGCGCGCGGCGTCTCGTGGCTGGCCCAGGACCTGTGCGCCAGCGTTGCCCGAACCATGCAGCAAACCATGGCCAGTGCCTGGGAACCGGAGGTGTTCAAACGCCTGCAACAGCATGCCGCGCCTGATGCGTTGGCCGACCAGAACAAGGACTAGGACCCGCCATGAATCAACGATGGACGCTATTGAAACGTTGGCTTTTGCCCCTGGCCACTCGAGTCGGCCTGGCCATGCCTGTGCTGCTCGTGCTGGGGAGCGTGCTGATGCTGGTCGCCATCTGGTGGCTTGGCCCTCAGTGGGCATGGCGCGAACAGCATCCGCTGGCCAGCATCGCGCACCGCAGTCTAGCCAGCCTGGTGCTTGTGCTGGTGCCGCTGCTGTGCTGGCTGTTGGTGCTGCGCAGGCGCTACGTGCGCCTTCAGGCAGAGCGCAACGAGGCGGCGGCCGCAGAGCTGGACAGCGTGTTGCCGTTGCTTCGGGCGCAGGAAAATGCCTTGGACCAAGGGCTGGCGCGATTGCTTGGCAGTGCCGGAGGGCGGCGTGCCCTGTACCGATTGCCCTGGTACCTGGTGATAGGCGACCAGCATGCGGGCAAGTCCAGTTTCATTGACCGTACGGAGCAAAGCTTTTCCCTGACCCGGATCGACACGGTGCAGGCGCGGGGTACACAGGCGCAGGCCCTGGCCTTCCCGATAGGCTGGTGGGTCAGCAACGAGGCGGTGATCATCGATCCGCCCGGGGCCTTTATCAGGCAGGACTCGCCGGTAGGCTCGCTCGCCGGGGCGCCAGGTGCCCCGCAAGTGCCACCGGCTACACCCGCCAGGCTCTGGCAGCACCTGCTGGGGTGGCTCGTACGCAATCGCAGCCAGCGGGCACTCAATGGCATGGTGCTGGTCGTGGACCTGCCTGCGTTATTGCAGGGTACGCCCGAGCAGCGTGTTGCCTTGGCCTACAGGCTGCGCACGCGGCTGTACGAAGTCAGC
Organism: Pseudomonas sp. CJQ_9; assembly: GCF_043106615.1. NCBI lineage: Bacteria > Pseudomonadati > Pseudomonadota > Gammaproteobacteria > Pseudomonadales > Pseudomonadaceae > Pseudomonas > Pseudomonas sp. CJQ_9. The sequence continues at coordinate 34,399 of NZ_JBICMS010000083.1, read as the reverse complement.
ACCCAGTTGGGCTCGCGCCTGCCGTTGTATGTGGTACTGAGCAAATTCGACCTGCTGGACGGCTTTGACCAGCTCTATGCGGGCCTCCCCGTCGACCTGCGGGAAAACATGCTGGGCTTCACCTTCAAGCTCGATACGGTCGGCACCTTCGATGCCTGGCTGGAGGAGTATGGCGATCATTACCAGCAGTTGCTCAGCCGGCTGTTCGAGCAGGTGGTGGATCGACTCGATACCTTGGCCAGTGCGCCGCAGCGCGCGCGGCTGTTCTCGTTGCATGCCCAGTTGATCGGCTTGCGCCCGATACTGCTGGGTTTCCTGAAAGAAACGCTGGCGAGTGACCGCTACACCACACCCGCCCTGGTGCGGGGGGTGTACTGGTCTTCGGTCATTCAGCAAGGTGACGTGCTCAATGCCTTCGTGCGCGAGTCAGCCCAGCCCTACAACACAGCGCTTCCGTTGCTGGAGGGCAAGGCGCAAGGCAAAGCGTTTTCCTACTTCATCCAGCACGCGTTCGGGCGTGTCATCTACAAGGAGGCGGGGCTTGCCGGAGACAACATCAAGGTAGCGCGCAGCAAGCGCCAGTTGTTATGGGTCGGCTCGGGTGTAGGCGTACTGGCTTTCTGTGTTGCCATAGCCAGCTGGCAGCGCTTTTTCGACATCAATGGCGCCAAGGCCGCCAACGTGCTGGCCAAAAGCCGGGAGTACAGCCACCACCAGGTGGATCAGCGGCTGGACCCGACCGGGCGCAACCTGCTGGAGCCGCTGGACCAGATCCGCGATGCGGTTTCGGTGTTTGGCGACTACCGCGCCGCCTGGCCGGGTATCTCCGATCTAGGCCTCTACCAGGGGCGTATCATTGGCCCGCGTGTCGATGAGGCCTACCTCAGCTTGCTCTCCAGGCGATTCCTGCCGGCCTTGGCCAGTGGCGTGATCGACGCCATGGATGCCGCTACGCCAGGCAGTGAGCGGCAAATGGCTGCCCTGCGGGTTTACCGTATGCTGGAAGACCGCCAGAACCGGCGGCCTGAGTGGGTCGAGACGTGGATGGCCCGCCAGTGGCAGCAACAGTTTCCTGGCCAAGGGCAGCTGCAGCGCGACCTCATGCGCCACCTGAAGTACGCCTTGGCCTATGCCGACACCGAGTTGCCGCAGTACCGCCAGCGTATCGCCATGGTGCAGGCGGCGTTGCGCAAGGTGCCGTTACCGGAGCGGGTATATGCCGGCCTCAAGCAGCAGGCTCAGGAACACCTGCTCACGGGCCTGGATTTGCGTCAGCAGGTCGGCCCCGCGTTCGACGTGGTTTTCCAGCGCTCGGCTGGGGCCAGCGGCGAGGATGTGCGACTAGCGCCGATACACACCGCCAAGGGTTTCAAGGAGTACTTCGAGCCCCACAGCCAAGGCTTCGCCGACATGGCGATGATCGACCAGTGGGCGCTGGGTGAGCGCAGCCAGCTCGAGTACTCGGACGCTGACCGGGCGGTGTTGAACGAGCGTCTGCGCAACCTGTACAGCGCCGATTACATCAACAGCTGGCGGCGTGCATTGAATGCCGTTTCGGTGGCGGATTTTCACGACCTCGAACACGGCGTAATGGTCCTGCAGCAGCTGACCGGGCCCGCGGCGCCGTGGCATCGGCTGCTGGCTACGGTGAACGCCAACACTTCGCTGTCATCGGCTGAGGTACTCGACACGGGCAGCGCCAGCGACACGCTCATGCCCACAGGCAGCGAGCCCGAACGCCAGCAGGCCTGGGCCATCCAGCGGGCTTTTGCGGGGCTGAACGGGATGCTGCATGCAACGCAAGACAAGCCAAGCTACTACGATGAAGTGCTGGCGGCCATGGTGGCCGTGCACGATTACGCCAAGGCCGTGCAGGGCAGCCCAGACCGGGGTAAGGCCGCCCTGCAAGCGGTGCAGCAGCGTTTTGCGATGACCGGCCCGGACCCGATCGGCACCTTGCAACGGGTGGCCACCGGTTTGCCTGAACCGCTCAATCACCACGCCAGGAAAGTGGCCGATGAAACCGCCCGCGTGCTGCACATCGAAGCCCTGCGCGAGCTGGAGCGGCGCTGGGACACCGAGGTCTACAGCTTCTTCCAGCAGCGCCTTGCCGGGCGTTACCCTTTCGTGGCCAGGGCGCCGGATGCGTCGCTGGATGACTTCGAGGCGTTCTTCGGGCCGCAGGGGCGGTTGCAGCGCTTCAGTGATCAATACCTGAGGGCGTTCCTGCACGACAACCTCGAGGCGCTGCGCGCCGGCCCGCAAGGGCAGTCGCTGATTCGCAGCGATGTGATCGAGCAGCTGGCGCTGGCCAACCGCATTCGCGAAACCTTCTTCGACCAGCGTGGCAACCTAAGCGTGCAGTTCAGCATCGAGCCGCTGGGGCTCAGCGCTAACCAGCGCACCAGCCTGCTGGACCTTGACGGCCAGCTGATTGCCTACACCCATGGCCCGCGGCAGCTCACCGGCATCATCTGGCCGAACACGCTTGGCCGGCACGTGCGCAGTAACCTGACCCTGCTCAGGCAGAACGGCAGTAGCAGCCGCCTGGAGTACCGAGGCCCCTGGTCGATGTTCCGCTTGCTCAGCCGCGGTTCGCTCAATGGGCGAACCGCAACCAGCGTGGACCTGAGCTTCAGCACCGGTGATGGCGTGATGCGCTACCGGCTCAGCGCTGAAAAAGCGTTCAACCCCATTACCCAGGAACCGTTCAAGGGCTTCCAGTTACCCCGTGGGTTGCTGCAGCAGCCGCTTGAGGCCCGGCTGTAAGGCGGGGTTCGCAGGGGCGCAGGGATCGTTTGAAAAATGCCACGGCACCGGGCGGGGGCGCGACCCTGCCCGCCGAGCAGGCGGCGCGGTGCAGCACAGCGTCTGCGCCGCGGTTCCCGGGCAGGTTGAGGGTTGTCACTATCTTTCCGTTTTCTGTCCGATTGCCTGCTTACTCCACGTTACACCTAAACGGTTAAATCCCTGCCTGAACGTACACGGGATTTCACCATGAACACTTCCCTCTCCTTGGCGCCACAAGTTTCCACCGAGGCGCAGTTGCAATGGCTACAACGGGCTGACCGTACTGTTGCATTGGACATCATGAAGCTCATCAACAGCACGGTTGAGGATGGCGGGGTGCTGGGCTACGAGCAGGCGATGTCGGTCGACCAAGGTGTCGATTTCGCCGCGGCGTTGCAGGCGCGTATCGAGGGCGGGCATACCTACGCTTTGCTCGGCCGTGCACCTGCCGGCCCGGCGTGCCTGGTCATTCTGTCCCGTAGCAGCATGCCCAACTGCCGCCACATCGCTGACCTGAGCAAAGGCGTGGTACACCCAGACTACCGGGGCTCCGGGCTGGTGGCCCGGGCCTTCGCGGAAATCGTGCGGCTGTGCCAGGCGAAGGGTATCGAACTGCTGACCCTGGACGTACGCGAAGGCACCCGTGCCCACCGCCTATGGCAACGCTTCGGGTTTCAGACCTACGGCGTGCTCGACGACTACGCGCGGGTCAACGGTGAGAAGCACCGCGGCCACTACATGGCCCAGTCAGTACAAAGCCTGGCCCAGCGACTCAACCTGAGCTGAAGCGCCCTCAATCGTTCGCCTGCGGCCATCGCCGCCAAGGGCCCCCCTTTTTCATCATTCAAGGAACGCCACCATGGCCTTGTCGACTGCCGCCTTTCGCGATCAGCTGGAGCAGAAACTGCACCACCATCTGACGCTGTCTCACCCGATCTTCGAAGCACTGCTTTCACCTGAAGGCAACAAGCCGCTGCTGCGCAAGGTTGCGCTGCAAGGTTACCAACTCACCAAGTACTTCCTGACTTATGTGGAGCACCTGTTCTTCCATTGCCCGCTGCCTGCCCACAAGCGCGCGCTGATCACCAACTGCTTCGAGGAGGAGACCGGGCGGCTCTCGCGCACCGATAACCATGTGGTGCTCATGCAGAATTTCTTGCGTGCACTGGGCATCAGCGATGCCGAGCGCGATGCCGAGCAACCGCTGCCGGCCACCTGGGAGCTGATCGACTACCGCCTGCAGGCGGTACGTGACCCGGCGCGCTACCACGTGGGGGCGGCCGCGGTGATGATCGCCAGCGAAGGGCAAAACCTCGAGACCGTTGCCGGTGATGCACGTCACGTGCTGCTCGGCCGGGCGTACGGCCTGACCGAGCACGACTTGCTGTTCTTCTCCGTGCACCAGAAGGAAGACGTTGGCCACGTCAACGAAGGCCTGGATCTGGTTTCGCAGCTGTGCACCACGGCCCAGATGCAACAAGAGGCATTGCAAGCGGTCGATCACACCTGCCAGCTGTTCTACGCGATGTACGAAAACATGTACCAGGTGTATTGCCGGGCTCCCCAGGCCGAAGCGGTGTAATACCCCGCGCAGAGGATTGGCCATGAAACAGAAATTCAGCTCAACCCTGATCGTCTCGGTGCTGGTAGTCGGCTTCGTGGTGATGTTCCTGTCCAGCGCCCTGAAAGGGCTGTATCAAGTGTACTTCGTCGACCTGGCCACGCATTTCGGTGGCGGGCGTGCAGCCTTGGCCACGGCAGGTTCTTTGTTCGTGCTGACCATTGGCCTGGTGTCGCCGGTGGTGGGTTGGCTGAGCGACCGGGTTGGGCCGCTGAGCACGGTTGCCCTGGGCAGCGTAAGTGCAGGGGTGGTGCTGCTGGGGGTGACCTTGGTCGGCAGCCAGCTGATGCTGTTCACCCTGTTGTATGGCCTGCTGGGTGCCTTCGCCCTTGCCGCCATGACTTACGTACCCATGGGCATTCTGGTCGATCGCCTGGTCGCAGAGCGTTTCAAGGCCTTCGCCTTCGCTTTCGTGACCAATGGTACGTCGATCGGCTTCATCGTGCTTTCGCCGCTGTGGATCATGCTGCAGCAGCGCGTGGGCTGGCAGCCGGTGTTCTCCTGGGTCGGCCTGATCTTCCTGGTGCCGTTGAGCCTGGCGCTGTACTGGGTGGCGCGCACCGTTGCGCTCAAGCCCGACCCGCAGGCGGCGCTGGTCAAGCACTCGGTCGCGTTTCTGTTGCGTGATTCGCGGTTCTTCGTATTGGCCCTCAGCTTCGCCAGCTGTGGGGCCACCATGGCGTTCATCGACGTGCACCTGGTGTCGTTCTGGCAGGGCGAGGGGCTGCCTAGCTCGGTACAGGCCAGCGGCCTGAGCTTGCTGGGTGTGCTGGAACTGGTCAGTGGCCTGATGGCAGGGTGGCTGGCTACCCGTTACAACAAAGGGCTGCTGCTGATGATGTTCTACCTGCTGCGTACGGCGGCGGTGATCGTCCTGCTGACCACGCCCGGGCCGCTGGGTACGTACCTGTTTGCTGTGCTGTTCGGTGCCAGTTACCTGGGTACGGTGGTGCTCACGTCAGCATTCTGCTTTGCCCTGTATGGCGCCGAAATCAAAGGCAAGGTGTTTGGCCTGCTGTTCCTCGTACACCAGCTGGGTGCGTTGCTGGCCACACAGCTCGGCGCCCTGGATTTCGACCGGCATCAAAGCTACCAGTTGACCCTGGTTGGCCTGGCGACGGCCACCGTGATGGCTGCACTGGCCTCCCTGTGGCTGGTTTCGGCACGTGTAGTCGCAGAAGCCTCGGCCCCGCCAGTGGCTGAAGCGGAATAGCCCCGATCAACTGCGCATTGTTCAATGCAAACTAGGAGATGCACCATGCAATCGTCTGCGATTGGCCTGGACGGCTTTGACGCAACTTCGGCGCTGCACAGCAATCGGGTCAGCGATTTGTCCGATGTTTTCTGCGAGCCATTGGCCATGACGTCTGCTTATACCTTTGCGTCGGCGCAAGAGGCTGCAGAACGTTTCAGCGGGCAACAGCAGGGTAATGTGTACAGCCGCTTCACCAACCCCACGGTGCAAGCCTTCGAAGGCCGCGTGGCGGCGCTCGAACAAGCGGAAGACGCGGTGGCGTTCGCTTCCGGGATGGGCGCGTTCACCGCGCTGTGCCATGGGTTCCTGCAGCAGGGTGACAACATTGTCTGCAGCCGCGATGTGTTCGGTACCACCGCCAGTGCCTTCAGCGTTTACATGGCGCGGTTCGGCATCGAGGCGCGGTTCGTCGACCTTACCGACCTGGGCCAGTGGCAGCAGGCGATCGACGACAAGACCCGCCTGGCGGTGCTGGAGTCTCCCTCCAACCCGCTGCTGAAAATTGGTGACATCCGTGCCATCAGCCTTCTGGCGCACGCCAAGGATGCGCTGGTCGTGGTGGACAACACCCTGTTGACGCCGGTGCTCCAGCGCCCGCACAGCCTGGGTGCGGACTTGGTCATCCATTCGGCGGGCAAGTACATGGACGGCCAGGGGCGTGCGCTAGCCGGTGTAGTGACCGGTTCCAAAAGCCTGATGCAGGTGTTGAGGGGCGTGTTGCGCACGTTGGGTATTTCCTGCAGCCCGTTCAATGCCTGGTTGTTGCTCAAAAGCCTGGAAACCCTGGAAATCCGCATGCTGCGCGTGCAACAGGGCGCCCTGGAGCTGGCCCAGTGGCTTGGCGAACAACCCCTGGTCAGCGCTGTGCATTACACCGGCCTGGCGCAACACCCTCAGCATGCCTTGGCGTGCAGGCAACAGGACGGCCATGGCGGCTTGCTGAGTTTCGAGATCTGCGGCGGCCAGGCAGCGGCCTGGCAATGGATCGATCAACTGCAGTGCGTGGCGCGCTGCACCAATATTGGTGATACCCGCAGCATGGTCACGCACCCGGCCAGCACCACCCATGGCCGCCTGGATGCGCAAGCGCGGCGCCACGCCGGCATTTCCGACGGGTTGATCAGGCTGTGCGTCGGCCTGGAGCGGGTGAGCGATATCAAGGCCGACCTGCAACAGGCCTTCGATGCCGTGGCCTACCAACCCACGGTACAGGCAGCGCCGGGCCGCCCCCGCAGTGTGGTGGCCAATGGCTGAACTGCTCGCTTCCGGGTTCTCCATCGGGGTGTTTGCCGTGGGCATGCAATTGCTCGCCCTGGTCGCGGTGTATGGCGCGTGCACCGTCCGGCAAGTGCGCGGTTATGCCGTGGCGTTCGGCTTGGGGTGCTGTGTGCTGATCGCAATGGTGGTGCTGGACCCGATGGCGCTTGGCCGCTGGCCCGTAGAGGGTGTGGCCGCGATGACGATGTGCGGCTGAGACGGGCGTCCGTTCTTTGTGAAACAGCAGCAATAAGAGCCCGTAGGGGCATTCAGGAGTCGTGAAATGTATAAAAAATTGGCCATCAGCCTGTTGTTGGGGTGTGCGCTGCCGTTTGCAGCGGCCCAGGCTGAGGTTGCATCCAACGCTGGCGAGACTGTGGCCAGCGTCAGCAAACGGCTGGTTTCGTTCTACAGCCAGCCCCTGCCTTCTGCCGGCAAACTGAAACCGATCAGGGTGCCAGCGGTACTGTCTATGCCGGCCAACCAAGCCGGGCCAGCACCGGCTGTGGTGATATTGCACGGCTCGGCGGGGATGGACTCACGCGGGCCGTTGCACGCGGCCGACCTCAATGCCCGCGGCATCGCCACGCTGGAACTGGACATGTGGGGCGCGCGCCGGCTGGCTGGCGGCGCACAGGGGCGGCCGCCCCGGGTTCACGATACCTTGCCGGACCTGGCGGGCGCCTTGTCTTACCTGGCCAATCAGCCAGGGGTCGATAGCGAGCGGGTAGGGGTGCTTGGGTTTTCATGGGGTGGCGCCCAGGCCATGCTCGCGGCGTCTGCGTCCATCGACGATGAGCTGCAACAGGCCTCTGGGGTACGCCCCGTAGCCTTGGCAGCATTCTATCCCGTGTGCTGGGGATACAACCGTGTGCCCGGCTATGACTTGAAGCACCTGGCGCCGGCCCGCCTGCTGGTGCTGGTCGGTGAAAAGGACCAGTACGATGATGACCCTAAGGCTTGTACCAAACTGGTTGCAAGCCTGCCTGCCGAAGACCAGGCACGGGCAAAGGTGCTGGTCTACCCCGGTGCCGAGCATGGTTTCAACGGCCTGGAAGCCGCGCAGGAATACAAGGACCCGTTCCTGCACCGTGGCCAGGGCGGCTTGGGGCGTTCGGCACCGGACCCAGCAGCCCGGGAGGCGTCGCGCAAGGCTGTGGTAGCGTTTTTCACAGACAGTTTCGCCACCCCCACCGTGAGTGGTCGCTGATACTAGGTGTTGTCCTGGGTGATCACGCTGCGAAACTGCAGTGGCGGTTGCGGCATTTCCCGCCGCCAGGCCAGGCGAAAGGCATGGCTGCTGCCGTAACCGCAACGTTCGGCGATTTGTTCCACATTCAGGCGGCTCCCGCGTAAGAGGTCACGGGCCAGGTCGATGCGTTGGGCGCGCAGGTAGTCCTGCAGGGTTTGCCCCGTGTTCTCGCGAAACAGGCGTGCCAGGTGCCGGTAGCTGACATTGAACTGGCTGGCCAGTTGTTCAAAGCTGAAACTGCTGCCCAGGTGCGTATCGATATAGTCCTGGGCCGCGTGTACCAGCGGGTGGATGTGGTTGCGTGCCAGGTCTGCCGCGCGCAGTTGCACATCTTCGCCGGCACGGCGACGGTAGATCACCAGTTCCTGGGCCACCTGGTTGGCCACGGCTTTGCCGAAGTGCAGCGACACGATATGCAAGGCCAGGTCGGTGCCGCTGGACACGCCCGCCGAGGTGAACACACCGTCGTCCTCCACGAAAAGGCGATTTTCCAGCACCCTGGCTTTTGGGTAGCGTGCCTGCAGCAATCCGACATAGCGATGATGGGTGGTGCATTCACGGCCGTTCAGCAGCCCGGCTTCGCCCAGCAGGAACGCGCCGGTGCAGATGGAACACAGTTGCACGGTTGGTGTTTGCCCCATCACGTTCGCCAGCCACTGAGCGGTTGCGGCCAAGGTCGCAGCATCGCTGGGGCTGGTAGACAGCTTGTTGCCGACCACGAACAGCAAATCTTCGGGCGAAAGCTGCTCGGGCAGGGGATGCAAGCCGCTCAAGGTCACACCTTGATAGCTGCTCATCTGTTGTCTGGCTGCGATGCAACGGACGCTGACCGGCGCCAACCGGAGCTCTTCCAGGCTGGCCATGATCTGCAACGGCCCGCCGAGGTCCAGAATGTGTGTGCCCGGGAGTAACAAGAACCAAATGGTGCGCATGACGGTATTCCTTTGATGTTCAAGCGCCTGACGTAAAGCGGCACCTCAGCAAAATAGCGTCAAAAGGCCATGCAGTGAAAGCCTGCCCCGATCGGATGCAGGCAATAGGGAAACGCCGTGAATAGCTGCTATTAATTCCGCATTCGCAACAATTGCTTCGATATTTGCATTTGATTGATTTATGTGACCCTGTCACGCTCTCGCGCTGCCTCAAATATCGCCTGAGCCCGGCCCGGTCCGCTTTATCGCCTGGACGGCGCGCCCAGCTGCCCATTCGCATTCATTTCATTGCGACCGCCTACCGGGCCTCGCTGGACACTCACCGCGCGGCGTTGATCCGCATCGACACCCTGCTCAAGGACATCCAGAAGCAGGGTGATGCATTGCTGCAGACCAGCCAGGAGCTGTACGACCAGCAGATGCAGATGCGCCAGGACGATACCCGTGATGCGGCGTGGACGCTGATCAGTTGCCTGGTGCTGGCGCTGCTGCTGGGCGGGCTGGCAGCAGTGTTGATCACGCGGCAGATCGTGCCACCCCTGCGCGAAGCGTTGGCCCGGGTGCGGCGCATTGCCGAGGGCGACCTGAGCGTCTTCGCCACGGGCTCGCGCAAAGACGAAATCGGCGAGTTGCAAGATGGCTTGCAGCACATGACCGGCAGCTTGCGACAACTGGTTGGGCATATCGGTGATGGTGCGACGCAGATCGCCAGCGCCAGCGAAGAGCTGTCGGCGATTACCCGGCAGACGCAGGCAGGCGCTACCGAGCAGATGCAGGAAACCGAGCAGGTGGCTGCGGCCATGCACGAAATGACCACCTCGGTGCAGGATGTGGCCCGCAACGCGGTCGAAACCGCGCGCTCGGTCAACCAGGCGGCGCAGGATGCTGTCAGTGGCGGCGACATCGCCAAAAGCGCGATTGCGCGCTTCGAGAACCTGTCTGCCGAGGTGGAGCTGACCAGCGCAGCGGTGAGTACACTGGCTGAAGAAAGCGGGCGCATTGGCAGCATGCTCGACGTGATCAAGGCGGTGGCCGAACAAACCAACCTGCTGGCATTGAACGCGGCGATCGAGGCCGCGCGTGCAGGCGAGGCCGGGCGTGGCTTCGCTGTAGTCGCGGACGAGGTGCGTGCCTTGGCGCAGCGCACCCAGCGCTCAACCGAAGACATCGAGCAACTGATCGCAGCCCTGCGCGCGGGCACGCTGCAAGCCGTTCAGCGCATGGAAACCAGCTGCGGCCTGACCGACGAGAGCGTGCAACTGGCCCGCGATGCAGGCATTGCGCTGGACAACATCACCCACAGCATCGGCGGCATTCAGGGCATGACCCAGCAGATCGCGGCGGCTGCCGAACAGCAGGGTGCTGTCGCCGAAGAAATCAATCGCCATGTGCTGAATGTGCGCGACATCACCGAACAGGCAGACCGCCAGCGAACAGACCAGCAAGGCCAGCCTCGAGTTGGCCGGTTTGGGCAATTCACTGCAGGGGCAGCTGCGCCGGTTTCAGCTCTGACCAGGCCTGGTAAAGCTGCGGAAAACCACGGGCTCGGCGGCTGCAAGATGGCTGGGTGTCAGGCCGCAAATACCACACCGGTACGGGCAGCCGCATTGCGGATATGCTCTTGCATGGCACGCTGTGCACCGGCCTGGTTGCCACGGGCCAGCTGGCGCAGGATCTTGCGGTGTTCTTGCCAGGTTTCCATGGCCCGCTCTGGGCGAATGAAGGGCAGTTTCTGGCTTTCCAGGAAAATGTCCTGGCTGGCGGTGATCACCTGCAGCATCGCCAGGTTGCCGCTGGCTTCCAGCAGGCGCCGATGGAAGGCGTAGTCGAGGCGGGCGGCGGCGTCGAAACGGCCGGCACGCAGCTCCTGGCGCATCGCCTCGACATTCGCCTCCAGCGCATCGATATCCGCACCGGTCAGGTACAGGGCCGCCAGGCCTGCAGCGAACCCTTCCAAGGCATAGCGCAACTGGAAGGTATCGACCGCCGATACCTGTTCGGCGTATGGCCAGGAAAACGTGGCCGCCGGGGGTGCCGAGGGCGCCTGGACGAAAACGCCCTTGCCCGGTTGCACGCTCACCACCCCCAGCGCACTCAATGACGACAGCGCTTCGCGCAGCGACGCACGGCTGATACCCAACTGCTCGGCCAGGTCGCGTTGCGAGGGTAGGGCATCGCCGGGTTGATAGTCGCCTGCCTCGATCAGCTTGCGAATGGCCTGCAAGGCTATTTCCGGAACGGCGCGGGGGAGCGTGTCGAGCATCTGTTCAGACCAGTTGGTAAGCGGTCTGCGCTTTGTAAAGGCTTTACCGGGTGTCTGGCAAGCCTCGCTCCGTGCTGGCGCAAGGGCAGGGCAGGCTGCACGAAAGCGGGGCACGGCCAGGGCTGATGGGCTGACTGTTCAGACCAGTAAGACCGCGAGCAGCCGCATGCCCAGGGCTTTTCCGGGGCCAGGCGCCAATGCTGGCACGGGCTGTGCAATTTCAGCGCTAACGACCTTCTGCATCCCCCGAGGCTTTCCCATGAAAAACATCCGCTCCCTGTTGCTGGCGACGCTGCTGTGTGGTGGCGCGCTGGGCGCTGCCCAGGCCCAGGCCGACGCCCTGGCCGACATCACCGCCCGTGGCGTGCTCAAAGTGGCCGTGCCCCAGGACTTTCCACCGTTCGGCTCGGTTGGCCCCGACCTCAAGCCCCGCGGCCTGGACATCGACACGGCGCAGTTGTTGGCGGACAAGCTGGGCGTCAAGCTGGCCCTCACGCCCGTCAACAGCACCAACCGCATTCCGTTCCTCACCACGGGCAAGGTCGACCTGGTGATCTCCAGCCTGGGCAAGAATGCCGAGCGCGAAGCCGTGATCGATTTCTCCCGCCCTTATGCGCCGTTCTACCTGGCCGTGTTCGGCCCGGAGCAGACCTCGATCAGCGACATCGGTGCCATTGCCGGCAAGACCATCAGTGTGACCCGCGGCTCGATCGAGGACATGGAACTGACAGCGGTTGCCCCCAAAGGCGCGGTCATCAAGCGGTTCGAGGACAATAACTCCACCATCGCAGCGTACCTGTCTGGCCAGGTCGAACTGATTGCCAGCGGCAGCGTGGTGATGGCTGTCATCGCCGAGAAGAACCCGGCCAAGGTGCCGGTGATGAAGGTCAAGCTCAAGGACTCGCCCGTGTACGTCGGGCTGGCCAAGCAGGAGCCTGCCTTGCTGGCCAAGGTCAATGCCACCCTCGATGCCGCCAAGGCAGACGGCAGCCTCAACCGCAATGCTGAAAAATGGTTGAAGCAACCATTGCCGGCCGACCTCTGAACTGCCTCTGGATTCGCTGACTGATGGCCTACCAATTCGATTTCGCGCCCGTGTTGGCCCAAGGCGACCTGCTGCTCAAGGGGGCGTTGTTCACCCTCCAGCTGACCGCAGTGGGCACCCTGTTCGGGGTGGCCCTGGGCGTACTTGGCGCTGTGGCGCGTGCCTGGCGGCTCAAACCGTTCGATGTGCTGTTCGGCGTGTACGTGGAGCTGATCCGTAACACGCCCTTCATCGTGCAACTGTTTTTCATCTTCTTTGGCTTGCCCGCGCTGGGGGTGCGCCTGACAGAATGGCAAGCCGCGGTGCTGGCCATGGTGATCAACCTGGGGGCTTATTCCACCGAGATCATCCGCGCCGGTATCCAGGCCATTCCCAAAGGGCAACTGGAGGCGGCGGCGGCACTGGCCATGAGACGCGCCGAGGCGTTTCGCCATGTGGTCCTGCAACCGGCGCTGGCCAAAGTCTGGCCGGCCCTGTCGAGCCAGATCGTGATCGTCATGCTGGGCTCGGCGGTTTGTTCGCAGATCGCCACCGAAGAGTTGTCGTTTGCAGCCAACTTCATTCAGTCGCGCAATTTCCGGGCGTTCGAGACTTACCTGCTGACCACGGGCCTGTACCTGATCATGGCCATGGCGGTACGCCAGGTGCTGCTGTGGTTCGGGCAGCGCTTTCTGATGGGGAGGCGATGAATGGAGTTCACCTTATGGGACATCGTCCGCAACTTGCTGGTCGGCATGCAGTGGACCCTGCTGCTGTCGCTGGTGGCGTTCATCTGCGGTGGCGTCGCCGGCCTGCTCGTGCTGCTGGCGCGCCTCTCTGACAACTTCGTGCTGCGCGGGGCCGCCAAGGGCTATATCGAGCTGTTTCAGGGCACGCCACTGCTGATGCAGTTGTTCATGGTGTTTTTCGGCATTGCCCTGTTCGGCGTCGATATTTCGGCCTGGATGGCGGCGGCCATCGCCTTGACGTTGTTCACCAGTGCCTTTCTCGCCGAAACCTGGCGCGGCTGCGTCGAGGCCATTCCACGTGGCCAATGGGAAGCCTCCGGCAGCCTGGCCATGACCCGGCTGGAGCAGATGCGTTACGTGATCCTGCCCCAGGCGCTGCGGATTGCCGTGGCACCCACCGTTGGCTTCTCGGTGCAGGTGGTCAAAGGCACGGCGGTCACTTCGATCATCGGCTTTACCGAGCTGACCAAGACCGGCGGCATGCTCGCCAACGCCACCTTCGAGCCCTTCCTGATCTACGGCTTGGTAGCCGTGGGTTATTTCATGCTCTGCTACCCGCTCTCGCTGAGCGCCCGTTACCTGGAAAGGAGGCTGCATGCCCCTGCTTAGAGTGTCTGCGTTGCACAAGTACTATGGCGACAACCACGTGCTCAAGGGCGTAGACCTGAGCATCGAAGAGGGTGAAGTGGTCGCCCTCATTGGCCGTAGCGGTTCCGGCAAAAGTACCTTTCTGCGTACGCTCAACGGCCTGGAGTCGATCAGTGACGGCGTGATCGAAGTGGATGGCGAGTACCTGGATGCCGCGCGCGCCGACCTGCGCACACTGCGGCAGAAAGTCGGCATGGTGTTCCAGCAGTTCAACCTGTTCCCGCACCTGACGGTAGGCGAGAACGTCATGCTCGCGCCGCAGGTGGTGAAGAAGACCAGCAAGGCCCAGGCCCGCCAACTGGCTGAGCAAATGCTGGCCAGGGTTGGCCTGGGCGACAAGTTCGACGCCTACCCGGACCGCCTTTCTGGCGGGCAGCAGCAACGGGTGGCTATCGCCCGCGCCCTGGCGATGTCGCCCAAGGTTTTGCTGTGCGACGAGATCACCTCGGCGCTCGACCCGGAACTGGTCAACGAAGTGCTCGGCGTTGTGCGGCAATTGGCCAAGGAAGGCATGACCTTGATCATGGTGACCCATGAAATGCGCTTTGCCCGGGAAGTGGGTGACAAGCTGGTGTTCATGCACCACGGCAAGGTTCACGAAACCGGTCACCCACGTGATGTATTCGCCGCGCCGCGTACGGCGGAGCTGGCGAATTTCATTGGCAGCGTAATGGGCTGAGGGGGCAGGCTTCAGAGGGGCTGCAGTTGGCGGGCCTGAAGTGAACCGGCAGCGGGCATCAGCTGCACCATGCCCACACCAGTAACGCCGCCAGCCCAGCCCCGACCGCCACCGAGCAGCCGCCTAGCGACAGCGCCGCCCGGCCTTGCCGGTACCAACCCTCCTGGCCAAGCTGGCGTGCCGGCCCCAGCAGGCTGCGCCAGCGTAATTCCGTTTGGTGAAACGCCTGCAAGTTCGCGGCATCTGCGTCCAGCCAGCGGCGGAAGTCGATGCGCTCGCATGCGGTCACCTGGGGGCTCTGCAAGCGCACGTACCATTGGCTGGCCACGCTTGCCAGCACATCCCGGCGCGGGCGCCCGGCCATCAGGGCCTGGTCCATGTTGCGTTCGACAGTGGCCAGTGGCATGTCTAGGCGGGTGGCAATGCTGGCGAAGTCCAGCTGGTCGAGGCGGCTCAGCAGCATCACTTGCTGCACCCGGCGTGGCAGCCGCTTCAGCGCGTGCAGCAGGGCATTGTCGGCACCAGGGCCATTGACCGCGGTGGGATGTTCGAGGGGCAGCAGCAGACGGGTCATGACCGGCTCCTTGCGCTACAAAGGGGAAGGGGGGCATCTTCCGTGATGCGTGAGCAGCGTAGGCGAAACGAGATTGATTCTCAAGTGCTGATTGCGCAAAGTTTTGTAATGAGCGTTCACGCCCTGAAACACATTTGCTACCATGCGCGCCATCACGATCTTCATTAGCCTGAAGAGCCAAAAAAAAGACCCGGCAAAAAGCCGGGTCAAAAACCGTGATTAGCCTGATGAGGAGATAATCTGAAAGCGACCTAAGCTTTCAGGTTATCCAGCAGATCTCGCGATCAGCTGAGTGCAATAATAATCGTTATCATTTGCCAGTCAAATGAATTTTCATCATCCCGGTAAAAAAGTTTTACCGGTGCGCTTCCTTGTCCCGGCAATCGGGGCCTTTGCCGTTACGCGGCCATCACGTGCTCTCCCTTCCGTTTACCTACAAACCCCGGTCTTCACGTTGCTTGTGCTCCAGCAGCGCACGTGCCATGTCCATCATGTGCATCAGCGCGAAGGTCAGCTCGCGCTGGCTGCCGTGCTGGTGCGTGGCGGTTTCCTGTGCGGTGGCCGCAGCGCAGCGCAGCAGGGCGATGGCGTGTTCCTCGGCCTGCTCGCTGGTCACGCCTTCGTGCAGGGTCCAGATCTTGTTGTCCAGCGTAGGGCGCGGCGGGTTGGGGTTGAGGTAGTAGTCGAGGGCGCGGCGGGCTGCTTCGCTGTCGAGATCTGTTTCGTCGTTTTTCGGTAGTTTCATTGCGACACCTTCTGATTTCCCTTCAAGCACACTGGAATCACAGGATAGGTCAATCTGTACTATTCTTTGTCGAATAAATAATTCAATTTGTGTATTGCTGCGGCTAATACAGTCCGTATTGTTGCCGCTCATGGAAAACTGGAACGCATTTCTCAAGCGCTATAAGCGCGAACACAACCTCAGCCAACTGAAGCTGGCCGAACGTCTGGGCATGACTCAGGGCGGCGTGGGTCATTGGTTGCGGGGCACGCGGCGGCCAACGTTGGAGACGATAAACGAGAAACTCGAGAAACTTGGGCTGGTGTTTCTGGAAGCACAAGTCATGGTTGTTGAGCGTGACATCGTTCGTGAAGCGCCTGGTCGCTATGCGGCCCAGCAGCCAGTGTCGGCCGAAGCGCTGCGCTATGCGAGCTTTCGCTTCCCGGTGCTGAGTTGGTCCGACTTGCACGGGCCTTTGCCTGAAACCAGCGAGATGCACGAGCAGACGGACTACATGCCCTCAGGTAATGCGTTCTGGCTAGTGGTTGAAAATGACTCGATGAATGCAACCAGCGGCAAGAGCGTGCCTGAAGGGATGCGTGTGCTGGTGGATACTGGCTTGCCGGCAGAGCCTGGCCGGCTGGTGATTGCGCGTCAGCCCGGGCGGCCAGCAGTGTTACGGCAGTTGGTCGAGGAGGGCGGAGACAAGATGCTCAAGCCGCTGAATACTCGATACCCAACGGTTCTGTGTGAAGACGGTTGTGAATTTCTGGGGGTGGTTGTGCGGGCGCACGGCTCCTTCTAGCTGTTTTTAGGTTGTTGTGAGGCTGGTGGGTGTAGGGCTTGGGTAGTGGGGCGCCTGTGAGATCGAGCGCCGCCCGCGCGGCGCTTCGCGGGTAAACCCGCTCCTACGTTTGTTTCGGGCCAGTATTGCCTGTGACAGGCGCGCGCGACCGCCTTGTTCGTACGACGCGATATCGTGGTGGGCGCCAAGGCGTTCGCGCGCAAATCCCACAGGCGTAACTGGCCCGAAACAGATGTGGGAGCCGGCTTGCCGGCGATGCGCCGCGCGGGCGGCGCTCGATCTCACAGGCGCTGCAAAGGGTATGGCGAACACCTGGCAGCCCCACCCCGGCGCCCCATCAACCAGCCAACCCCCGCTAGACAACTCACTCCGCCAATTCGACCAGCACCGTCCCTTCGCTGACCATATCCCCTTCCTGGCAGAACAACGCGTTCACCGTACCGCCATGAGGCGCGCGAATGCTGTGCTCCATTTTCATGGCCTCCAGCACCACCAGCGCGGTACCGGCCTCCACCGCCTGCCCCGGCGCCACCAGCACCCGCACGATACTGCCGTTCATGGGGGCACCCAAGCCGCCCTGGTGACCGTGGCTGGCCTCGGCCTCGGCGATCGGGTCGAAGGCTTCGATGGCATGCATCTCGCCGCCCCACTGCAAGTACAACGTAGCCCCGCGGCGCACCGCCAGGTGCTGGCGACGCACGCCGTCGTGGTCATGCACCAACTGCTCGCCCAGTAACTGCCAGGTGGGCGCCGCACTGTGCTCCAGGCCCACAGCCTGGTCCTGGCCAGCACTGACCAAGTGCAGGCTACAGCGCGCTGGCAGGCCCAGGCGCAGGCCGTTACGCTCGGCCCATGGCGAACCGGGGTCATCTTCGCGCTGCTGCCCGGCCTGGCCCTGCCGCCAGGCTTCGGCTGCGGCCTCCCAGAAGTTGACCGGCAGCGGCTGTGGTGCCGGCAGCAAAGCGGCCTGGTGCCGCGCAATAAAGCCGGTATCCAGCTCCGCCGCGGCGAACGCCGGGTGCGCCAGAATGCGGCGCAGGAACGCGAGGTTGGTTTTCACGCCACCAATGGCGAATTCATCGAGCATCGCCAGCAAGCGCAGGCGTGCCTGCTCGCGGTTTTCGCCCCAGGCAATCAGCTTGCCCAGCATCGGGTCGTAGAACGGCGACACCGCATCGCCTTCGCTCACGCCACTGTCCACCCGCCGGCCTTCGCCCGCTGCCGATTCACGGTACAGCGCCAGCATGCCGGTCGCCGGCAGAAACTCGTTGGCCGGGTCCTCGGCGTACAGGCGAACTTCAATGGCATGGCCGATCAGCGGCACCTGCTCCTGGGTGATCGGCAGGGCCTCGCCGCACGCCACACGAATTTGCCAGGCCACCAGATCCAGGCCGGTAATGGCCTCGGTGACCGGGTGCTCCACTTGCAGGCGGGTATTCATTTCCATGAAGAAGAACGCGCCACGGGCGTCGAGCAGGAATTCCACCGTACCGGCACCGACATAGCCAATCGCTTGCGCCGCCCGTACCGCCGCCTCGCCCATGGCTTGGCGCAGTTCGGCCGACAGGCCGGGGGCGGGGGCTTCTTCGACCACTTTCTGGTGGCGGCGCTGGATCGAGCAATCGCGCTCGTTGAGGTACAGGCAATGGCCGTGCTGGTCGGCGAACACCTGGATTTCCACATGGCGCGGCTTGAGCACGTACTTCTCCACCAGCATGCGCGCATCGCCGAACGACGCCTGCGCCTCACGCTGGGCCGACGCCAGGGCATCGGCCAGCTGGCTTTCCTCTTCAACGACCTTCATGCCCTTGCCCCCACCGCCAGCGCTGGCCTTCAGCAGCACCGGGTAGCCGATGCGCCTGGCCGCGTCGCGGAAGGTGTCGAGGTCCTGGGCTTCGCCGTGGTAACCGGGCACCAGGGGGACCCCGGCGGCCTCCATCAACGCCTTGGCCGCCGACTTGCTGCCCATGGCGTCGATGGCGCTGGCCGGTGGGCCGAGGAAAACCAGCCCCGCCTGCTCGATGGCGCGGGCGAAGCCTGCGTTCTCGGAGAGGAAACCGTAACCTGGGTGAATGGCCTGGGCCCCGCTGGCCTTGGCAGCAGCCAGCAGCTTGTCGACCAGCAGGTAGCTGTCGGCGGCCTTGGTGCCGCCCAGGTCCACGCGGATATCCGCTTCGCGGCTATGCCGCGCGTCACGGTCGATGGCGCTGTGCACGGCGACGGTGGTCAGGCCCATGGCCTTGGCGGTGCGCATCACCCGGCAGGCGATTTCGCCGCGGTTGGCGACCAGCAGGGTGGTCAAAGCGGGGCGGCTCATGGGCGCGGCTCCTTGGTCTCAGCGGTTTGCCAGGCGGGTGGGCGTTTCTCCAGAAAGGCGCGCAGGCCCTCCTGGCCTTCGGCGCTGACGCGGATACGGGCGATGGTGTTCTCGCAGTAGCGGCGCAGCGCCGGGCTGAGTTCGCCGTCGTCCACTTCACGCAGCAGCTCTTTGGTGGCACGCAGGGCCAGCGGAGCGTTCTGCAGCAAGTTGTTCACCCATAGCGCCACCTGTGCGTCCAGCTCAGTGGCGGGGTATACCTCGGCCAGCAGGCCCAGTTCGCGGGCCCGTGTACCGCTGAAGCGCTCGGCAGTCAGGGCATAGCGGCGCGCGGCACGCTCGCCGATGGCCTTGACCACGAACGGGCTGATCACCGCCGGGGCCAGGCCGATGCGCACTTCCGACAGGCACAACTGGGCGTCTTCTGCGCCAATGGCCATGTCACAGCAACTGATCAGGCCCAGTGCCCCGCCAAACGCCGCACCTTGGACCACGGCCAGGGTCGGTACCTTCAGCCGGTGCAAGGCGTACATCAGTTCGCCCAGTTCATGGGCGTCATCCAGGTTGGTGTTGAAATCCAGCTGCGCCGACTGCTGCATCCAGGCCAGGTCGGCACCGGCGCTGAAGTGCCGGCCACGCCCGCGCAGCAGTACAAAGCGCAAGCCGGTATCGTCGGCCAGCCGATCGATGGCGACGATCAGCTCGCGGATCATCTGCGCGTTGAACGCGTTGTTCTTGTCCTCGCGGCTAAGCCACAGGGTGGCGAAGCCGCGCGGGTCGCGAATCACTTCGAGGGTGCTGAAATCGCTCATAGGT
This sequence comes from Pseudomonas sp. CJQ_9, assembly GCF_043106615.1. Taxonomy (NCBI): domain Bacteria; kingdom Pseudomonadati; phylum Pseudomonadota; class Gammaproteobacteria; order Pseudomonadales; family Pseudomonadaceae; genus Pseudomonas; species Pseudomonas sp. CJQ_9. The sequence continues at coordinate 14,693 of NZ_JBICMS010000083.1, read as the reverse complement.
CACATCCGGAAAATGCCGAAGCGGCTCGCTTCGATCGGCGCGTTCAGCGCAGCGGACAGTGCCAGGCCCAGTATGTCGCGGGTTTGCGCCGGGTCGATGACGCCGTCGTCCCACAGCCGGGCACTGGAGTAGTAGGGGTGGCCCTGCTGTTCGTACTGGTCGAGAATCGGCTGCTTGAGCCTGGCTTCGTCTTCGGCACTGAACGGCTGGCCACTGCGCTCGCTTTGCTCGCGCTTGACCTGGGCCAGCACACCGGCGGCCTGCTCGGCGCCCATCACACCGATCCGCGCGTTCGGCCACATCCACAAAAAGCGTGGGTCGTAGGCACGGCCGCACATGCCATAGTTGCCGGCACCGAAGCTGCCGCCGATGATCACCGTGAATTTCGGCACCTGGGCGCAGGCCACCGCGGTCACCAGCTTGGCGCCATGCTTGGCGATACCGCCTTCCTCATACTTCTTGCCCACCATGAACCCGGTGATGTTCTGCAGGAACAACAGTGGGATGCCCCGCTGGCAGGCCAGCTCGATGAAGTGCGCGCCTTTTTGCGCCGCTTCGGCGAACAGGATGCCGTTGTTGGCCAGGATCGCCATCGGGTAGCCATGCAGGTGGGCAAAGCCGCAGACCAGGGTGGTACCGAACAACGCCTTGAATTCGTCGAACAGCGAGCCGTCGACCAGCCGGGCGATCACTTCGCGCACATCGAACGGCTGCTTGGCATCGGCGGGCACCACGCCATACAGCTCGTCGGCGGCGTACAGCGGTGCCACCGGGGCCAGGCGTTGCAGCTTGCCCAGCTTGTGCCAGTTGAGGTTGGCCACGCAGCGCCGGGCAATGGCCAGGGCGTGTTCGTCGTTGTCGGCGTAATGGTCGGCCACGCCGCTGGTGCGGCAGTGCACATCGGCCCCGCCCAGGTCCTCGGCACTGACCACTTCGCCCGTGGCGGCTTTGACCAGCGGCGGCCCTGCGAGGAAAATGGTCGCCTGCTGGCGCACCATGATCGCTTCGTCGGCCATCGCCGGCACGTAGGCACCACCGGCAGTGCACGAGCCCATCACCACGGCGATCTGCGGGATGCCCTGGGCGCTCATGTTGGCCTGGTTGAAGAAGATCCGACCGAAGTGCTCGCGGTCAGGGAACACCTCGTCCTGGCGGGGCAGGTTGGCACCCCCCGAGTCCACCAGGTAGATGCACGGCAAGCGGTTTTGCTGGGCGATGACCTGCGCACGCAGGTGCTTTTTCACCGTCAGCGGGTAGTACGAGCCACCTTTGACCGTGGCGTCGTTGGCCACGATCATGCATTCCACGCCTTCTACGCGGCCGATGCCGGCGATCACCCCGGCAGCCGGCACGTCCTCGCCGTACACCTCGTGGGCCGCCAGCTGGCCGATCTCGAGGAACGGCGAGCCCGGGTCCAGCAGGCGGTCGATGCGCTCGCGTGGCAGCAGTTTGCCGCGGGAGGTGTGTCGTTCCTGAGCCTTGGGCCCGCCGCCCTGGGCGACCTGGGCCAGCAGGCCGCGCAGGGCCTGGACCTGGGCGGCCATGGCGGCATGGCTATGGGCATAATCCGCCGCCTTGGTATTGAGCTGTGACTTGAGAATCATCATGACCTCTGGCGCAGATCAGCGCGTCTCGTTGAACAGTTCGCGGCCGATCAGCATCCGACGGATTTCGCTGGTGCCGGCACCGATCTCGTAGAGCTTGGCATCGCGCAGCAGGCGGCCAGCCGGGAATTCATTGATATAGCCGTTGCCGCCAAGGATCTGGATGGCTTCCAGGGCCATTTGCGTAGCACGCTCGGCGGTGTACAGGATGACCCCGGCAGCGTCCTTGCGGGTGGTCTCGCCACGGTCACAGGCCTGGGCCACGGCATACAGGTAGGCGCGGCTGGCATTGAGCTGGGTGTACATGTCGGCGATCTTGCCCTGAATCAGCTGGAACTCGCCGATGCTCTGGCCGAACTGCTTGCGGTCGTGAATGTACGGCACCACCAGGTCCATGCAGCTTTGCATGATGCCGGTCGGCCCGCCCGACAACACCACGCGCTCGTAGTCCAGGCCGCTCATCAACACGCGTACGCCGCCGTTCAGCTGGCCGAGAATGTTTTCTTCCGGTACCTCGACGTTGTCGAAGAACAGCTCGCAGGTGTTGGAACCGCGCATGCCCAGCTTGTCGAACTTGTTGCTGCGGCTGAAGCCTGGCCAGTCGCGCTCGACGATGAACGCGGTGATGCCGTGGGCACCCTTGTCCAGGTCGGTCTTGGCATAGATCACATAGGTATTGGCGTCCGGGCCGTTGGTGATCCAGGTCTTGCTGCCGTTGAGTACGTAGCGGTCGCCGCGCTTTTCTGCGCGCAGCTTCATCGACACCACGTCGGAGCCGGCATTGGGCTCGCTCATGGCCAGTGCGCCGATGTGCTCGCCGCTGATCAGCTTGGGTAGGTACTTGAGTTTCTGTGCGTGGCTGCCGTTGCGGTTGATCTGGTTGACGCACAGGTTGGAGTGGGCACCGTACGACAGTGCCACCGACGCCGAGGCCCGGCTGATTTCCTCCATGGACACCACGTGGGCCAAATAGCCGAGGCCGGCGCCGCCATATTCTTCCGAAACGGTGATGCCCAACAGGCCCATGTCGCCGAACTTGCGCCACATATCGGCAGGGAACAGGTTGTCGTGGTCGATTTGCGCGGCACGCGGGGCCAGCTCGGCGGCGACGAAGGTGCGCACCTGGTCACGGAGCATGTCGATGGTTTCGCCCAGGGCGAAGTTCAGGGTGGGGTAATGCATGCTGGGGCACCTTGTTGTTCTTGAAATGGGTTACACCGTAGCTCATGGAGCTGTCGGACCCTGTGGGAGCGGGCGCGACCGCGAATGCATCAGCAGGGCCGCCGTCATTTCCTGAATGATCGCATTCGCGGGCGCGCCCGCTCCCACGGGGTTCGGCTTCATGCGTGAGATCGGTATTGTTCATTACCTTTACGTTAACGTAAACCTGAGTGCAGTGGCTGTCAATCCAATCGTCACCTTTACGTAAACGTAAATCTACGCCAGAGTATCTCCGCTTGCTTCAGCCGTGCCCAGAACAACCACAAGAAGGGACACCCATGAGTCAACCAAGCTATACCCGCGGCCGCCAGGACCAACCGTTGCTGACCCAGACTATCGGCCAGGCCTTTGACGCCACCGTGGCGCGTTGCGCCGGTGGCGAAGCCCTGGTTTCGCGCCACCAGGGCGTGCGCTACAGCTGGCGGCAACTGGCCGAACAGGTCGACGCGTGTGCCCGCGCCTTGATGGCGCTGGGCCTGAACCGCGGCGACCGGTTGGGCATTTGGTCACCCAACTGCGCCGAATGGTGCGTGTTGCAACTGGCCAGCGCCAAGGTCGGGGCGATTCTGGTCAACATCAACCCGGCCTACCGGGTGGGTGAGTTGGAATACGTGTTGCGCCAGGCCGGGTGCGGCTGGCTGGTCTGCGCCGATGCTTTCAAGAGCTCCGATTATCACGCCATGGTTCAGGCGCTGGTGCCAGAGCTGGCGAGCGCCCCCGCGGGCGCACTGGCCAGCCAGCGCCTACCCGAGCTGCGCGGGGTCATCAGCCTGGCAGCCCGCCCCCCGGCCGGTTTCCTGGCATGGCAAGCCCTGGCCGGGCTGGCCGGGCAAACCTCGAGCGAAGCCTACCTGGCCCGCCAAAGCGGGCTGCAGTTCGACCAACCGGTGAATATCCAGTACACCTCCGGCACTACCGGTGCACCCAAGGGCGCCACGCTGAGCCACTACAACATCCTCAACAACGGCTTCATGGTCGGCGAAAGCTTGGGCCTGGGCGAGCGCGACCGCATGGTGATCCCGGTGCCCCTGTACCACTGCTTTGGCATGGTCATGGCCAACCTGGGTTGCATCACCCACGGCAGCACCATGATCTACCCCAATGATGCCTTCGATGCCGAACTCACCCTGCGTGCGGTGGCCGAGGAGCGTGCCAGCATTCTCTATGGCGTGCCTACCATGTTCATCGCCATGCTCGACCACCCGCTACGCGCCCAGGTGGACCTTTCCAGCCTGCGCAGCGGCATCATGGCGGGGGCGACTTGCCCGATCGAGGTGATGCGCCGGGTGATCGACCAGTTGCACATGGCCGAGGTGCAAATCGCCTATGGCATGACCGAAACCAGCCCGGTTTCGCTGCAAACCGGGCCGGAGGATGAGCTGGAGCTGCGTGTTACCACCGTTGGCCGTACGCAGCCACAGCTGGAAAACAAGCTGGTAGACGCTGACGGCTGTATCGTTTCGCGCGGCGAGATCGGCGAACTATGTACCCGCGGCTACAGCGTGATGCTCGGCTATTGGGACAACCCCGAAGGTACCGCGGCAGCCATCGACCCAGCCGGCTGGATGCACTCGGGTGACCTGGCGGTGATGGACGAGCACGGCTACGTGCGGATCGTGGGGCGCAACAAGGACATGATCATTCGCGGTGGCGAGAACATCTACCCGCGCGAGCTGGAAGAATTCTTCTATACCCACCCGGCAGTGGCGGACGCCCAGGTGATCGGTATCCCGTGCAGCCGTTATGGCGAGCAGATTGTCGCATGGGTCAAGTTGCACCCTGGCCACACGGCCACCGCCGAAGAGCTGCAATGCTGGTGCAAGGCCCGCATAGCCCACTACAAGGTGCCGCGGCATATCCGTTTTGTAGACGAATACCCGATGACAGTAACCGGTAAGGTGCAGAAGTTTCGCATGCGCGAGATCAGCATCGCCGAACTCTGCGCCGATGGCGCGAGTTGACTGACCGGGCTGTCCGGTTCGCCCGCACCCGCGGCTGCGCGCCCGTACCGACCTTGCAGGCGGCAAGGTCGGTAAGCTGGTCTACCCTTAGGCTTTCACCGGTGGTTCCTGGTTCGGCGGGTCGCCCACCGTCGGCGGTTCGGTTGGCTTGAGCGGCAGCTCGTCCGGTTCTTGTTCCGGCACGGGCGGCGGCAAGCTCGGGTCGTCGATGTTCGGATCGGGGGTTTCCGGTGGCGTTGGAATGTTCATGGCCTGACCTCGCGTGGGTGGTTTGAAGAGGTACTGCAGGCTTGGACTTCGGCCAGCTGCGATTCGCTCAGTTTTTTTGAACCCTCACGCCCGCGCCCGGCTCTGAACCCTTACCGCCACCAGCCTGAGGGAGCAAGGTCGATGTCACGAAACGAGCTTTTTGAAAGCGTGCCAATGGCCAACGATCATCCTGACCAGGCCATCAGCCTGGCCCAGGCGCTGCTGGCCCCACGCATCGTGATCGAGGACACCCAGCCGGTGCTCGACGCCGGCACCTTCGCCGCCAAGGCGATCAGTGGTCAACCGGTTGCCGTCAGCAGTAAGGTCTACAGCGATGGCCACGACCGCCTGGCCGTGGTGCTCAACTGGCGCCTGGCGCACAGCCAGCGCTGGCACTCGGTGCCGATGCAGTCGGCGGGCAACGACCTGTGGCTGGCCGAGTTCACCCCCACCGAGCTGGGGCCGCACCTGTTCGGCATCCAGGCCTGGATCGACCCGTTCGCCACGTACTGCCACGACCTGGAAAAAAAGTACCATGCCGGCGTCGAGGTCAGGCTGGAGCTGGAAGAGGGGCGGCTGATGCTCGGCCAGGGCATTGCCCTGTGCGATGGCGCCGTGCGCAACGAGCTTGAGGCCGTGCTGCAGCGCCTGGCGCAGGTGGGCAGTGACGATCAGGTGGCGCTGCTGCTGGACCCGCGCACCGCCCGGCTGATGGCCGAGGCCGAGCACCGCAGCTACCTGGCCCGCAGTTGCGAATTCCCGCTCGATGTGGACCGCCCGGCAGCGCAGTTCGCCAGTTGGTACGAACTGTTCCCGCGCTCGATCACCGACGACCCGCAGCGCCATGGCACCTTCAACGATGTGCACCAGCGGTTGCCGATGATCCGTGACATGGGCTTCGACGTGCTGTACTTCCCGCCCATTCACCCTATTGGCCTGCAGCACCGCAAGGGGCGCAACAATGCGCTCACGGCCGAACCGGGTGACCCGGGTAGCCCGTATGCCATCGGCAGTGCAGAGGGTGGCCACGAAGCGATTCACCCGCAGTTGGGCAGCCGCGAAGACTTCCGCCGCCTGGTGGCGGCCGCTGCCGAGCACGGCCTGGAAATCGCCCTCGACTTCGCCATCCAGTGCTCCCAGGACCACCCCTGGCTGAAACAGCACCCGGGCTGGTTCAGTTGGCGCCCGGACGGCACCATCCGCTATGCCGAGAACCCGCCAAAAAAATACCAGGACATCGTCAACGTCGACTTCTATGCCCCCGACGCAGTACCCAGCCTTTGGTTGGCGCTGCGCGATGTGGTGGTGGGCTGGGTCGAGGAGGGCGTGAAGACGTTCCGCGTCGACAACCCGCACACCAAGCCGCTGCCGTTCTGGCAATGGCTGATCGCCAATGTGCGCAGCCAGTACCCGGAGGTCATCTTCCTCGCTGAGGCGTTCACCAAGCCCGCCATGATGGCGCGCCTGGGCAAGGTCGGCTATGCGCAAAGCTACACCTACTTCACCTGGCGCAACACCAAGCAAGAGCTGCGCGAATTTTTCGAGCAACTCAACCAGCCGCCATGGAGCCAGTGCTACCGCCCCAATTTCTTCGTCAATACCCCCGACATCAACCCGTTCTTCCTGCACACCTCCGGGCGTGCCGGTTTCCTCATTCGTGCAGCATTGGCGACCATGGGCTCAGGGTTGTGGGGCATGTATTCCGGTTTCGAACTGTGCGAAAGCGCCGCGTTGCCAGGCAAGGAGGAATACCTGGACTCGGAGAAATACCAGCTGCGCCCGCGCGACTTCAGCCAGCCCGGCAACATCATTGCCGAGATCGCCCAGCTCAATCGCATCCGCCGGCAGAACCCGGCCTTGCAAACCCACCTCGGCGTCGCGTTCTTCAACTGCTGGAACGACAACATCCTGTACTTCGCCAAGCGTACGCCCGAGCGCGACAACTACATCCTCGTGGCAATCAGCCTAGACCCGCACAACGCTCAGGAGGCGCACTTCGAGCTGCCGCTGTGGGAGCTGGGGCTCGATGACAACGCCCAAACCCATGGTGAAGACCTGATGAATGGTCACCGCTGGTCGTGGTACGGCAAGACCCAGTTCATGCGCATTGAACCTTGGCACCAACCATTCGGCATCTGGCGTATCGAAAAGGCCGGTTAGGGCATATGTACCGGGCCGCCTTGCGGCCTATCGCGGCAAATAGGCTGCACGGCAGCCGCAACGCCAGCCAACACGGTCCACAGACATGCAAGGAGTCACTCATGGCCAAGCGTTCCCGCCCGGCAGCCTTCATCGACGACCCGCTGTGGTACAAGGACGCTGTCATCTATCAGTTGCACATCAAGTCGTTCTTCGACTCGAACAACGATGGCATCGGTGATTTCGCCGGCCTGATCAGCAAGCTGGACTACATTGCCGAGCTGGGCGTCAACACCCTGTGGTTGCTGCCGTTCTATCCTTCGCCGCGGCGCGACGACGGCTATGACATCGCCGAGTACAAGGCCGTGCACCCGGACTACGGCAGCATGGCCGATGCCCGTCGCTTCATCGCCGAGGCGCACAAGCGTGGTTTGCGGGTCATCACCGAACTGGTCATCAACCACACCAGCGACCAGCACCCTTGGTTCCAGCGCGCCCGCCACGCTAAACGCGGCAGCAAGGCGCGCGACTTTTACGTATGGTCCGATGACGACCAGAAGTACGATGGCACCCGCATCATTTTCCTCGACACCGAAAAGTCCAACTGGACCTGGGACCCGGTGGCAGGCCAGTATTTCTGGCACCGCTTCTACTCGCACCAGCCAGACCTCAACTTCGACAACCCGCAGGTGCTCAAGGCGGTGATCGCGGTGATGCGCTTCTGGCTCGACCTGGGCGTGGACGGGCTGCGCCTGGACGCCATTCCTTACCTGATCGAGCGCGACGGCACCAACAACGAGAACCTCACCGAAACCCACGGGGTGCTCAAGGCCATTCGCGCCGAGATCGATGCCAACTACCCAGACCGCATGCTGCTTGCCGAAGCCAACCAGTGGCCGGAAGACACCCGCCCGTACTTCGGCGAAGGCGACGGCGACGAATGCCACATGGCCTTTCATTTCCCGCTGATGCCGCGCATGTACATGGCCCTGGCCATGGAGGACCGTTTCCCGATCACCGACATCCTGCGCCAGACTCCGGAGATCCCGGCCAACTGCCAATGGGCGATCTTTCTGCGCAACCACGATGAGCTGACCCTGGAAATGGTCACCGACCGCGAGCGCGACTACCTGTGGAACTACTACGCAGAAGACCGCCGCGCGCGCATCAACCTGGGCATTCGTAGGCGCCTGGCGCCCTTGCTGCAGCGTGACCGCCGGCGCATCGAACTGCTCACCAGCCTGCTGCTGTCGATGCCCGGCACGCCCACGCTGTACTACGGTGACGAACTGGGCATGGGCGACAACATCTACCTGGGCGACCGCGATGGCGTGCGCACCCCCATGCAATGGTCGCCGGACCGCAATGGCGGTTTTTCCCGCGCCGACCCACAGCGCCTGGTGCTGCCCCCGGTGATGGACCCGTTGTACGGCTACCAGACGGTCAACGTCGAGGCACAAAGCCATGACCCGCACTCGCTGCTCAACTGGACCCGGCGCATGCTGGCGGTGCGCAAGCAGCAGAAAGCCTTCGGCCGTGGCACGCTGCGCACGCTGAGCCCCAGTAACCGGCGCATCCTGGCCTACATTCGCGAATACACCGATGCCGATGGCAACACCGAGGTCATCCTGTGCGTGGCCAACGTTTCCCGCGCCGCCCAGGCGGCAGAACTGGAATTGTCACAGTACGCCGACAAAGTACCGGTGGAGATGCTCGGCGGCAGTGCCTTTCCGCCGATCGGTCAGCTGCCGTTCCTGCTGACTTTGCCACCTTATGGCTTTTACTGGTTCCTGCTGGCATCGCACGACCGTATGCCCAGCTGGCACGCCCAGCCCACCGAGGGGTTACCCGAATTGATTACGCTGGTATTGCGCAAACGCATGGAAGAACTGCTGGCGGCGCCTGCCAGCGACACTCTGCAAACCAACATCCTGCCCCAGTACCTGCCGAAACGGCGCTGGTTCGCGGGCAAGGAAGGGCCCATAGACCAGGTACGGCTGTGTTATGGCGTGCGTTTCGGCACCGCCCCTACACCGGTATTGCTCAGTGAGCTCGAAGTGCTCAGCGACGGCGTGGCCACCCGTTATCAATTGCCGTTCGGGCTGCTGCCCGAGGAGCAGATCAACAGTGCGCTGCCGCAGCAACTGGCGTTGTCCCGGGTGCGCCGGGCCCATCAGGTGGGTCTGATTACCGATGCGTTCGTGCTCGAGCCGTTCATCCGCGCCGTCTTGCGTGCGTGCCAGGAACGCACGCGGCTGGCGTGCGGCGACGCTGATGGCGAGCTGCGTTTCGACTGCACCGAGCAACTGGCCGGCCTGGGGCTGAATGAAGAAAGCGAGGTGCGCTACCTCAGCGCCGAACAGTCCAACAGCTCGGTAGTCATCGGCGACCGCGTGGTGCTCAAGTTGATCCGCCGGGTCAATCCGGGCATTCACCCGGAGCTGGAAATGAGCGCCTACCTGACCGCCGCCGGCTTTACCAATATCTCGCCACTGCTGGCCTGGGTCAGCCGCGTGGATGCGCAGGCAGCCCCGCACCTGCTGATGATCGCCCAAGGCTACCTGAGCAACCAGGGCGATGCCTGGGCCTGGACCCAGAACACCCTGGAGCGCGCCATCCGTGACCAGATGGAGCCCACCCGGTCGGATGCCGAAGTACATACCGACGCCCTGGCCGAACTCACAGCCTTCGCCGCCTTGTTCGGCCAGCGCCTGGGCGAGATGCACGTGTTGCTGGCAGCACCCACCGATGACCCGGCCTTCCAGCCGCGGCCCAGCGATGCCCAGGACCGCGAACGCTGGGTGACCCAGATCAGTGCCGAGTTGACCCATGCCCTTGACCTGCTGGCGCAGCACCGCGATCACCTGGACCGCGACAGCCAGGCGCTGGTCGATGATCTGCAGCAACAGCGTGATGGCCTGGTCGAGCATGTTCGCCAGCTGGCCGAGCAGGCCGAGGGCGGCTTGCTGATGCGTGTGCACGGTGACTTGCACCTGGGCCAGGTGCTGGTGGTGCAGGGTGATGCCTACCTGATCGACTTCGAGGGTGAGCCGGCCCGGCCCCTGGAAGAACGCAGGGCCAAACACAGCCCCTACAAAGATGTCAGCGGCGTACTGCGGTCGTTCGACTATGCTGCTGCGATGATCTTGCGCAGCGCGTCTACGGTGGACCTTTCCGAGGCGGCACGGCAGGCCCGGCAACGGGTGGCCCGGCAGTACCTGCACCAGTCGCGGCATGCCTTTATCGAGGCGTACGGCCTGGCCACCGCTGCCATGCCCCACGCCTGGCAGCAGGCGGAAGGCGAGCGCGCTGCGCTGGAGCTTTTCTGCCTGGAAAAGGCGGCCTACGAAATTACTTATGAAGCCGAGAACCGGCCGAGTTGGCTGGCCGTGCCTTTGCATGGCTTGCATGGACTGATCAGTACCTGGGGAGAGTCAGAATGAACGTAACAACGCGTGAAAACGGTGGCCTTCGGCAACGGGACCTCGACGCCCTGGCCCGCGCCGAACACGCCGATCCATTTGCGGTACTCGGCCCCCATGACGACGGCGCTGGCGGGCAGGTGGTCAACGCCTTCCTGCCCAGCGCCCTGAATGTGCGCATTCTTGCCCGCGAAGACGGGCGCATCCTCACCGAAATGGCGCAAGGCAGCCTGCCGGGCTTGTTCACCGCGCACCTCGATACAGCACAGCCTTACCTGCTGCAGATCGGCTGGGCCGGTGGCGAGCAGGTGACCGAGGACCCGTACAGCTTCGGTCCGCAATTGGGCGAAATGGATCTGCACCTGTTTGCTGAGGGCAACCACCGCGACCTGTCCGGGCGTTTCGGCGCGCAGCCGGTGCAGGTCGAGGGGGTCGACGGGGTGTGCTTTTCGGTGTGGGCCCCCAACGCCCGGCGGGTATCGGTGGTGGGGGACTTCAACAACTGGGATGGGCGCCGCCACCTGATGCGTTTGCGTCATGGTGCCGGGGTGTGGGAGCTGTTCATCCCACGGCTGGGCGTGGGGGAAACCTACAAGTTCGAAGTGCTCGGCAAGGACGGCATCCTGCCGTTGAAGGCCGACCCCCTGGCCCGCGCCACCGAATTGCCGCCCAGCACGGCGTCCAAGGTAGCGGGTGAGCTGGGCCATGCTTGGCAAGACCACGACTGGATGGCGCAACGGGCGCAGCGCCATGCGTACAACGCGCCATTGTCGATCTATGAGCTGCACCCCGGCTCCTGGCGCTGCGAAATGGACGAGGCCGGCGAGGTCGGGCGCTACTACAACTGGCGGGAACTGGCCGAGCGCCTGGTGCCGTATGTGCAGGCGCTGGGCTTCACCCATATTGAACTGCTGCCGATCATGGAACACCCGTTCGGCGGTTCCTGGGGCTACCAGCCACTGTCGATGTTCGCCCCCACCTCGCGCTACGGCAGTGCCGAGGACTTCGCCGCCTTCATCGATGCCTGCCACCAGGGCGGCATCGGGGTATTGCTGGACTGGGTACCGGCGCACTTCCCGACAGACGAACATGGCCTGGCGCGCTTCGACGGCACGGCCCTGTACGAGTACGACAACCCGCTGGAAGGCTACCACCAGGACTGGAACACGCTGATCTACAACCTGGGCCGCAATGAGGTGCGCGGGTTCATGATGGCCTCTGCGCTGCATTGGTTGAAGCATTTCCACATCGACGGGCTGCGCGTCGATGCGGTGGCCTCGATGCTGTACCGGGACTATTCGCGCAAGGCCGGCGAGTGGGTGCCCAACCGCCACGGCGGGCGCGAAAACCTCGAGGCCATCGACTTCATTCGCCACCTCAACGGTGTGGCGGCCCATGAGGCGCCGGGGGCGTTGATCATCGCCGAGGAGTCCACCGCCTGGCCCGGGGTCAGCCAGCCGATCGAGCAGGGCGGGCTGGGCTTTGCCTACAAATGGAACATGGGCTGGATGCACGACACCCTGCACTATATCCAGAACGACCCGGTCCACCGTGCGCACCACCACAACGAGATGAGCTTTGGTCTGGTGTATGCTTACTCCGAGCATTTCATCCTGCCCATTTCCCACGACGAAGTGGTACACGGCAAGCACTCGCTGATCGACAAGATGCCCGGCGACCGCTGGCAGAAGTTCGCCAACCTGCGCGCTTACCTGGCCTTCATGTGGACCCACCCCGGCAAGAAGCTGCTGTTCATGGGCTGCGAATTTGGCCAGTGGCGGGAGTGGAACCACGATAGCCAGCTGGACTGGTACCTGCTGCAGTACCCTGAGCACCAAGGCGTGCAACGCCTGGTGAGTGACCTCAACCGGCTGTACCGCGAAGTCCCGGCGTTGCATGAGCAGGACTGCCAGCCACAGGGCTTCCAGTGGCTGATCGGTGACGATGCGCAGAACAGCGTGTTTGCCTGGCTGCGCTGGAGCAGCAGTGGCGAACCCGTGCTGGTGGTCGCCAACTTCACTCCGGTTCCGCGTGAGGGTTACCGCATTGGCGTGCCGTTCGGCGAGCGCTGGCAGGAGCTGTTGAACAGCGATGCCGAGATGTACGCCGGCTCCAATGTCGGCAACCTTGGGCTGGTGCACAGCGAAGACATCGCCAGCCACGGCCAGCCGCAGTCGCTGGCCCTGAACCTGCCCCCGCTGGGTGTGCTGGTGATGAAGCCCGTCTGATGCATCTGCTGTGCTGGCCCCGCCGCTGGTTTGCCGGCGCCAGGGCCAGCGCAGGCTACCATCGCATGCGCACCCCAAGGCTGCCAATCAGCCCATTGAGGTCATTGCCATCCACATCGCTGCTGTAGTCGGCACTGACGAACATGGCCACCGAGGGCGTTACCCGCGCCACCAGCCCCAGGCCCAGTTCCACCGTTGTCGAAAAGCGCGAACTGGAGATCTTGTCGACCTGTTCCAGCTTCACTTCGTCAGGGTTGCTGAAGTCATACCACACGTTGGTCCGCACATAAGGCTCCAGGGGCATGCCGCGCATTTCATAGCGCCCGGACAATGTGGCGCCGACTCGGCCGCTCCAGCTGGGCTGGCTGTCGTAGGCCTGCCGGGTTGCGTGCTGCCCTTGGCTACCGGGGAAGAACTGCTGGTTCATCAATTGCGCCTGGGGTTCGATCACCCAACTGCCAGCCAGGGGGATCGGATAGCCGCCCTCCACCGAGAAAGTCATCGCGTGGCCGCTGTCGCCCGGCCGTTGGCCGGTGTCACCCCCGCCATCCACCTCGATGCGCGAACCCACGGCCACGGCATCCAGGTGCCAGCCCTGTGCGTGGGCCATGCTCCAGTACATGCCCAGGCTTTCCCCGCTCAGTTGCGTAGCATTGCGCGGCTTGTCGCCCAGCAGCGGGCGCATGCCATTGAAGCTGCCTTGCAGGTTGTTATGGCCGACCACCCTCCCGGCGCGTTGCACCTCGCCTGCTGGCGTTGCACGCACGAACAGCTCGGGGCCGGTCATCAGCTGCTGGTCGGGCGCTGCGAGCGGTTCGGGCGCTTGTGTGCCGTTGCGGGGTAGGGGCGGATAAAGCTGTGACCACTCATACGCGAACGTTTCCACCGGGGTTGCCAGAAGCAGCGACGTGGAAACCGCGTAGAAAAGACGGTCGATGCGCACGGGGCTCGAAGTGGTTTTCATGGCGGGTCTCCTTTGCTCTTGTGAAGTACAGCTTGAGGACCTGGTCTGTTGTCACAGGCTGTACGGCAAAACAGAGGGCGACCCAAACCAGCACGCCCGCTTCGTCACACGCGCCCAAAGGCGCGCGCTAGAGGCTCGGCGCGAGATTTTTACTGCTCGGTAATCTTCAGCTAAGGAGAGGGGAGGGCCTGCGTCAAGAAAACGTGAAAGGCCCGTTCACCTTTTGTGGGGGTGACCAAAGCGCTGATTCAAAAGAAAAACTGTGCGGCTATAGCGGCGTTCGCTATTTCCCGCGAGGGCGCTATGAAGAATGATTGCTAGCGCCACGCTCGGGCAGTGGCGGCGTGTTTGCCGCAGCATATGCGGCGGTTGTGAGATCGAGCGCCGCCCGCGCGGCGCTTCGCGGCTAAAGCCGCTCGTCGGGCGGGGTACACCGCCCAATGTAGGAGTGGCTTTAGCCACGAATACAGTGGTGGCGGCAACGGTGAATACCCAGAAGACATTGGCCAGCAGGCCCGGCCCCTTCGCGGGTGAACCCGCTCCTACATCGGGCGGGGTACACCGCCCCATGTAGGAGTGGCTTTAGCCACGAATACGGTGGTGGCTGCAACGGTAAATACCCAGAAGACATTGGCCAGCAGGCCCGGCCCCTTCGCGGAAACCCGCTCCTACATCGGGCGGGGTACACCGCCTCATGTAGGAGTGGCTTTAGCCACGAATACGGTGGTGGCTGCAACGGTAAATACCCAGAAGACATTGGCCAGCAGGCCCGGCCCCTTCGCGGGTGAACCCGCTCCTACATCGGGCGGGGCACCACCGTTCAATGTAGGAGTGGCTTTAGCCACGAATACGGTGGTGGCGGCAACGGTGAATACCCAGGAGATATTGGCCAGCAGGCTCGGCCC
>NZ_JBICMS010000082.1:0-74485 GCF_043106615.1 Pseudomonas sp. CJQ_9 | reverse complement strand
AAGAGCTGCTGGAAGACTGATGTAACCCGGGAGGGCAGTGACGCCCTTCAGGTCGTGCAAGGGGAGGGCTTTGCCCTCCATCGCGACACAAGGCCGCTCTCACAGGGTACAGCGCATGCCGCACCCTGTGGGAGCGGCCTTGCGTCGCGATGGGCCGCAACGCGGCCCCAACAGCCATCACGCGTTAGCGAGCCAACGAATGCCCCACCTGCGTCCCTACAAAGTTGCACTCAACGGTTATGGCCGTATCGGCCGCTGTGTCCTGCGCGCGCTGTTCGAGCGGGGGGCGAAGGCCGGTTTCGAGATCGTCGCGCTGAATGACCTGGCCGACCAGGCCAGCCTGGAGTACCTGACTCGCTTCGACTCCACCCACGGCCGCTTTCCTGGCCAGGTGAAGGTCGACGGCGACTGTCTGCATATCAATGGCGACTGCGTGAAAGTCATGCGCAGCGCCACCCCCGAAGGCATCGATTGGGCTGCCCTGGGTATCGACCTGGTGCTGGAGTGCTCCGGTGCCTACAACACCCGCGCCGACGGCCAGCGCTTCCTCGATGCCGGTGCCCCGCGCGTGCTGTTCTCCCAGCCCATGGCCAGCGAGGCCGATGTCGATGCCACCGTGGTCTATGGCATCAACCAGGCTTGCCTGACCGGCCAGGAGCGGCTGGTTTCCAATGCCTCCTGTACCACCAACTGCGGCGTGCCCCTGTTGCGTGTACTGGACCAGGCGTTTGGCATCGAGTACGTGCAGATCACCACCATCCACTCGGCGATGAACGACCAGCCAGTGATCGACGCCTATCACCACGAAGACTTGCGCCGCACCCGTTCGGCCTTCCAGTCGGTGATTCCGGTGTCCACTGGTCTGGCGCGCGGTATCGAGCGCCTGCTTCCGGAACTTGCCGGGCGAATCCAGGCCAAAGCGGTACGCGTGCCGACCGTCAACGTGTCTTGCCTGGACATCACCCTGCAGACCGCCCGCGACACCAGTGCCGCCGAGGTCAACCGGGTGTTGCGCGAGGCCGCGCTGGACGGCCCGCTGAAAGGCTTGCTGGCCTACACCGAGTTGCCGCATGCCAGCTGTGATTTCAACCATGACCCGCATTCGGCGATCGTCGATGCCAGCCAGACTCGTGTTTCCGGGCCCCGCCTGGTCAACTTGCTGGCCTGGTTCGACAACGAATGGGGGTTCGCCAACCGTATGCTCGACGTTGCCGAACACTATCTGCACGTCGTTCACCCAACCCGCAATAAACAGCCCTGAAGGACTGCATTCATGACCGTGTTGAAGATGACCGACCTCGACCTGCAAGGTAAGCGCGTATTGATCCGCGAAGACCTCAACGTGCCTGTGAAGGACGGTGTGGTAACCAGCGACGCGCGCATCCTGGCAGCGCTGCCGACCATCAAGCTGGCTCTGGAGAAGGGCGCGGCGGTAATGGTCTGCTCGCACCTGGGCCGCCCGACCGAAGGGGAGTTCTCTGCCGAAAACAGCCTCAAGCCGGTTGCCGAGTACCTGAGCAAGGCCCTGGGCCGCGAGGTGCCGCTGGTTGCCGACTACCTGGGCGGCGTGGCGGTGCAGGCCGGTGAGCTGGTGCTGTTCGAGAACGTGCGCTTCAACAAGGGCGAGAAAAAGAACGCCGACGAGCTGGCCCAGCAGTACGCTGCGCTGTGCGACGTGTTTGTCATGGACGCGTTCGGCACCGCGCACCGCGCCGAGGGCTCGACCCACGGTGTGGCCAAGTTCGCCAAGGTTGCAGCTGCAGGCCCCCTGCTGGCTGCCGAGCTGGATGCCCTGGGCAAAGCCCTGAAAGCGCCGGCCAAGCCAATGGCGGCCATCGTCGCCGGCTCCAAGGTTTCCACCAAGCTGGACGTGCTGAACAGCCTGAGCGCGGTCTGCGACCAACTGATCGTCGGTGGTGGCATTGCCAATACCTTCCTGGCCGCTGCCGGCCACCCTGTCGGCAAGTCGCTGTACGAGCCGGACCTGGTCGACACGGCCAAGGCCATCGCTGCCAAGGTCAGTGTGCCGCTGCCGGTTGACGTGGTGGTCGCCAAGGCGTTCGCCGAAGATGCCGAAGCCACCGTCAAGGCCATCGCCGATGTTGCCGCCGACGACATGATCCTGGACATCGGCCCGCAAACCGCAGCCCAGTTCGCCGAGCTGCTGAAGTCGTCGAAGACCATCCTGTGGAACGGCCCGGTCGGCGTGTTCGAATTCGACCAGTTCGGCAAGGGTACCCAGGTGCTGGCCAAGGCCATCGCCGACAGCGCCGCGTTCTCCATCGCCGGTGGCGGTGACACCCTGGCGGCCATCGACAAATATGGCGTTAGCAAGGAAATCTCCTACATTTCTACCGGTGGCGGCGCGTTCCTCGAGTTCGTCGAGGGCAAGGTCCTGCCAGCCGTGGCAATTCTGGAAGAGCGGGCCAAGGCCTGATGACTTCGGCGCCTGGCAAAGGGAGCGGCCTGATGGTCAAGCAATTGCCTGTGATGGTGCTGGCGGGTCTGCTGAGCGCGTGCTCAGGCAGCCCGGCTTCGCCTGACGACCCGGCGCAGCCGCCCAAGGGCGGCTGCTACCAGTCCGAGTGGCAGGCCGAGACCGTGCCGGTGATCAGCAAGCGTGTGGGCCCGGAAGGCCTGGAAAAGTACGACGAAGACCACCAGCGCAAGGCGCCGGGTTGCCCTTGATCGGGTAACAGGCAACCTGAAGGCTGATTTGTGGTCTTGGAAAGGGGCCGCTGTGCAGCCCCAAATCGAGGAAACTGAATGAAAGCGCTTTTGGCCGTGACGGTCCTGGCGACACTGGCAGGCTGCTCACTGTTGCAGCCGGCGCGACCCGCCCCGGCAGACAACTGGACCCGCTGGGTCTGCGACACCCAGGCCGAGGTGCTGTGGCGCTTCGCCGATGCGCAGCGTGACCAGGTCGACGTGCGCCTGGGCGGTGGTGACCAGGTTTACCGGCTCAAGGCCGAACCAGGTGCCTCGGGCGCGCTGTACAGCGATGGCATGCTGGCCTTCCACACCAAGGGCGAAGAAGGCCTGGTGTACTGGGTGGCAACCAACGATCTGATTGGGCGGGGCTGCAAGGCACCGTGACTGGCCGGGCCGCAATGGCGGCCCACACTACTTGAACAGCAACCGCCCCTGCGGCAGGCTTGCACGAAACATACGACGCTTGTCGGGAGAGAGATACACAATGGCACTCATTAGCATGCGCCAGATGCTGGACCACGCCGCCGAGTTCGGTTACGGCGTACCAGCTTTCAACGTCAACAACCTCGAGCAGATGCGCGCCATCATGGAAGCGGCCGACAAGACCGACTCCCCGGTGATCGTGCAGGCCTCGGCCGGTGCCCGCAAATACGCCGGCGCCCCGTTCCTGCGCCACCTGATCCTGGCTGCCATCGAAGAATTCCCGCACATTCCGGTGTGCATGCACCAGGACCACGGCACCAGCCCTGATGTCTGCCAGCGCTCGATCCAGCTGGGCTTCAGCTCGGTCATGATGGACGGCTCGCTGGGCGAAGACGGCAAGACCCCGACCGACTACGAATACAACGTGCGTGTCACCCAGCAGACCGTGGCCATGGCGCACGCCTGTGGCGTTTCGGTAGAAGGTGAGCTGGGCTGCCTGGGCTCGCTGGAAACCGGCATGGCCGGTGAAGAGGACGGTATCGGTGCCGAAGGTGTGCTGGACCACAGCCAGATGCTGACCGACCCGGAAGAAGCCGCTGACTTCGTCAAGAAGACCCAGGTCGATGCATTGGCCATCGCCATTGGTACCAGCCACGGTGCCTACAAGTTCACCAAGCCGCCAACCGGTGACATCCTGGCCATCGAGCGTATCAAGGAAATCCACAAGCGCATCCCCAATACCCACTTGGTGATGCACGGCTCCTCGTCGGTACCGCAGGAGTGGTTGGCGATCATCAACCAGTACGGTGGCGAGATCAAGGAAACCTACGGCGTACCGGTTGAAGAAATCGTCGAAGGTATCAAGTACGGCGTGCGCAAGGTCAACATCGACACCGACCTGCGCCTGGCCTCCACCGGTGCCATGCGCCGCCACATGGCCATGCACCCGAGCGAGTTCGACCCTCGCAAGTTCTTCGCTGAAACCGTGAAGGCCATGCGTGATGTGTGCATCGCCCGTTACGAAGCGTTTGGCACTGCAGGCAATGCCTCGAAGATCAAGCCGATCTCCCTGGAAGGCATGTTCCAGCGCTATGCCAAAGGCGAGTTGGCGGCCAAGGTCAACTGATCGAACCGTTGAGCGTTGCAAAAAACCCGCAGAAATGCGGGTTTTTTATTTGCTTGGCATTCAGGCCCTGGCGCGGCCTGGCGGCACGTTCACGGTCCTTTCGCACAGCTACCGTTAGTCGACTAATTTCTTCGTCCATGGCTTATTGCCATGCCTTGCATTGCGTCTTTCGCAGCCACGACTAGAGTTAAGCTTCGGATCCAATAGCAAGTCGTAGTTGGTCATACAAGAGAAGCAGCATGGATGGCGCTCACCCTCAGCCACTGGATGGCAGTTCGGTTCTTCTGGTGGTAGACGATTACCCCGAAAACCTCATCAGCATGCGGGCTTTGCTGGCCCGGCAAGATTGGCAAGTGTTGACGGCAAGCTCGGGGACCGAAGCCCTTAGTGCCTTGCTGGAGCATGATGTCGACCTGGTACTGCTGGACGTGCAAATGCCGGAGATGGACGGCTTCGAGGTCGCCCGGCTGATGCGTGGCAGCCAACGTACGCGGCTCACACCGATCATTTTCCTGACCGCCAACGAACAGTCCGAAGCGGCCGTGCTCAAAGGCTACGCCAGCGGCGCCGTGGACTACATGTTCAAACCGTTCGACCCCAAGGTTCTCAAGCCCAAAGTCCAGGCCTTGCTCGACCAGCAGCGCAACCGGCGCATGCTGCAGCGGCTGACCCGGGAGCTGGAAGCCGCCAGGGCGTTCAACGGGTCGATTCTGGAGAACGCTGCCGAAGGCATTCTGGTGGTGGACGCACAGGGCGTGATCAGCTTTGCCAACCCGGCCATTTCCCGCTTGCTGGCGGCCCCCGTGCAGCACATTCAGGGCGCCCAACTGCTCGACCTGGTGCAGCTTCCCAATGCCTGCCCATGGCTTGAGTCGGCGTTCTACCGGGCGTACCTAGGGCAAGAAATCTACCGCGTGCACGACGCGCAACTGCGCACCCTGGCCGGCGAGCTTGTTCCCGTCGCATTGTCGTGCGCGCCGTTGCCAGCCGACCAGCAGGCCATGGTGGTGACCGTGCTGGATATGTCGGCAGTGCGCAACCTGCACCAGCAGCTGGAGTACCAGGCCGTTACCGACCCCCTGACCGGCCTGCTGAACCGCCGCGGCTTCTACCAGGCGGCCGAGGGCGCGCTGTTGCGCAACGAGCGCTCGGACAAGGCCCAGGCGCTGATGTACATGGACCTGGACGGCTTCAAGCGCATCAACGACACCCTTGGCCATGACGCCGGTGACCGGGTGCTGCGCTGGGTCGCCGAGCAACTCAAGGACTGCCTGGGCAGCGAGGCCTTGCTGGCGCGCATGGGCGGCGATGAATTCACCGCGCTGTTCGACAGCCTGCCTTACCCGGAGCAGGCTGGGCGTTATGCCGAGCGGCTGCTGGAGCGGGTGTCCATCCGCCATGAAGTGGACGGCCTGGATGTGTGCCTTGGGGTGAGCATCGGCATTGCCACCTATCCGGAATGCGGTGCCAATGTCGAAGGCCTGCTGCGCGCGGCCGATGCCGCGATGTATGCCGCCAAGCAGGCCGGGCGCCAGCAGTACCGCTTCTACGACCAGGAACTCAATGGTCGGGCGCGTTCGCGGCTGATGCTCGAAGACAGCGTGCGCACTGCCATCGAGCAACAGGACTTCACCCTGGTGTACCAGCCGCAAGTCAGCTTCATCGATGGCCACCTGCGGGGTTTCGAGGCCTTGTTGCGCTGGCAGCACCCAAGCGTTGGCGATGTGCCGCCAGGCCTGTTCATTCCTCTGCTCGAGGAGGCGCGCCTGATCAACCGGCTGGCCAGCTGGATCTACCGGCAGGGCGCGGCCCAACGCCATGCCTGGTACCAGCACTTTCCCGCAGACCTGGTGCTGGGCATCAGCCTGAGCCGCGCGCAGTTCGTCATGCCCGGCCTGGTCGAAGAACTGCAGCGGGTGATTCAGTTATACCAGTTGGACCCTGCGCAACTGGAGGTCGAGGTCGCAGAGACCTCGCTGATGTACAACATCGATGCGGCGGTGAAACAGATCCATCGCCTGCGCGAGCTAGGGGTGCGGGTGGCACTGGATGACTTTGGCGCTGGCGACTGTTCACTGCGCATGCTGCGGGACCTGCCGATCGATACCCTGAAGCTGGATCGCCACCTGGTGGCACGCTTGCCTGATACGGCAGTGGATACCGCCTTGGTGCGCAGTGTCATCAGCTTGTGCGCCGACTACGGCATCACGGTCATTGCCGAAGGTGTGGAAACCCCGGCCCAGGCAGCCTGGCTCAAGGCCAATGGTTGCGAGTATGTGCAGGGGTTCCTGGTGGCCCACCCGATGACCGCAACGGACGCCACCCGCTTCCCGGTGATTTTCTCCTGGCCAGCGCCATGATTGGCTAGAATCGGCATTCGTTACGCCGAATGCACTGCCATGACCGTATTACGTTACCTGCAAGCCTACCCGCCGCACCTGCAAGAGCAGGTGCGCAAGATGATCGACAGCGACCGCCTGGGCGAGTACCTGCAGCGCCGCTACCCCGGGCGCCATGACGTGCAAAGCGACAAAGCGCTGTACGGCTACGCCCAGGACCTGCGCCAGCAGTACCTGCGCAGTGCGCCGGGCCTGGACAAGGTGTTGTTCGATAGCCGGCTCGACCTGACCCACCGCGCGCTGGGCCTCAATACCGCGGTGTCGCGGGTGCAGGGCGGCAAGCTCAAGGCCAAGAAGGAAATCCGCATCGCCTCGCTGTTCAAGGAGGCTGCACCGCAGTTCTTGCGCATGATCGTGGTGCATGAGCTGGCGCACTTGCGCGAGCGCGACCATAACAAGGCGTTCTACCAGCTCTGCCAGCACATGGAACCCGATTATCACCAACTGGAATTCGACCTGCGCGTCTACCTGACCTACCGGGAACTGCCGGGCAACCTCTGAGGAACATGCAGCATGGACGTGAGCAAGACCAAAAGCAGCTTCTACCGGCGCCTGTACGTAGCCTGGCTGATCGACAGCCGCACCGCGACCAGCGTGCCCGCCCTGGTGGAAGCCACCGGTATGCCGCGGCGCACCGCGCAGGACACCATCGCCGCGCTGGCCGACCTGGACATCGTTTGCGAGTTCGAGCAACAGGAAGGGGCCCGCAACCACGCCGGGCATTACCGTATTCGTGACTGGGGCGCGGTCGACAAGCAGTGGATCAGCCAGCACCTGCGGCAGCTCCGCGACGTGCTGGGTTACCCTTGAGGCCAAAAATAGAGGCAAAATGACACTATTGGCCGCTGCCCCCGGCAGTGCGTTTGTGTAATCTCACCCGCAGTGTGTGCCCTCCATGGCAAAAGGACGTAAGCATGCGGCCACTGCTTTGTGTGCTGGGAGTACTGGCAATCTTGCTGGCAACACCCGCCCTGGGTCAGGGCAAGCTGCGCCTGGTGGCGGACAAATGGCCCCCCTTCACCGATGTCGAGCTGCCGGGTGGTGGCCTGGCGACCAGCATCGTGACCACGGCGCTGGCCCGTGCCGGCTACGAAAGCAGCTATGAGGAGGCGCCCTGGGCGCGGGCGCTGCTGGGGGTTGCGCAAGGGCGCTACGACGTGTTGATCGATGCCTGGTACAACGAGGCGCGCGTCAGCATCGGGCAGTTCTCCACGCCATACCTGACCAACCGCATCCGCTTGCTGCAGCGAAAAGGCCAGGCGATACGTTACCGGCAGCAGTCGGACCTTTACCCCTACACCATCGCTGTCGTACGTGATTACGCCTATTCCCCTGGGTTCGACGGCGATACGCGCCTGCACAAAGTGGCGGTGCGCACCTTTTCCTCGGCACTGCGCATGGTCGCAGCAGGGCGAGTAGACCTGGCGGTGGAAGACGAGTACGTGGCCCGCTACAACCTGCAGCGTGAACCACAGCAGGTGCGTGATGGGGTGGTGCTGGTGGAGCCGCCGCTGGCGGAGAACACCCTGCATATCCTGGTCAGCCTGAAGCACCCGGAGCGTGAGCGGATTGTCGAGCGGTTCGAGCAAGCGATTGCGGCGATGAAGGCCGATGGCAGCTATGCCCGGCTGCTGCGCCAGCACGGCTTCTGAGCCTGGACGCGCTACCGGCTTCGTCATGCGTACAGGCCGGGGTAGACCTCAGCCTGGGTTACCTTCCTTGATCAAGTGCGCTGCCAAGGTCCGCAATGGTCCCAACTGCCGGCAGATCAGCGCCAGCTGTGTCTGCACCAGCCGTTGATGTTCATCCAGCTCATCCGGCATCTGCTCCAGAGCATTGGCCAGCGCTTCTTCGGCATCGCTATGAATGGCCACGGGCAGCCGTGCTGCCAGGCCGTTGGCGATTTCGTCCAGGCTGCTGGCCAGGCTTTGCCCGGCACCTTCTATCAACTGTTCCTGGGCCTGGGCCGGCAGTGCCGTATCGCGGTGCGCGCCCAGCCCCGAGAGGTAGCTGAGCAGGGTGTGCGACAGCACCAGGAAACGGAAGCCGACATCGGCCTCCTTACGGAAATGCCCCGGCTCCATCAGCATGTTGGCCAAGGTGGTGGATAGCGCTGCGTCGGCGTTGTGGGCATTGCGCCGGGCCAGGCGGTAGGCCAGGTCGTCGCGCTTGCCGTGAGCATACTGCTGCATGATCTGGCGCAAGTACACGCTGGCACAGGCCAGGGTATTGGCCAGCGCCTTGTTCAGGCGCCGCCCCTGCCAGTCAGGCAGGAACAGGAACACCGCCAGGATGGCAATCAGGCTGCCCACCAGGGTATCGAACAGGCGCGGCAGGAACAGGCCGTAGCCGTCGCCGATCTGGTTGAAGCAGAACAGTACCATCAGCGTGATCGCGGCCGTGGCCAGGGTGTAGCGGCTAGTGCGGTTGACGAAGAACACCACCCCGGCAACCACGGCGAACAGCGACTGGATGAGCGGGTTGGGGAACAGGTCGAACAAGGCCCAGCCGACGGTCAGGCCAATGGCCGTGCCGAAAATGCGCTGCACCAGCTTGCGCCGAGTCGCACCGTAGTTGGGCTGGCAGACGAACAGGGTGGTGAGGATGATCCAGTAGCCCTGGGTGGGGTGGATCAGGTGAACCATGCCGTAGCCGATCGACAGCGCCAACGGCAGGCGCAAGGCATGCCGGAACAGCAGCGACGTGGGGGTCAGCTGGGTACGTAGGCGTGTCCACACATCTTTGAGCGAACGTGGCGAGCGGTCGAGCAGGCTGCTGTCGCTGGCGTCGGCCAGGCTGTCGGGGTTGCTCGCGGCACTGAGCAAGCGGTCGAGCGTGGCCAGGTTGGCGGCCAGGGCCCGCAGCGAGCGCAACAGGCCCCGCCAGGCCGGGTTGTTTTGCAGGCGCAGGTGCTCCAGCGCAGCGTTGAGGTCTTCGAGGGCCTCGGGATAACCGCTGGCCAGCACGAAAGGCTGGCGCAGGCGGATCGAACGGGCCAGCTCCTGGCAGGACGAGCCCTGTTTGCGCAGCAGGCGCTGGCAGCGGAACATCACGTCACTGTGGAAGAACGTTTCGGTCAGGGCGTTGTAGGGGTAATGCGAGGCACTGACCCGCTCGTGGATGTCCTGGGCCAGGAAATACAGCTTCAGGTAGCGGCTGACCTTGGAGTTTGGCTGGCTGTTGCCGACCCGGTGCAGGATGATTTCCTTGGCCGCGTTCAGGGCTGCCACCACCTTGCCATTCTGCTGGGCCAGGGCCAGGCGTGTGGCCTCGACGTCTAGGGTGCGCACCGGCTCGAACAGGCTGGCCTTGAGTTTGAGGTAGCTGCCCAGCTCGAAGAACAGCTTGGCCAGGCTCTGCTGGACCGGCT
This sequence comes from Pseudomonas sp. CJQ_9, assembly GCF_043106615.1. Taxonomy (NCBI): domain Bacteria; kingdom Pseudomonadati; phylum Pseudomonadota; class Gammaproteobacteria; order Pseudomonadales; family Pseudomonadaceae; genus Pseudomonas; species Pseudomonas sp. CJQ_9. The sequence goes on along the minus strand of NZ_JBICMS010000082.1, from coordinate 64,455 downwards.
GGTTGGAGAACAGCGCCTGCCACAGTACCGATAACAGCCCGTACCAGGCCGCGCCCGCCACCAGCAGCATGGGCTCGTGCCAGAAATCCGTGACCTGGCCGCCGCGCTGGTCCACGCCGATCATGGTGTACACCGCGGTGATCAGGGTTGCCGAGGCAATGGCCCCGTAGCGCTCGCCCAGTGCGCCGAGCATGGTCAGGCTGAACGCTGCCAGGGCCAGGGCGATGGCGAAGAACCAGGGGTAGGGGAACAGCAGTTCGACCGCCAGCGCAGCAATGGCGAAACACACCAGGGTGACGGCCAGGGCGCTGAGGCGGCCCTGCCAGCTGTCGTCGGTTTCGGCCAGGGCGCTGGCGATGATGCCGAGGAACAGCGGGATCAGCAGGGCCATCTCGTTCTGGTACCAGCACAGGGCCAGGCTGCCGGTGAGGGCGATGGTGACCCGGATGCTATAGCTGAACTTGTCTTGGCCCCACAGGCGACGCAGTGACTGACGGAACGAGCTCGATGACATGTTGGCCTGCTAGGCAGTGATCAGAGGAATACCTTTCAGAACCGGTTACTGGGGCCGCTTTGCGGCCCTTCGCGGGCGCGCCCGCTCCCACAGGTACTGCACAAAACCCCGTGGGAGCGGGCATGCCCGCGAAGGGGCGCGAAGCGGCCCAGATTCCGGCGCTGGGCACGGGCCAGCAAGAAGCGTTCCGTGCTGCTGAATGGATTCTACTCTACACGAACTGCGCTGCGGCGTTGGCCGATGCCCAGGCCCACTGGAAGTTGAAGCCACCCAGGTGGCCGGTGACATCCAGCACTTCCCCAATAAAGTACAGCCCGGGGCTTTTCAGCGACTCCATGGTCTTGGACGACACTTCGCGGGTATCCACGCCGCCCAGGGTCACTTCGGCGGTGCGGTAGCCCTCGGTGCCCGCAGGCACCACCTGCCAGTTGGCCAGCTTCTCGGCAATGTGCGCCAGTTCTGCCGGGGTGTACTGCTTCATGGGCCTGGACTCGAACCACTGCTCGGCCAGCAGGTTGGCCAGCTTGCGGGTAAACGCTTCGCCCAGCACGGTCTTCAGTTCGGCATTGGCGCGCTCGGTTTGCATCTGCTGCAGCCAGGTGAGTGCATCACGGTCGGGCAGCAGGTTGATCTCGACGGTGTCACCGGCTTCCCAAAACGACGAGATCTGCAGGATTGCCGGGCCACTCAGGCCACGGTGAGTGAACAGCAGGTTTTCGCGGAAGCTGGTGCCGTTGCAGGTGGCCGTGCAATCAAGCGAAGTGCCGGACAGCTCGCTGCACAATGCCTTGAGTTGTGGCTCGGTGATGGTGAACGGCACCAGCCCGGCGCGGGTCGGCAGCAGGGTGTGGCCAAACTGGCGCGCGACCTGGTAGCCGAACCCGGTGGCGCCCAGGGTCGGGATCGACAGGCCACCGGTGGCGATCACCAGTGACTGGCAGGCGAACTGCCCGCCGCTGGTCTGCAGCAGGTAGCCGCTTTCGGTTTTTTCGATCTGTTCGATGCTGGTGTGCATGCGGATTTCGGCACCGGCCTCGTCGCATTCGGCCAGCAGCATGTCGAGGATGTCGCTGGCCTTGTTGTCGCAGAACAACTGGCCGAGCTTCTTCTCGTGGTACGCCACGCCGTGCTTGCACACCAGCTCGATGAAGTCCCATTGCGTGTAGCGGGCCAGCGCCGATTTGCAGAAATGGGCGTTGTGCGAGAGGAAGTTGGCCGGTTCGGTGTACATATTGGTGAAGTTGCAACGCCCGCCGCCAGACATGAGGATCTTCTTGCCTGGCTTGTTGGCGTGGTCGAGCAACAGGACCCGGCGGCCGCGGCGGGCGCTGAGCTGGGCGCACATCAGGCCGGCGGCGCCGGCGCCGAGGATGATCACGTCGGTGGAGTGCACGGTGTTACCTCATGGATAGCCGGGGCCGCTGTGCGGCCCATCGCAGGCAAGCCAGCTCCCACAGGTACTGCACAAGCCTGAAGGCCTGTGGTGATCCTGTGGGAGCTGGCGTGCCTGCGATGGGCTGCAAAGCAGCCCCAAAAAATGTCAGACGATGCGGACTTTCAGGGACCGGCCCTTGATCTTGCCGCTGTTCAAGCGCTGCATGGCCTGCTCCCACAGGTACCGCACAAGCCTGAAGGCCTGTGGTGATCCTGTGGGAGCTGGCTTGCCTGCGATGGGCTGCAAAGCAGCCCCAAAAATGTCAGACGATGCGGACTTTCAGGGACCGGCCCTTGATCTTGCCGCTGTTCAAGCGCTGCATGGCCTGCTTGGCAAGCGCTCGCTCCACCGCCACAAACGCCTGGAAGTCAAAGATCGCAATCTTGCCCACCTGCTTGCCTGGGATACCGGCATCACCGGTCAGCGCGCCCAGGATATCGCCAGGGCGCAGCTTGTCCTTGCGCCCGGCGGCGATGCACAGGGTGCTCATCACCGGCAGCAGCGGCTCGCCGCCCTTGTTCTTCAGGCTGTCGAGCTGGTCCCAGCGCAGCGGGCTTTTCTGCAGTTGCTCGATGGCCTGGGCGCGGTGGCCTTCTGCCGGGGCAACCAGGCTCACCGCCAGGCCCTTCTCGCCAGCGCGGCCAGTACGGCCCACGCGGTGCACGTGGATTTCCGCATCGCGTGCCAGCTCGACGTTGATGACCATGTCCAGGCCATCGATGTCCAGGCCGCGCGCGGCCACGTCGGTGGCCACCAGCACCGAGCTGCTGCGGTTGGCGAACATGGTCAGAACCTGGTCGCGGTCGCGCTGCTCAAGGTCGCCGTGCAGCGCCTGGGCGACGATACCCTTGGCGGTCAGGTGGGCAACCACGTCTTCGCACTGCTGCTTGGTGAAGCAGAACGCCACGCATGACTGCGGGCGATAGTGGCCCAGCACGCGGGTCACCGCCTCCAGACGCTGCTCTGGGTCGATCTCGATGAAGCGCTGCTCGATCTGGTTGTCGGTGTGCAGGCTCTCGACTTTCACTTGCTGCGGGTTACGCATGAAGTCGGCGGCCAGTTGCTTGATGCCGGCCGGGTAGGTGGCCGAGAACAGCAGGGTCTGGCGGCGCGATGGGGTTTTGCCGATGATGCTGGCAATGGCATCGAAAAAGCCCATGTCGAGCATGCGGTCGGCTTCGTCGAGCACCAGGGTGTTCAGGCCATCGAGTACCAGGGTGCCTTTGTCCAGGTGCTGCTGGATGCGCCCAGGCGTACCGACGATGATGTGCGCACCGTGTTCCAGCGAGGCGATCTGCGGGCCCAGCGAAACACCACCGCACAGGGTCAGGATCTTGATGTTGTCCTCGGCGCGGGCCAGGCGGCGCAGTTCCTTGGCGACCTGGTCGGCCAGTTCGCGGGTCGGGCACAGCACCAAGGCCTGGCAGCCGAAGTAACGCGGGTTGATCGGGTTCAGCAGGCCGATGCCGAAGGCGGCGGTCTTGCCGCTGCCGGTCTTGGCCTGAGCAATCAGGTCCTGGCCCTTGAGGATGACCGGCAGGCTCTGGGCCTGGATCGGTGTCATCGCGGCATAGCCGAGGGCGTCCAGGTTGGCCAGCATGGCAGTGGACAGCGGCAAGGTGGCAAAGGCGGTGGATTCGGTGGTCACGAGGCGGGCCTGCGGTGCGAAGCTAAAAATGCCGCATAGTCTACCAGCCTCGTGGCCATTCGCCCTAAGACTCCACGTGGTGTTCCGGACGACGGGCACGCCTTCCGTCCGTCGGTGCCAGCTGCAGGAAGATCGCCGCCGCCAGCATGGCCATCACGCCGATGGTGACGAAGGTCAGCTGGAAGGCGCCCAGCGTGGTGTCCACGCCTTCGGCACTGCCGGCGGCGGTGAAGCCGCCCAGCAGGGCGCCGGCGCAGGCCACGCCCAGGCTCAGCGCCAGCTGCGCGACCACCGACAGCAGGCTGTTGCCGCTGCTGGCGCTGGCATCGTCGAGGTCGATCAGGGTTACCGTGTTCATTGCCGTGAACTGCATCGAGTTGACCGCGCCCAGCAGCCCCAGCTGGATCAGCAGCACGGCATAGGACGTCTGCTCGTCAACCAGCCCAAGGCTGGCCAGCAGCAGGCCCAGCAGCAAGGTATTGCTGGTCAGGATGATGCGGTAGCCGAAGCGTTCGATCAGCGGCCTGGCGATGGATTTGGCCACCATTGCCGCCGCCGCCAGTGGGATCATGCTCATGCCGGCCTGGGCCGGCGAATAGCCCAGTGCGACTTGCAGCAGCAACGGCACCAGGAACGGCAGGGCGCCGCTGCCCAGGCGCGCGAAGAGGTTGCCCAGGATACCGATGGCGAAGGTGCGCACGCGGAACAGGCTGGGCGAGAACAACGGCTCGGGGTCGCGCCCGGCGCGCAGCCAGTAGGCGGCCAGGCACGCCATGCCGGCAAACAGCAGCAACATCACCCGCAGGTGCGGCAGGTGCAGCTCGCCGAGCCCCTCCATGGCAATGGTGATCAGCACCATCGCGGCGCCGAACAGCAGGAAGCCAGGGGTATCGAAGCGGGTGCGTTCAGCGCCGCGCAGGTCGGGGATGAACTTCCAGACGGCGTAGCAGCCCAGCAGGCCGACAGGCAGGTTGAGCAGGAAAATCCAGTGCCAGCTGAGGATTTCCACCAGCCAGCCGCCCACCGTAGGCCCCAGCAACGGCCCCAGCAGGCCGGGGATGGTGATAAAGCTCATGATGCGTACCAGCTCGCTGCGCGGGTAGGCGCGCAACACCACCAGGCGCCCTACCGGCAGCATCAGGGCGCCGCCCAGGCCCTGCACCACCCGGGCGAAGATCAGGAAGCCGAGGTTGTTGGCGGCGGCGCACAATAACGAGCCGAAGCTGAATAGCAGGATGGCGCTGAAGAAGATGCGCTTGGTGCCGAAGCGGTCGGCGATCCAGCCCGAGGCGGGTATCAGCAGGGCCACCGTGAGCATGTAGGCAATGATTACGCCCTGCATGCGCAGCGGGTCTTCGGCCAGCGAGCGGGCCATGGCCGGCAGCGCGGTGTTGAGGATGGTGCCGTCCAGGGACTGCATGAAGAAGGCGATGGCGACCACCCAGGGGATCCAGCGGGCGGTGGCGGGGTCTAGCGGGGTGCGTTCGGGCATGACTTCCTCGTTTGTCAGTGCCGGCCTCTTCGCGGCTAAAGCCGCTCCTACAAGGGTTACGCGTTCGTTGTAGGAGCGGCTTTAGCCGCGAAAGGGCCGGCAAGTCCAATCACAATGTCAGGGCCAGGCCTTTGACCAGCGCACCCGGCAAATGACTCGACCCGGTGCTGCGCTGCCCATAGGTGCTGGTCGGCAGGATCATCTCGCGCTCCTGGGTCAGGTCCTCCAGTTGGCTACCGAGCAAACTGTACAGGCTGTCATCGAAGCGCATGGTGCTCACCGGCCCCTGGATCTGCCCGTTCTCCACCCAGAAGGTGGCGAACCGGGTCAGCCCGGTCATGCGCGCTGCTGGCAAGTCCGAGTAGTTGAGGTACCACAGGTTGCTGATGTACAGCCCAGTGCCCAGCCGCTGCAAGACCTCGTCCATGGGCAGGCCACCCGGTGCCAGGCTGAGTGCGCAGGGCGACTCGTAACTGTCGGCGCCATTGGCCAGCAGCTTGAATTCGGCGGCGCTGCGCGCGCTGATCAGCCGTTGCGCCGCCCGGCCTTGCTGGATCAGCGGCACATCCAGGCGCGGTGAGCCTTCATCGGAAAACGCCGGGCTCAGCGAGCCGCTGACCTGCTCGGTGAAACTCACCAGCGGGCTCAGCCGTGCATCGCCGTTGTACAGGCGCTGCAAGGCGCTATTGCCGGTGGCCAGCGCCTGGGCGGAAAAACCGCCCCAGCACAGCATGCCGGCGATTTCGTCCATCGCCGCCGGGGCCAGGTAGGCACGGTAGCTGCCGGGTTCGAGGGTGACCGCCGGGCGCCCGAGGAAGCCCAACTGCTCCCGCGCCTGGCGCAGGCGCGCGGTGAAGTCGTCGGGGTTCCACACCTGGCCGGCGTAGTTGGCCTTCACCGCCTGGCCGTTTTCGTGGAACAGGCTCCAGTCGAAGTTGAAGCTGTTGGCCTGGTGCCAGCCGAAGGCACCGAACGAGCTGGCGAAGCCCCGGCAGACCGGGCCCGCGGCATAAATGCCGACCAGGTCCAGGTCACCCGCTTCGCGGTCGAGCAACGCCAGCACATCGCTGAGTTCAGGTAGTGGCTGCTGTTGCTGGCTGTGGCTGTGCCAGGCGCTTTCGTCCAAGCGCAGGTAAGGGTCGACGGCCAGCAGTGGCAGGGTCTGGCGCAGTTGCGCCAGGGCATCCGCCAAGCGTTGGCGGTCCAGTTGCGCATCGCCACTCAAGGTCACCTGCTGTTCGGCCTGGCGACCGTCGCGGATCAGCCGCAGCTGCGCGCTGGCCTGGCTGACATGCCCGGCCTGGCGCACCTTGGCGTGGTTGAAGCGCACGAACTGGGACTGCTCGGCGCTGTAGCCAAGGGTGAACTGCTCGCCACTTTCCAGGGCGGCGCGCACCTCCCCGGCCAGGGTTTCAAAGGCGTGTTTCATCAGGCGTCCCCTCCGAATACGTCGATCTGGCGGAACACGCAGGCCGGCGAGGCGTGGCCCACGCGCACCACCTGGTTGGGTTCGCCCTTGCCGCAGTTGGGCGTGCCCAGTACCTGGAAGGTGCTGCGGTCGCCGACCGCTGCCAGGTTGCGCCAGAACTGTGCGGAGATGCCCCGGTAGTTGGGGTTCTTGACGATGCCCTTGAGCTCGCCGTTCTCGATCAGTTGGCCCCATTCGCAGCCGAACTGGAACTTGTTGCGCGCGTCGTCGATGGACCAGGACCGGTTGGTCCGCATCAGGATGCCGTGCTCGATGCCTGCGATCAGTTGTTCGAGGGAGTGCTCGCCCGGCTCGATGTTGAGGTTGGCCATGCGGTCGATCGGCGCACGGTTCCAGCCACAGGCGCGGCTGTTGGCCACACCGTCCAGGCCGGAACGGAACTGCGACAAAGCGCCACCCAGTGGGCGCAGCAGCAGGCCGTCGCGGATAAGGAACTGCTTGCTGGCCGGAGTGCCGTCATCATCGAAGCTGTAGCTGGCCAGCTCTTCGCCGATGGTCGGGTCGAAGGTCACATTCAGCAGGCTGGAACCGTACTGCAGGTAGCCGAAGTCACTGGCTTTGACGAAGCTGGTGCCCGCGTAGTTACGCTCGTCGCCGAGGATGCGGTCCATCTCCAGCGGGTGGCCGATCGATTCGTGAATCTGCAGCATCATCTGGTCGGGCATCAACAGCAGGTCGCGCGGGCCACTGGGCGTATTAGGGGCCAGCAGCAACTGCAGGGCCTCGTCGGCGACCTGGCTGGCGGCACCCACCAGGCCACAACGCTCAACGATCTCGTAACCGCCTTGCTGGCCGAAATTGTCGCGGCCCAGGCTGCGGCTCTGGCTGTCCTGGCCGTTGCTGGCAGTTACCCCCAGCCCCGGGAACAGAAAGCGCTGGGCATGGCGCAGCTCGGCGCCGGCTGAGTTCAGGTAGGTCTGCTCGACCAGGCTCAGGCCGAGACTGGCCTGCCAGTCCACCAGGCGGCTGTCCTTGGGTACGCTGGCTGATTCCGCGGCGAGCAGGCCAAGGCAGTCGGCCAGGCTGGGCACGGGCTGGTCGAGGTTGGGCGAGATGTGGTCGTGGCGGGCGCTGGTCACCGGTTGCCCGCGCAGGTCCAGCAGGCTATGCCGGGCGATCTGCCGGGCCAGGGCTTCGGCCTGCTCCAGGGCGCGCTGCAGGCCGGCCGGCGACAGATCGGCGGTGGCCGCATAGGCCTCCACGCCATTGACCCGTACGGTAAGCATCGCGCCCTCGTCCTGGCTGAACGAGGGTGGCTCGGCCACATTGCGGCGAACCGAAAGCGCCTGGTGCGACTGTTTCACATGGCGCAGGGAAAACAACTCGGCCTTGCTGCGCAGCGCGGCAAAGCGCTGGCGCAGCAGGGCGCTGGAATCGAACATGTGCAAGCCTCCGTGTACACGGTGGCTCCCCCTAGAACCACTCGTCCTGCATCGCGAGGCAAGTGTTGTCGCGCGCCTCGAGCAATGCCAGCTCATTATGGCAGCCTGGTACTTCCCAGGTCAGGAAATAACGGGCGGCCTGCAGCTTGCCGAGGTAAAAGTCGCGCTCGCCAGCGTCGGCCTTGAGCAGCCCGAGTTCGGCGTGGACTGCCTGTTCCAGCCACCGCCAGCCGATTACACAGTGGCCGAATGCTTTCAGGTACAAGGCCGAGTTGGCCAGGGCGCCGGCGACTTTACCCTGGGCCAGGTCAGCGAGCAGGGTCAGGGTGACCCCTTGCAGGCGGTTGACCAGTTGCTCCAGTGGCTGGCGCAGCGGGTCGAGGTTGGGGTGATGGCTGGCGCGCTCACCGGTGGCGGCGATTCGGCGAAGCAGTTGCTTGAGGCCGGCGCCATTGTTCTGCGCCAGCTTGCGGCCGAGCAAGTCGAGCGACTGGATGCCCTCGGTGCCTTCGTGGATCGGGTTCAGGCGGTTGTCGCGGTAGTACTGCTCCACCGGGTATTCGCGGGTATAGCCGTGGCCGCCGAGAATCTGGATCGCCAGTTCGTTGGCCTTGAGGCAGAACGCCGAGGGCCAGGACTTTACGATCGGGGTCAGCAGATCGAGCAGTTCCTGCGCCTGCTTGCGGGCGCTTTCATCGCTGGCGGTATGGGTGTCGTCGAACAGGCGCGCGGCATACAGGCCCAGGTCGAAGGCGCCTTCTACGTAGGCTTTCTGCGCCAGCAGCATGCGTTTCACATCAGTGTGCTGAATGATCGGCACGGCGCTGCTGTGCGGGTCCTTGTTGTCCGGCAGCCGGCCCTGCGGGCGCTGGCGGGCGTATTCCAGCGAATACAGGTAACCGGCATAACCCAGCATCACCGCACCCATGCCGACGCCGATACGCGCTTCGTTCATCATCTGGAACATGCAGGCCAGGCCTTGATGCGGCTGGCCGACCAGATAGCCGACGCACTGGCCGTTGTCACCGAAGTTGAGCGCCGTGGAGGTGGTGCCGCGCCAGCCCATCTTGTGGAACAGCCCGGCCAGCAGCACATCGTTGCGCGGACCGCAGCTGCCGTCGGGGTTGACGTGGTACTTGGGCACGATGAACAGCGAGATACCTTTCACCCCAGGCGGGGCGTCCGGCAGCTTGGCCAAAACCATGTGCACGATGTTTTCCGACAGCTCGTGGTCGCCGCCGGAGATGAAGATTTTGTTGCCCTTGAGCCGATAGCTGCCGTCGCCGGCAGGTTCAGCGCGGGTGCGGATGTCGGCCAGCGACGAGCCGGCGTGGGGTTCGGTCAGGGCCATGGTGCCGAAGAAGCGCCCGTCGATCATCGGCTGCAGGAACAGGCGCTTCTGCTCTTGCGTGCCGAAGCTTTCGATCAGGTTGGCCGCGCCCATTGTCAGAAACGGGTAGGCCGTGGTGCCGGCGTTGGCGGCCTGGAAGTGGGCGAAGCAGGCCTGTGAGACCAGGCTGGGCAACTGCATGCCGCCGACGTCGAAGTCGCGGTTGGCGTTGAGGAAGCCCGCTTCGAGGAAGGCATCGACGGCGGGTTTCACCTCGGGGATCAGCTCGGCGCGGCCGTCGACGTAGCGCGGCTCGTTTTCATCGGCTTTGCGGTTGTGCGGGGCGAAGAACTTCTCGGCGATGGTGCGCGCGGTGGTCAGCGCGGCGTCGAAGGTTTCGCGGCTGTGCTCGGCGAAGCGGGGGCGCTGGGTGAGGGCTTCGGCGTCGAGGACTTCGTAGAGCTCGAAGGCGAGGTTGCGGGGGCTGAGCAGGGTCTCGGGCATGGGGGCGGTCCTTGAGCGGGCTTTAGGCGAGTCTAGGATTGGCCGAATAAGGCTGGCTACCATGATCGATTCAGATGATGTTCAGTCACAGATCCTCGCATTTGGAGCGTCTGATGTTGATTGACGGGGGAAGGGGCGGGGTTGAGTGAGCGTCAACGGAACCAGATGTTCGCAGCAAGCATTCCAGCACCTGTGAGATCAAAAGGCATGCAGCTATCAGTCTTGGCGCCTTTGAAGTTCTGCTATTCCTTCGACGGCATGAACAATTTGAGGCGCTAGATGTTTCTTCGGAGAAGGCGACAGGAGAATCCCTACGTGCGTCGCAGAAATTTCCTACGTCCGAAGTGATGAAAAATGAGGTAGGTATTCAGTCTTCACTATGGAGGAATCTGGAATCTATGGACAGGATTTGTGAGTGGCGCGACGTTTGGAAAGAAGATTTAGAGAGGGTTGAAGACCCTTTTTTTGCTTGTTCGATAGTTCAGAGAGCTTTGCTGCAAAATACGATTCTGCGTGGGTTGTGTGACTTCCAGAAAGCATGTGGTTTGCCTCAAGGGCGGCCTGTGTTGCAGGATGATATTGGGCGGGCTTTGAAACTGGTGGAAGACGGCAGGTGGTTCCTTATTCGGGAGCAGCCAATTTCTCCGACTGATGTAGCGCGTTACCCTCGCTTGAGATGGGCGGAATCAAAGCTAGTTTCGCCAGGCTGTCGGTTATACATCGATATGGGGATGTACGACGGATAACGCAAAATTATGTACAGGCTGATGATGCATGGGCGATCACCGGGGTCCTGGCACTGGCGTCCTGTTGTGCCTAACGAGGAGTATGAATATAAAAGAGGTGCCTATTGATGGTGTTAAATACTAATAAGCTGCGCGCTATACATTTGCTTTGGGCGATTATGGATGCGTTTTATATTATTTTGTACATCTTGCGTAATGTCGCCCGAGGAGCAATACCTTTTTGGTCGGATTTGAATAGTGGTCTTGAAGTGGTGCGGAGTTGGGGTGGCTCAGGTCTTGTGATCTGGATCGGGCTGTTTTTACAGCTTTCAGTTATTGTTACATGCATGGGGTTTTTCAGGTGTCAAAAATTCGTGATGTTTTTGGCGCTGGTGCAGATGCCATTCAGATTTTTTTTCATTGTTCCATCAGTTTCGGTGGTTTTGCTCTTGCCCATGGTCGTTGCTGGTATCAATAACTGGATATGGGTTGGGTTGTTGCTTGCTTCAGAAGCGTTTAAGGGATGGAGTATCTGGTGGCTTTGGCGTCACTCTGAGTCGCGCATCTTGGAAAGATAGTGTGGCACCTGCTCGGTCACGGATGCCCGCTTTTGTGGCTTGACGACATTTCCCTGTCGCCGCGGCTGCCGCCCCGCATTCTTTCGGTCATGCGCCGGTGAGGCCGAGCGCCGATGTGTTCGCCTCGACACATTCAGCGCCTGTAAAACCGAGCGCCGCCCGCGCGGCGCTTCGCGGGTAAACCCGCTCCTACGTTTGTTTCCGGCCAGTATTGCCTGTGCCGGACGCGCGCGACCGCCTTGTTTGTACGACGCGATATCGTGGCGTGCGCCAATGCGTTCGCGCGCAAATCCCACAGGAATGATTGGCCCGAAACAAACGTAGGAGCGGGTTTACCCGCGAAGCGCCGCGCGGGCGGCGCTCGGTCTCACAGGCGCAGAAAATGTTGTGTCGGTCACCTGTCAGCCCACCCCCAATCTCAAGGCGGACACCCATAAAAAAGGAGAGCCAAAGCTCTCCCTTTCCCTCAACAACCCTCAGCCTCAGCCAATAGTCATCAAGCTGGCGTTACCACCGGCTGCCGCAGTATTCACACTCACCGCCCGCTCAATCACCAGTCGCTCCAGCGCAATCTGGTGATCCCCGCTGGACAACCCGTGCACACCCACGATCGCCCCGGCACGCTTGGCCACCTGCTGGCAAACGCCACGCAGCTGGTCCGAGTCGCCATGGTGGATCACGGCGTCGAACGCCACTTCATCCTTGTTCCAGTCTGCCACCAGCTTCACCTTGGCCTGCAGCTCACGCGGCAGGCGCGCGCGCAAAGCCTTGCCCGGTTCGCTGTCAGCCCACACCGCCGAGCTGCCAACAGCCAGCACCGCGGCGAGCTGCGCCAGCAGGTCGGTTTCATTGTCGGCCAGGCACAGCACATGCTCGCGCGGCAGGATGGTGTAGCTGTTGCGCTCACCGGTCGGGCCTGGCAGCAGGCGGGCGATGCCGCTCTGCGACTGGCCAGCGAATTGTTCGCACAGCGCTGCCAGGTCGGCCAGCTGATTGCTCTCGGCCCAGGCCTTGAGACCGTGCAGCGGCTTTACCAGTTGCTCATGCAGAGTACGGTCCGGCTTGCCTTCGCCATCCTGTTGCTGGAAGTGGCGGCCAATCGCGTCGGCCGGGCGGGTCGACAGCAGGCGATACAGGTACAGCGGGCCGCCGGCTTTCGGGCCGGTACCAGACAGGCCTTCACCACCGAAGGGCTGCACGCCTACCACGGCGCCAACGATATTGCGGTTGACGTACATGTTGCCGGCATTGGCGGTTTCCACCACCTTGGCAATGGTCTCGTCGATGCGGGTGTGCACGCCGAGGGTCAAGCCATAGCCGGAGTTGTTGATCTGCTCGATCAGTTGGTCGAGGTTGCGGCGGTTGTAGCGCACCACATGCAGTACCGGGCCGAAGATTTCACGCTTCAGCTCGTCGAAGCTGTCCAGCTCGATCAGGGTCGGCATGACGAAGGTGCCGCGCTTGATTTCGGCGGCATCGGCAATCGCGACCTGGTAGACCGAGCGGCCTTTCTCACGCATGCCCTGGATGTGCTTCTCGATACCGGCCTTGGCTTCGGCGTCGATCACCGGGCCAATGTCCACTGCCAGGCGGTCCGGGCAGCCCAGGCGGCTTTCAGCCATGGCCCCCTTGAGCATTTCGATCACGCGGTCGGCGGAGTCTTCCTGCAGGCATAGCACGCGCAGGGCCGAGCAACGCTGGCCGGCACTGTCGAAGGCCGACGATACCACGTCGATCACCACTTGCTCGGTGAGCGCAGAAGAGTCGACGATCATGGCGTTCTGGCCACCGGTTTCGGCGATCAGCGGGATCGGCCGCCCCTGGTTGTCCAGGCGGCCGGCGACGTTGCGCTGCAGCAGGCGGGCGACTTCGGTGGAGCCGGTGAACATCACGCCTTTGACCCGCTCGTCACTGACCAGGCCGGCACCCACGGTTTCACCGCGCCCTGGCAGCAACTGCAGTACACCTTCCGGAATGCCGGCTTCCAGTAACAGGCGCACGGCCTGCGCGGCGATCAGTGGGGTCTGTTCGGCAGGCTTGGCCAGTACCGGGTTGCCGGCAGCCAGGGCTGCGGCTACCTGGCCGGTGAAAATCGCCAGCGGGAAGTTCCAGGGGCTGATGCAGACCACCGGCCCCAGCGGGCGGTGCGCGTCATTGCTGAAGTCGTTGCGGGCCTGCACCGCGTAATAGCGCAGGAAGTCCACCGCCTCGCGTACTTCGGCGATGGCGTTGGCAAAGGTCTTGCCGGCTTCGCGAATCAGCAGCCCCATCAGCGGCTGGATTTCTGCCTCCATCAGGTCGGCGGTACGCTCCAGAATCGCGGCGCGCTCTGCCGGCGGGGTGGCCTGCCAGATCGGCGCCGCGTTGATGGCGCACTGGATGGCATTGTCCACGTCGGCGACCGTGGCTTCCTGCACATGGCCTACCACATCGCGGTGGTCTGCCGGGTTCAGCACCGCTACCGCAGCTGTCTCACTGGCGGCGCAGGCCAGCAGCGGGGCGGCTTTCCAGTCATTGTGAGCGGTGGCCAGCATGGCGCAGGACAGCGAAGCCAGGCGGTGCTCGTTGGCCATGTCGATACCGGCCGAGTTGGCCCGTTCGCTGCCATACAGGTCACGCGGCAATGGGATGCGCGGGTGCGGCAGGCCGATGCTGCCCTCTTGGGTGCCCATGCGTTCGATGCTGGCGACCGGGTCGGCGACCAGTTCCTGGATCGAGATCGAGTGGTCGGCAATGCGGTTGACGAACGAGGTGTTGGCGCCGTTTTCCAGCAACCGGCGCACCAGGTAGGCCAGTAGTGTTTCGTGGGTGCCCACCGGTGCATAGACGCGGCAGGGGCGGTTCAGCTTGCCATCGGCCAGCTTGCCGACCACCTGCTCGTACAGGGGCTCGCCCATGCCGTGCAGGCACTGGAACTCGTACTGGCCCGGGTAGTAGTTCTGCCCGGCAATGTGGTAGATGGCCGACAGGGTGTGGGCATTGTGGGTGGCGAATTGCGGGTAGATGGCCTCGGGCACGGCCAGCAACTTGCGTGCGCAGGCAACGTAGGACACGTCGGTGTACACCTTGCGCGTGTAAACGGGGTAGCCCTCCAGCCCCTCGACCTGGGCGCGCTTGATTTCGCTGTCCCAGTAGGCACCTTTGACCAGGCGGATCATCAGGCGGTGGCGGCTGCGCTTGGCCAGGTCGACAACGTAGTCGATCACGTACGGGCAGCGTTTCTGGTAGGCCTGGATGACGAAGCCGATGCCGTTCCAGCCAGCCAGCGCCGGCTCGAAGCACAGGCGCTCGAGCAGGTCCAGCGACAGCTCCAGGCGATCGGCTTCCTCGGCATCGATGTTCAGGCCGATGTCGTACTGCTTGGCCAGCAAGGTCAGCGACAGCAGGCGCGGGTACAGCTCTTCCATCACCCGCTCGTACTGGGCGCGGCTGTAGCGCGGGTGCAGCGCCGACAGCTTGATCGAGATGCCCGGGCCTTCATAGATGCCGCGGCCATGCGAAGCCTTGCCGATCGAGTGGATGGCCTGCTCGTAGGACGCCAGGTATTTCTGCGCGTCGTGCTCGGTGAGGGCGGCCTCGCCGAGCATGTCGTAGGAATAACGGAAGCCCTTGGCCTCGAAACGGCTGGCATTGGCCAGGGCTTCGGCAATGGTTTCGCCCGTGACGAACTGCTCGCCCATCAGGCGCATGGCCATGTCGACACCCTTGCGGATCATCGGCTCACCGCTCTTGCCGATGATGCGGGTGAGCGAGGAAGTGAGGCCGGATTCGTTGTGCGTGCTGACCAGCTTGCCGGTCAGCAGCAGGCCCCAGGTGGCGGCGTTGACGAACAGCGACGGGCTGTTGCCCAGGTGCGGCTGCCAGTTGCCGGTGCTGATCTTGTCGCGGATCAGTGCGTCGCGGGTGCCCTTGTCGGGGATGCGCAGCAGGGCTTCGGCCAGGCACATCAGGGCCACGCCTTCCTGCGAGGACAGCGAGAACTCCTGCAACAGGCCCTGAACGATGCCAGCGCGGCCGCCCGCGCTTTTCTGGTTGCGCAGTTTTTCGGCGATGCCGGCGGCCAGCTTGTTGGTCGCCTCGGCCAGCGGTGCGCTGAGGCGCGCCTGTTCCAGCAACATCGGTACCACTTCCTGCTCGGGGCGGCGGTAGGCGGCGGTAATGGCCGAGCGCAGTACCGACTGGGGCAGGATGCTCTCGGCGAATTCCAGGAAGCACTGATGATTGTGGTCAGGCTGGACCTCGCCGGCGTCATCGGCCAGGCTGCCGGAATCGCCGTTGAGGTCGTTCAGGGTCGCGCCACCCTCGAGCTTCTCCAGGTAGTTGAAGATCGCTTGCTTGATCAACCAGTGCGGCGTGCGGTCTATCGACTGCGCTGCTGCCTTGAGTCGCTCACGGGTAGGGTCATCGAGTTTGACCCCAAGGGTGGTCGTCGCCATTTCTTATCCTCGTTATTGCCACGGCTGTGGCCTAAGCTGGCGCCAAGATTAGCTGTAGGACAATTCGGGTGCAACCAGGTGCAACCTGAATTTTTCGAGTAAAAGGTGCAACTCGTCCGACAGCAACCTGCGCGCTCGAGGATGGGGCGTTTTTGATGCGGTTTACTATTAAAAACACCGGCAATGCTCCAAAAGGGAGCAAAAAATCGGCTTTATCGGAAAATGCGCGTTGGGTGCAACTTGTCTATGAAAAATGGTTGCACCCGCTTCGCTTTGTTGCATAGCATTCGCCGCCTGGGTGCAACCGCAATCACTGTGGTTGTGCATGAGATAAAAACAAACGCCAGGGCACACACACATGGGCAACCCACTAACGATCACCTTCGTGATCTACATCGCGGCAATGGTGCTGATCGGCCTCGCCGCCTATCGCTCCACCAACAACCTTTCCGACTACATTCTGGGCGGGCGCAGCCTGGGCAGCGTGGTAACCGCACTGTCTGCCGGGGCGTCCGACATGAGTGGCTGGCTGCTGATGGGCCTGCCGGGCGCCATCTACTTCGCCGGCCTGTCCGAGGCCTGGATCGCCATCGGCCTGACCGTGGGTGCCTACTTGAACTGGCTGTTCGTGGCTGGTCGCCTGCGCGTGCAAACCGAGCACAACGGTGACGCATTGACCCTGCCGGACTATTTCTCCAGCCGTTTCGATGACAACAGCGGCTTGCTGCGCATCATTTCCGCCATTGTCATCCTGGTGTTCTTCACCATCTACTGCGCTTCCGGCATCGTTGCCGGTGCCCGTCTGTTCGAAAGCACCTTCGGCATGTCCTACGAGACCGCCCTGTGGGCTGGTGCTGCAGCCACCATCGCCTACACCTTCATCGGTGGCTTCCTGGCGGTGAGCTGGACCGACACCGTGCAGGCTACGCTGATGATCTTCGCGCTGATCCTGACGCCCGTGATCGTGCTGATCTCCACAGGCGGCTTCGACACCACCTTCGCGGCGATCGAGGCGGTCAACCCGACCAACTTCGACATGTTCAAAGGCGCAACCTTCATTGGCATCATTTCGCTGATGGGTTGGGGCCTGGGCTACTTCGGCCAACCGCACATCCTGGCGCGCTTCATGGCGGCCGATTCGGTGAAGTCGATCGCCAAGGCGCGTCGCATCTCCATGACCTGGATGATCCTGTGCCTGGCGGGTACCTGTGCCGTTGGCTTCTTCGGAATTGCCTACTTCTCTGCACATCCGGACCTGGCGGGCCCGGTGACCGAGAATCACGAGCGTGTGTTCATCGAGCTGGCCAAGATCCTGTTCAATCCATGGATTGCCGGCGTGCTGCTGTCGGCGATTCTGGCGGCAGTGATGAGCACCCTGAGCTGCCAGCTGCTGGTGTGCTCCAGCGCCCTGACCGAGGACTTCTACAAAGCCTTCCTGCGCAAGCATGCGTCGCAGCGTGAGCTGGTGTGGGTCGGCCGCCTGATGGTGCTGGCCGTGGCCCTGATCGCCATCGCCATGGCGGCCAACCCGGAAAACCGTGTGTTGGGCCTGGTGGCGTATGCCTGGGCCGGCTTCGGTGCCGCCTTTGGGCCCGTGGTGCTGATCTCTGTGCTGTGGAAAGGCATGACCCGTAATGGCGCGCTGGCCGGTATCGTGGTGGGTGCTTTGACAGTGATCCTGTGGAAGAACTTCGACACCCTCGGGCTGTACGAAATCATCCCTGGCTTCCTGTTTGCCAGCATCGCCATCTTTGTGGTGAGCAAGCTGGGCAGCCCGTCGCAGGCCATGGTGCAGCGCTTCCAAGCCGCCGATGCTGCGTATCACGCTGACAAGTAACACCCGTTGAACCGGCGGCGCCTGCCAAGCGGGCGCCGCCGATCAGCAGCCAGGCCTGACTCCGCCTGCAAGGCAAGGTAAACTTGCCGCCTTCGCAGGAGTTGCCATGAACTATCGTCACGCCTTCCACGCCGGCAACCACGCCGACGTCCTCAAACACATCGTGCTGACCCGCCTCATCGCCCTGATGTCGCGCAAGGAGCAGCCATTCGCCTACATCGATACCCACGCAGGGCTTGGCCTCTACGACTTGCAGGGCGACCAGGCAAGCCGCACCGGCGAGTATCAGCAAGGCGTGGCCCGCCTGTGGCACCGCGATGACCTGCCGCCCATGGCCGCTGACTACCTGCGCGTGATCAAGCGTTTGAACGCCGACGGCGAGCTTCGCTACTACCCTGGTTCGCCTGAGCTGGCCCGGCGTTTGATGCGCCAGCAGGACCGTGCCCTGCTCAACGAGAAGCACCCGGAAGACGGGCCGCTGCTCAAGGAGAACATGAAGAAAGACCCGCGCGTTACCGTGCACCTAGGTGAAGGCTGGCACGTGCCGCGGGCTTTGCTGCCCGTGCAGGAAAAGCGCGCGATCATGCTGATCGACCCGCCGTTCGAGCAGGCCGATGAGCTCAAGCGCTGCACCACGGCCATGAAAGAGGCCATTGGGCGCATGCGCCAGACGGTTGCAGCCATCTGGTACCCGATCAAGGACCAGCGTTCGTTGACACGCTATTACCAGGACCTGACCAGCACCGGCGCGCCCAAACTGCTGCGGGTGGAGCTGTATGTGCACCATCAGGACAGCCCGCAGGGGCTCAATGGTTCGGGCCTGGCCATTGCCAACCCGCCGTGGGGGCTGGAAGACGAGCTCAAGGAGTTGCTGCCGTGGCTGGCCAAGGAGCTGGCGCAGACTGCCGGTAGCTACCGCATGGACTGGCTGATCGCCGAGTAGTCCTGGTTGGCTGTACCGGCCTCATCGCCGGCAAGCCAGCTCCCACAGGGACAGCGCAGGCCTCAAGGGCGATGCTCTACCTGTGGGAGCTGGCTTGCCGGCGATGAGGCCGGTACAGGTTGCCGCGTTGCGCACATGTTTGCGTTATAATCCCGCCTTTTAGTCGCCACCCGCCCAAGCGGCCGCTGGCGCATCTCTACCGAATGAAGAGGCTAATCCCTTGGCATTGACGATTCTTGGCCTGTCCGGCGCCCTTAGCCATGACCCTTCCGCGGCCCTGTACATTGATGGCAAGCTGATTGCCGCCGCCGAAGAAGAGCGCTTCGTGCGTGACAAGCATGCGAAGAACCGCATGCCCTACGAGTCGGCGAAGTTCTGCCTGGAGCAGGCAGGCATCAAGCCATCCGACGTCGACGTGGTTGCCATCCCGTTCGCGCCCATCAGCCTGTTCGGCAAGGCGCGCTGGCACTATGCCAAGCGCTACTGGTACGCCCCGGATCGCGCCCTCGATGCAATCCTGATGGGCAACCGCCGCTACAAGCGTTACCGCAAGAAGATCGTCTGGTGCCTGGAGCAACTGGGCTTCGACCCGAAAAAGATCAAGATCGAGCCGGTCGAGCACCACCTGGCCCATGCTTCCAGTGCCTATCACTGCTCGGGCTTCAAGGAAAAAACGGCCATCCTTGGCATTGACGGTAAAGGCGAGTACGCCACCACCTTCTTCGGCTACGGCGAAAACGGCAAGATCCACAAGATCAAGGAATTCTTCGACCCGGACTCGTTGGGTGGCCTGTACGGTGCCATTACCGAGTTCCTCGGTTTCGAGATGCTCGATGGCGAGTTCAAGGTCATGGGCATGGCGCCGTATGGCGATGCCAGCAAATACGACTTTTCGCGCCTGGCCAGCTTCGAGAACGGTGAACTGGTGATCAACACCGAATACGCCAACGTCATCGGCCTGCGCCGCCATAAAGAAAAGGGCAAGGGCTTCTACTTCTCGCCCAAGCTGATCGAATGGCTGGGGCCCAAGCGCGAAGGCGATATCGCCGACGAGCCGTACATCCATTACGCGGCCAGCATGCAGGCGTTGTTCGAGAAGATCGCCCTGCAGATGATCGACCACTACCTGGGCGACACCCTGCGCGAAACCGGCAAGCTGGCGTTTGCCGGCGGCTGCGCGCTGAACGTCAAGCTCAACCAGAAGATCATCGCCCGCCCGGATGTCAAAGAGCTGTTCGTGCAGCCGGCTTCCGGCGACGCCGGTACTGCGGTTGGCGCTGCGGCCTACGTGTCCCACTCCCGTGGCGTACCGGTCGAGAAGATGGAGCACGTCTACCTCGGCCCGTCCTATTCCAACGAAGACGTGATCGCTGCCTGCGCTCGGCACCCGAATGCACCGACGTGGCGCAAGCTCGACGACATGCCGCAGCGTATCGCCAAGATCATGGTCGATGGCAACCCAGTGGCCTGGTTCCAAGGCCGCATGGAGTTCGGCCCGCGCGCCCTGGGTGGCCGTTCGATCATTGGTTGCCCGAGCGTGCCTGGCGTCGCCAACCGTATCAACGAGCAGATCAAGTTCCGCGAGCGCTGGAGACCTTTCTGCCCGTCGATGCTCGACACCGTCGCCCCGCAGATGATCAAGGTCGATCACCCGGCGCCGTTCATGACTTTCACCTTCGAAGTGGCTGAAGAGTGGAAAACCCGTGTGCCGGAGGTGGTCCACGAGGACGGTACCTCGCGTGCCCAGGTGCTCAAGCGCGAGTACAACCCGCGCTACTACGACATGATGAAGGCGCTCGAAGACCTGACCGGCAACGGCGTGTCGCTGAACACCTCGCTGAACCGCCGTGGCGAGCCGATGATCTGCTCGCCAACCGACGCCCTGAACATGTTCTTCGGCTCGGACCTGCAATACCTGATCATGGAAGACATCCTGGTTGTGAAGGACGGCGCTGCCGCCTATGACCAGCCGCTCTGAACCGCGCATCCTGCAGTTCTGCCATGGCTATGACGGGCCGTTCCTGGACTGTGCCCGTCAGTACGCCAGCCTGTTTCAGGGGCGTGGCTACCGGGTCACCACGGTGTTCCTCACGGGAGCAGCCGACCCGCAAGTAGCGGCGGGTTGCGCCTCGGACGAGGTGCTGTTCCTGGGTTTCAGCTCCAAGGCCGTGCGTGGTCTCAAGCTCGGCGCGATCCGCGCCCTGCGGCGGATTGCGGCCGAGCGCAATTTTGCGTTCTGCATCGCCCACCGCTTCAAGCCGATCTATGTGGCGTTGCTGGCTACTGGTTTGCCGGTGATCGGCGTGCACCATGCCTTTGGTGACTACCAGCGCAAGGGGCGGCGCATTTTCGCCAACCTGTTCGGCAAGCGCCTGAGCCTGCTCGGGGTGTCGGACGCCGTACGCGACGACATGCGCCGTTGCTTGCCGCAGTGGCCGGCCGACCGCATCCAGACGCTGTACAACCGTATCGACATCGATGCCCTGCAGGCGGCCCAGGTGCCGCGCGCTGAGGCGCGGCATGCGCTGGGGCTGGATGCGCAGGCATGGATCGTCGGCAATGTCGGCCGGCTGCACCCGGACAAGGACCAGGCCACGCTGTTGCGCGGCTTTGCCCAGGCATTGCCTGGGCTGCCGGCCGGCGCCCGGCTGGCGATCCTTGGCAAGGGGCGCCTGGAAGGCAAGCTCAAGGCCCTGGCTGGCGAACTGGGCATTGCCGGGCAGGTCGACTTCCTTGGCCAGGTACCGGATGCACGGCGTTATTTCCGAGCCTTCGACGTGTTCGCCCTGAGCTCCGACCATGAGCCGTTCGGCATGGTCCTGCTCGAGGCCATGGTGGCCGGGGTGCCCGTGTTAGCCACCGCCTGTGGCGGTGCCCGCGAGGTGGTCGAGGGTGTTGGCGTGCTGTTCCCGCTGGGCGACCCCGGGCAGTTAGCCCAGGGCCTGGAACATATGGCCTTGCTCGACGGGCAGCAGCGCCAGGCCTGTGCCGAACACATGCTGCAACGCCTGCGTGAGCGCTTTTCCGACCAGGCCGTGCGCGGGGCTTTCTGGCAACTGCCGCAGGTGCGTGCGTTGGTGGGGCAGGCGTGATGCTCAATCGCATTCAGGCTTGGCGCGAACGCGGCTGGCAAGTGATCGACGCCCACGCCTATGCCCAGGCGTGGGCCCGCTTTGGCGGCAGCGTCGCGACTCACCCGCTGGTGGTCGAGCAACTGGCTGACCTGGCGCAGATACCCGTGCGCTACCTTGGCTGGCACCAGAATGGCGAGCTGAAAGCCGCCATTGCGACCTGGGGGCGCCACCTGGCGCTGTCCAAGGACGTGCTCAAACGCGCCGGCAAGAAAGCCCTGTTCGACCTCGGCAACGCCGAAATCATCCTGCCGGCCGCACCCGATGCCGGCGCACCGCTGCGTCACAGCGTGCGCTACCTGTCCGAACTGAACCAGGGCCGCTTCAGCGGGCTCAAGGTGCAGAAGGAGCAGCTGGCCATGGCCCGCGCGCACGAAGACCTGTCGAAGAAGTTCCGCTACAACCAGCGCCGCGAGCTGCGCCTGCTGGAAGAGGCGGGCGGGGTGGTGCGCCCGATCAGCGCGTTCAGCGCACAGGAAATCGCCAGCATGTACTGCGACCTGTTCCAGCGCCGCTGGGGCTTCCCGGCCACCGGTGCCGAGCGCATGGCCGATGTGCTGGAGCGTCTGCGTGAGCTGCTGATCGGCTCGGTACTGCTGCTGGACGGCAAGCCGATCGCGATCCAGTTGGTTTACCGCGTCGAGGCACCGCAGTGGGTCAGCGTGGAGTACATCAACGGCGGTGTCGACCCCGAAACCAAGGCCTTCAGCCCAGGTAGCGTGTTGAGCTTCCTCAACACCCAGGCGGCCTGGGACGACGCCCGAGCGCGCAACAAGCCGCTGCGGTTCTCGTTCGGTCGTGCCGACCGCGAGTACAAGGAGCGCTGGTGCAACCCTGTGCCGGTGTACCAGGCGTGAGTCGCAAGCAGCAGTTGCTCAAGCGCCACCGGCGCAACAAACGCCTGGCGCTGCTGGCAGGGCTGGCCGGGCTGTTCGCTTTGGGCCTGGCCACTTGGTGGTGGCTGCCGCTTTTGCTGTTGCCGCTGCTGTGGGCTGCGCATGAGGCGTGGTTTGCCGATCATCTGTTCTACACCCCGGGCGAAGATTACGCCTACGACTTCGGGGAGTACACCCAGCCCGTGGCCGCGCGCTTGCAGGCCGGTCTGCTCAAGGCCGACTGCGTGCTGCAGGGTGGGGAAACCCTGGTGCTCGAACTGCACATAAAAAGCAGTTGGCTGGGGCGTTTTCTCGATCCGCGGGTCGAACTGCTGGGGGGCGAGCAGGCCGACCAGCAAACCTTCGAGCGCGGTGCGGCCGGCTTGCGTTATCTGAACCTCACCGGCCTGGCCGCGCCCCTGCAGGCCGGCACACTGCGCTTGCGTGGCCGGCATTGCCGGCTGCTAGGCCAGCCGCGCTTGTGGATAACCCCGGCGTTCGAACTGCAACGGCGGCGGGTAATGGTGATTGCACCCCATGCCGATGACGCCGAGTTGGCCGCCTACGGGCTGTACAGCCAAGCGCAGGAAGCCTGGGTGGTCACGCTGACCGCCGGTGAAATCGAGGCCGAGCATTATCAGCAGATGGGTCTGGGCAAGGCCGAAGCCGCCCGCCTGAAAGGTCGCCTGCGCGCCTGGGACAGCATTGCCGTGCCGCGCTGGGCCGGGGTGCCGGAGTCTCGTTGTGTGCAGTTGGGCTACTTCTGCCTGCAATTGCCTGCCATGCAGGCGGCGCCCGATCGGCCTGCGGTGTCTCGTGAAGCCGACATGGCCGATATCCGCCCGTTCCGCCAGTTCAACCCGTTCCCGCTGCCCGCCGATCAGGACGGTGCCCCTACCTGGCGCAACCTGTTGGCCGACTTGCGGGCTGTAATCGAGTTGGCCAGGCCCGAAGTGCTGGTGCTGCCGCACCCTCAGCTGGACCCGCACCCCGATCACGTCTGCGCCCAGGCCGCCGTGCTCGAAGCCTTGCAGGGGCTGGCCTGGAAGCCACAGACCCTGCTCTGCTACGCCAACCACCTGCATGACAACGATCGCTGGCCAATGGGCGATAGCGGCGACGGCGTGGCGTTGCCGCCGCAGCTGAGCGCGGATCAGGCCTGGGCCCCCTGCAGCCTGGTGCTGGACCTGGCCAGCCAGCGTGACAAGGCGATGGCGCTGGGCATGATGCACGACCTGCAACCGCCAGCCCCTTTCAAGCGTCGCCTGCGCCGCTTGCTGCAACGTTGGCTGGCCGGCCGCCGCCCGTCGCCCTATGGGGAGAACGAGTTCTTCCGCAAGGCGGTGCGCCGGCATGAGCTGTTCTGGCGGCGTGAGCTGTAAAACTGACCGCGTTGGCGCAGAGCGCCCAAGGAACATGATGAAAGTCCTATTTCTGGTACAGAAGGAACAGCGCGCGATTCTGGATCGCCTGTACGACGGCGTCGCGGCCAACTGCGAATGCGACCTGCGCTGGTTGACCAGCGAAGACCAACGCAACCTGCGCCGCTACTTCAAACGCCACGTGCAGGTCGAGCGCTATGACCGCATTGTTTTCTTTCTGCGCTTCAAGCAGGAAATCCGCCAGGTCGCGTTCATTCGTACCGTGCCGAACCTGGTCATACTCGAACACGACGCCTACCAGAACTACATCCCGTGCAAGTACACCGGCAAGTTCAGCGCCCACTACCGGCAACTGCCCTGGGCGCGTGTGATCAGCTCTGGCTACATGGTCAGCGAGCGCCTGCGTCAGGAAGGCTTCGATGCGGTATTCGTGCCCAAGGGTTATGACGAGCAGTTGCTGGCTGACCAAGGGCGCGAGCGCGATATCGAACTGGCCTTCGTCGGCAGTGTCAACAGCGTGGCCTACAGCGGCCGCAAGGCGCTGCTGGACGAGCTGGGGCAGGTCGAGGACCTGCTGGTTACCCGCACCAAGTCGGGCGAGGACTATTGCAACACGCTCAACCGAATCCGTTTTTTCGTCAGCGCCGATGTAGGCATGGGCGAATACATGATCAAGAACTTCGAGGCCATGGCCTGCGGCTGTGTATTGCTGGCCTATGACCAGGGCGAGCAGGAAAACCGTGCGTTGGGTCTACAGGACATGCACAACGTGGTGTTGTATGACACCATCCCGACCCTTCAGGCCAAGCTGCGACGCTTGCGTGCCGAGCCCGAGCTGGCGCGGCAGATTGCCGAAAACGGTCGCCATCTGGCGGTTTCCCGTTTCAGCTTCGGCGCGGTAGGACGTAGCATCGTCGAGCACATGCGCCCAGCGCTCAGGCCCCGCCCGCCATTGTCTGCATGGCAGCGGCTGCGTCTGAAGCTGGGCTTCTAACATAAGAGCTTTTGCGCCCAGGAACGGGCGTTGAAAGCCGACAGTCGCAACGCGGGGGGAGTCCGGTGCGCTTTTCAAATGAGAGTGATGTCACGCTTGTCGTGACCAGTTGTGGGCGGTTCGACCTGCTCAAAGATACCCTTGAGAGTTTCGATCGCTACAACACGGCGCCCATACGCGAGGTATTCATCACCGAAGACTCAGGTGACGATGCCGTGCATGACGCTGTGCCAGAGCACTGGAAACCGCACTGCAAGGTGTTCGTCAACCGGCCCAAGCTAGGCCAGCTGGCGTCTATCGACCTGGCCTACAGCCATGTCAAGACGCCCTACATCTTCCACTGCGAGGACGATTGGCACTTCTATCGCCAAGGCTTCGTCGAGGACTCGCAGGCCATTCTGGCTGCCAGCCCCAACCTGCTGCAGGTGTGGCTGCGCAGCCATGCCCACGACCTGGCCGTGCACAGCCCGTACATTCACCTCGGGGATCGTCAGGTGATCGCCGGCGTGCCGTGCTACCCGCTGTTGTCGGACAAGGCTGAATGGCAGGCGTTTTCGTTGAACCCTGGCCTGCGGCGGTTGAGCGATTACCAGCGCTGTGCGCCATTTGCCGCCTATGCTGGAGAAAAGGCGCTTTCCCGGCGTTATGCCGAGTTAAATCTGACAGCGGTCACGTTGGAGGGTGATGCAGTATTGCACACTGGGTTTGGCAATCACGTGACCCTGCCCATCGAGGTGGAGCGCAAGGCCAAGCGCCGACAGCGTGACCGGATGAAGCTGGCATTGACGCTGGTGGCGGGCGCTTTGATCGGCATGGGCATCACCGTTTTTGTTCAATGAAGTCGCTGTCCCACCTGACATGACCGGGAGAGGGCCCATGAACATCGTCAATATGATGTGGGCGGGTGGCACGCCGTATGTGTCCATCCACAAGGTTCATCGGCAGGTGCTGTCGAACGCGGGTGCCGATGCCCGGATCAGTAACTGGCTGCTGTTGGGGAGTGGGCTGTGCTGTGGGCTGGGTTCTACACGCGAATGGCATATGCCCTCACGTGCACTCAAAGGGCGCCATGTGTGGCGCCTGCTGCGGCCATGGTTGCGCCTGCGCTTGCGCAGGGCGCTGACCGAGGCGGGGGCCGACATCGTGCTGCTGGACGGGATTGGGGTTGCGCGCTTGGTGCTGCCATTGTTGCAGGGCGTTCCGCAACTGCGGGCCAAGGTGTTGTTCCATGGCAAGACGCGGCTGAACAGTGGCGATATTCGCTTGTTGCGCGGGCTGCCGCCCGACCGGCTGAGTATCGCTGCGGTGTCGCAGACATTGGCCGAGTCGCTGCAGCGGGACCTGGGCAGACCGGTGCAAACCTTGCGCATGGCGCTCGACCCGCTGGCGTTCAGCGGCCCGCTGCGCAGTCGAGACCAGGCCAGGCAGGCGCTGCGTTTGCCGCACGATGCCGAGCTGATATTGGGTGCAGTCGGGCGGCTGGTGGAAAGCAAAGGCTTCGAGATGCTGATCGAGGCATTTGCCCAGGCCCGTGCCCGGCAGCCAGGCCTGCAACTGGCGATCATTGGTGAAGGCCCCTTGCAGGCAGTGTTGCAAGCGCGCATCGATGCCTTGGGCCTTGCAGGGTGTGTTCACCTGCGTGGTTACCGTGAAGACCTGCAGCAACTGTACCGGGCATTCGACTGGCTGCTGGTGCCTTCGCGTTCAGAGGGCCTGGGCCTGGTGGTGCAAGAGGCGGTGATGGCTGACGTGCCGGTGGTGTGCAGCGACCTGCAGGTGTTTCGCGAGCAACTGGGGGACACTGGCGGCTACCTGCCGGTTGCCGACCAGCGCGCTTGGGCACAGGCCATCGAAGACTGCCCGCTGCAAGATGCCGCGCAAATGGCTGCCCGGCAGCGCCAGGCGCTGGCCCCGGAACAGGCTTGGCAAGCCTTCTGCAACAGTTCGCAGAACCTGCTGCGCAATTGACCTCAACGCGCCAGCAGGGCGCTCTCGAGCGCCGCGAGGGGGAAACGGTCGCCCAGGTTTTCCCGCTCGATGTAGCGCACCATATGCTGCACATTGCGCCGAATCATGCGCGCCGAAAGCGGTGGGCGCAGGAAACGCATATCGGCCACGTCGATCAGGCCCAGGCGCTGCTCGGGGGTGACCACCACGTTGCCCAGGTGCAGGGAGCGGAAGTACACACCGCTGCGGTGCAATTGGCGGATCAGTTCGACCAGGCGTGGCAGGTATACGTCCCAGCTAAACCCTTCATCACGCGACATCTGCAGCAGGGTCCGCCCCGGCAAAGGGCGGTACAGCACCGCCGTGCGGCCGGGCAGGTCGAGCTTGTGCTGGCTGATGACCTCGAGTGTGGGAATGCCCAATTGCGCCAGGCGTGCAGCGTTGTCGACGAAGCGCTGCGAGTAGGGGCGCAGTAGTGCAGATGAAATCAGTCGTTTCCTACGAAAAACCTTGAGGAAATTTCCATCTGCGAGCAGGTAGACTTTGGCGCCATGGCTGTCTGCCTCAAGCACCTGGGCGCCGTGTGTCAGCTGGTCGAACTCGACCTGGTTGAGCCGGGAGCATTGCATGAATAGAGCCTTGTCGTCTGGCGAGCAAAATGACCGGCAATAATGCCGAAAATAATGCAGTAGCACCATGGATGGTGTCTGGATTCATCGGGGAGAAGCGATGTTGTATCAAAAAAACTGGGCGCGCGCCTGGCTGGGGTTCGGGCTGGTCTGGTTTCTCGCGGCGATAGCCCTGGCCCCTAGCAACAAGCTGTACCAGCAAGGCCTGGTGGTGTTCCTGTGGGTGCCAACCCTGGTATTGGTTTGGTCTGCCCGCGGCGTACTGCTGCACGCCTGGCAACGGCAACCGGCCTTGTGGGGCAGTGTGTTGCTGCTGATGGTCTGGTGCGCGCTCACGCTGGCCTGGTCGGCGGGTGAGGCGCCCGGGCGCGAGCTAAAACGCTTGCTCTACATCCTGGTGTTCCTGCTGGCCTTCCCGTTACTGGCCCAGCTGGGGCACGCCCGGCTGCGCTGGCTGGTGCGCGTGGGGAGTGCGCTGCTGGCAGTGGCTGCAGCGGTGTCGATCGTCCGGTTCTATGGCTTCGAAGGCTTCCCGTTGCTCGCCCGCCTGGCCGGTATCGGTGAAATTTCACATCCGATCCTTGGCGCCTACGTGATCGGCACCGCTGTGCTGTTGATGCTTTACGACTGGCCTGCCCATCGTGCCGCACAGCTGGGCTGGGCGGCTGCGCTGGCCTGCCTGGGCGCTTTCGTCATTCTCAGCCAGAGCCGGGGGGCGGTGTTGGCGCTGGTGTTCACCGTGGTGATTGCACCGCTCTGGTACCGCGACACGCACAGCAGGCTGCTGGCACTGCTGGCCTTGCTGGCCACAGGGCTGGCGTTCTTCGAAATGTACGGCGTGATCACGCAGCGCGGCGCTTCCTATCGTCCGGAGATTTTCGCCGCCGTGCTCCACATGATTTCGGAGCGGCCGTGGACCGGGCTGGGGATGGGCAGCCCCTACGTGGTACAGGCGGTAGGTTTGCAGTTCGATCATTCCCACAACATGTTCACCCACGTTGCGGTTGAGCTGGGGTTGCCCGGGATGCTGCTGTGGTGCGCCGTGTGGCTGTACACCCTGGCAGCCATCGTTCGCGCCCGCGGCACGCCATTGGGCAATGTGCTGCTGGGGCTGTGGGTATACTCGACCCTGGCGATGCAGTTCGATGCTGCGAGCCTCACCGGCACGCCGCGTGCCGAATGGTTCATCAGCTGGCTGCCGGTGGGCCTGGCCATGATGCTGCCATGGGGGCGTGCCGAAAATGACGCCTGTGGTAAAATTTCCGGTTCAACCTGAACAGCGAGCTTGATAATGGCCGAAACACCGCGACCGGCGGAGCACACATCCAGCCTGAAGATCTACTTCCGGCTGCTGGGCTATGTGAAACCCTACGTCGGCATTTTCCTGCTGAGCATCATCGGTTTCGTGATCTTCGCCTCGACCCAGCCGATGCTGGCCGGCATCCTCAAATACTTCGTCGATGGGCTGAGCAACCCCGAAGCGGTGTTGTTCCCCAACGTGCCGTACTTGCGCGACCTGCAATTGCTTCAGGCCGTGCCGCTGCTGATCATCCTGATCGCCGCCTGGCAAGGCCTGGGCTCGTTCCTTGGTAACTACTTCCTGGCCAAGGTCTCCTTGTGCCTGGTGCACGACTTGCGGGTGGAGTTGTTCAATAAGCTGCTGGTGTTGCCTAACCGCTACTTCGACAACCACAACTCCGGGCACCTGATTTCACGCATCACCTTCAACGTGACCATGGTCACCGGCGCTGCCACCGATGCCATCAAGGTTGTGATCCGCGAAGGCCTGACCGTGGTGTTCCTGTTCGCCTACCTGCTGTGGATGAACTGGCACCTGACCCTGGTGATGGTCGCCATCTTGCCGGTCATCGCGGTAATGGTCAGTGTCGCCAGCAAGAAATTCCGCAAGCAGAGCAAGAAGATCCAGGTCGCCATGGGCGACGTCACCCACGTTGCCTCGGAAACCATCCAGGGTTATCGCGTGGTCCGCAGCTTCGGTGGCGAGGCCTATGAGGAGCAGCGTTTCGGCAAGGCCAGCCTGAGCAACACCGACAAGCAGCTGCGCATGACCAAGACCGGCTCGCTGTACACGCCGGTGTTGCAACTGGTGATCTACACCGCCATGGCCGCATTGATGTTCCTGGTGCTGTTCCTGCGAGGCGAGTCCACCGCTGGCGACCTGGTCGCCTACATCACCGCTGCCGGCCTGTTGCCCAAGCCGATTCGCCAGTTGTCGGAAGTCAGCTCGACCATCCAGAAGGGCCTTGCAGGTGCAGAAAGCATCTTCGAGCAACTGGACGAAGCCCCTGAGCTGGACACCGGCACGGTCGAAAAGGAGCGCGTGGAAGGGCACTTGGAAGTGCGCAACCTCAGCTTTACCTACCCCGGTACCGACCGCGAGGTGCTGAGCGACATCAGCTTCACTGCCGAGCCCGGGCAGATGATCGCCCTGGTCGGCCGCTCGGGCAGTGGCAAGTCGACGCTGGCTGCGCTGATCCCGCGCTTCTATCACCACAGCAAAGGGCAGATCCTGCTCGATGGCGTGGAGATCGAGAACTACCGCCTGCGCAACCTGCGCCGCCATGTGTCGCAAGTGACCCAGCATGTCACCCTGTTCAACGACACCGTGGCCAACAACATCGCCTACGGCGACCTGGCCGGCGCCCCGCGCGCAGACATCGAAGCCGCTGCGGCCGATGCCTACGCCAAGGAGTTCGTCGACCGCCTGCCGAAGGGCTTCGATACCGAAGTCGGTGAAAACGGCGTGCTGCTGTCCGGCGGTCAGCGCCAGCGCCTGGCAATTGCCCGTGCATTGCTGAAAAACGCCCCACTGCTGATTCTCGACGAGGCCACCTCTGCCCTGGACACCGAGTCCGAGCGGCATATCCAGGCGGCGCTGGACCACGTGATGCAGGGGCGGACCACGTTGGTCATCGCCCATCGCCTATCCACCATCGAGAAGGCCGACCAGATCCTGGTCATGGATCAGGGCCGGTTGGTGGAGCGCGGTACCCATGCCGAGTTGCTTGCGGCCAATGGCCATTACGCCCGCCTGCATGCCATGGGCCTGGATGAGCCGGCCAAGGCCGACATCACCTGAAACCTCCTTGATCGGGGCCGCCATGGCCCCGATTGTCACGGGAATTTTCCATGGGCTATCTGGCCGTAAAGCCATTGACGACCCTGTGCTAATATCCTGCCCCTGTTCATTATTTCCATATGGGTTGCCCATGAAGTTGTCCATGCCGCGTTTCGATCAAGCCCCGGTACTGGTGGTCGGCGATGTCATGCTCGACCGCTACTGGCATGGCGGTACTTCGCGTATTTCGCCTGAGGCGCCAGTGCCGGTGGTCAAGGTCGATCAGATCGAGGATCGCCCCGGCGGTGCGGCCAACGTTGCCTTGAACATTGCCGCGCTGGGCGCACCTGCGTCGCTGATCGGCGTCACCGGCCAGGACGAGGCCGCCGACAGCCTGGCCAACAGCCTGCAGGCTGCCGGGGTGCGCTCGGTGTTCCAGCGCATTGCCCACCAGCCGACCATCGTCAAGCTCCGGGTCATGAGCCGACACCAGCAACTGCTGCGTATCGATTTCGAAGAGCCCTTCGCCACCGACCCGCTGTCGCTGGCCAGCGAGGTCGACAACCTGCTCGAGGGGGTCAAGGTGCTGGTCTTGTCCGATTACGGCAAGGGTGCGCTGAAAAATCACCAGGCCCTGATCCAGGCGGCCCGGGCCAAGGGTATTCCGGTGCTGGCCGACCCCAAGGGCAAGGATTTTTCCATTTACCGTGGCGCCAGCCTGATCACCCCCAACCTCAGCGAGTTCGAGACCATCGTGGGTCGATGCGTCGATGAGGCCGACTTGGTCGCCAAGGGTTTGCAGTTGCTTCAGGATCTGGACCTGGGCGCCTTGCTGGTCACCCGGGGCGAGCACGGCATGACCCTGCTGCGCGTTGGCCAGCCAGCGCTGCATTTGCCGGCACGGGCGCGCGAAGTGTTCGACGTTACCGGGGCTGGCGATACCGTCATCTCCACCCTGGCCGCCGCGATTGCCGCCGGTGAGGACTTGCCCCACGCAGTGGCCCTGGCCAACCTGGCGGCAGGTATCGTGGTCGGCAAGTTGGGTACCGCCGCCATCAGCGCCCCTGAACTGCGCCGTGCGATCCAGCGTGAGGAAGGCTCCGAGCGCGGTGTGCTGGGCCTGGAACAGCTGTTGCTGGCCATCGATGACGCGCGGGCGCACAAGGAGACGATCGTTTTCACCAACGGTTGCTTCGACATCCTGCATGCCGGGCACGTGACCTACCTGGAGCAGGCGCGGGCCCAGGGCGATCGCCTGATCGTGGCCGTCAACGACGATGCTTCGGTCAGCCGCCTGAAAGGGCCCGGCCGGCCGATCAACAGCGTCGACCGGCGCATGGCCGTGCTGGCCGGGCTGGGTGCGGTGGACTGGGTGATCAGCTTCTCCGAGGGCACCCCGGAAAACCTGCTGAGCCAGGTCAAGCCGGATGTGCTGGTCAAGGGGGGGGACTACGGTATCGACCAGGTGGTCGGCGCCGACATCGTCAAGGCCTACGGCGGCACCGTGAAGGTGCTGGGGCTGGTCGAGAACAGCTCGACCACGGCTATTGTCGAGAAAATTCGCAAGAACTGATCGAGCGCCACTCTTTCACTGGTCTGTGTAGGAGCGGCCTTGTGTCGCGATGGGCTGCGTAGCAGCCCCAGCTATCTGTGCATTTGCGCCGGAATCCTGGGGCTGCTGCGCAGCCCTTTCGCGACACAAGGCCGCTCCTACAGGGACCACGCAGGCTTCAGGATCTTATTTGTGAAGTGAGGTGCGCGCCCGCTGCAGCAACGCCCGCGCCTTGTCGCCAAAGCGTTGCAGGCGCGAGGCCCGCGCCGGCTTGCTTTCCACCAGGCCTTGCTGCTTGACCCAATCCCTCCAGCGCACCCGCTCGTCCGCCACTACCCAACCGTCCTGTTTGGCAAAGCTTTCGGCCAGGTACAGGCCGCGCGTACTTGCAGGCACCAATTCGTCCTTCTTCAACGTGTACAGCTCTGCCAGCGGTTGGCCGTCCTGCAACGGCATCAGGTACAGGTCAGGGCGCTTGCGGTTGAGCCTCGCCACCAGTTGGTCGCCTTCCAAACGCTCGTCCACGTGGAACAAGCTGAGTTTCTTGGCGTCCCGCGGTACCTGCAAACGCATGTCATAGATCAGCTGCAACGACGCAGTGGGCGAGTGCACATAGGCCCGCGGCCGCTCCAGCAGCATCAGTTTGCCGCAGTGGACGGGCCGGGCAGCGCCGGATTCCGGAGCCAGCAAGAAGTGCGGTGTTTCGCGATAGTGCAAGGCTGCGGCGTAGGGGGCGGGCAGCCAGGTATCGTTGAAACGCCCGCCCAGCCAGCCTTCCGGGGTTTCCAGCAGGCACTCCTCAGCCACTTCCTGTACAGCCGTGTGCAAAGGCAGGTTCAGCTCCTGCGCGGGAACATAGCCGGAAATCAGTTTCAGCACCACATCGCCCCGGTCTTGCCGGCGCTGCCGTACCAGTACCCAGTAATCGCGGTTCTGCCAATGCAGGGTAAGGCGCACCGACACACCCAAGTTGGCCAGCTCGACCACGAAACGCTGCGTGTCGGGCAACTGGATAGCCTTGCGCCGCTGCTGGGTCTGGGCAAAGTTCAGCGGCATGCCGATGCTCTGGTAGATCAGCCCTTCGGGTGTGGCTTCGACATGCAGTGGCAGTGTCTTGAAGTTGCTCGGGTTCTTGCGGATCAGCGTTCGCGCCACGAGGCTCCTCCTTGCGTCGGGTCATTCGCCTGGCTCTTGGGCCGGGGGCAACTCAGTGCTGGCCCAGGATACGGGCAACGGTGGCCACGTTATGGGCCAGGTGCAACGGGTTGATGGTGCCGACGATAGCACTGCTGACGCCCGGGTGGGCGAACAGCAGTTCGAAACTGGCCTTCACAGGGTCGACACCCGGCGCCAGGCAAAGGTGCCCGCTGGCCAGCGCCTTTTTCACCAGGATGGCCTTGCCGTGCTCGGCAGCGTAGTCCAGCACCGGCCGTTCTGCCTGCTCGCTGAGGTTGTAGGTGACCATGGCGCAATCGCCTTGCTCCAGGGCCTTCAGGCCGCCGGCGACGGTTTTGCCGGACAGGCCGTAGCCAAGGATCTTGCCCTCTTGTTTGAGCGCGGCCAGCGTCTGGTACACCTCTTGCTGCTCAAGAATGGCCAGGTCGTTACCGTCGGAATGCACTAGCACCAGGTCGATGCGGTCGGTTTCCAGGCGGCGCAGGCTGCGCTCCACCGAGCGGCGGGTGTGGGCGGCGGTAAAATCGAAATGTGACTGGCCACCGTCGAATTCTTCCCCGACCTTGCTCACGATCACCCACGCGTCGCGCTGGCCGCGCAGCAGCGGGCCCAGGCGTTCCTCGCTGCGGCCATAGGCGGGGGCGGTATCGATCAGGTTGATGCCCAGTTCGCGGGCCTGGGCCAACAGCAGGCGGGCTTCGTCGTCGCTGGGGATGGTGAACCCGTTGGGGTACTTCACGCCTTGGTCGCGGCCCAACTTGACCGTGCCCAGGCCCAGCGGTGAAACCTTGAAACCGGTGCTGCCCAACCGGCGGTGGAAGTCATGCAGGGTAGGCAGGCTCATGGCAGCAGTTGCTCCCAGGCCGGTACGCCAAGCGGCGGGCGGGGTAGGCCAGCCAGGTCCGGCTGGGCCTGTGGGCGTATACCGTCGCGCTCCAGGTGGCTGATGACCCGGTCGCTGAAGTCTGGCGCCAACGCCAGCTTCGTCGGCCAGCCGACCAGCAAGCGTTCCTGGTCGGCGAGAAATGCGTTATCCGGGCGCACCAGGCCGGATTGTGCTGGCTCTGCGCGGTCAACCCGCAGGGTGGCCCAGCGCACCTGGCTTTGGTCTACCCATGGCAGCAGGCTGGCGATTTCTTTTTGTGCTGCGGCAATCTGCGCGGCAGGCTCGCGGGCGACGCCATCGGCTTCGGCCAGGTCGCCACCCAGGTACCAGACCCATTGGCCATCGGCAGCCGGGTGGGTAGTGACGGTCACCCGCGGCTTGGGCCCGCCGCCCAGGCAGTGGGCATACAGTGGTTTCAGGTTGGCGCCCTTGGCCATGACCATGTGCAGCGGCCGCGTTTGCATGGCCGGCTGGTTCAGGCCCAGGGCGTGCAGCAGGTCCTCGGTGCCAGCGCCAGCGCTAAGCACGACGCGCTGGGCGCGGATGTCGCGGCCATCGACGCGCAGGCCGACCAGTTCGTCATTTTCGCGCAGCGGCTCGATGCGTTCCCCGGCCAGCAGGCTGTCACCGGCCAGTTCAGCCAGGTTGGCCAGCAAGGTGGGCACGTCGATGACCAGCTCGGCCAGGCGGTAAACCTTGCCCTTGAAGGCACGGTCTTGCAGGGCCGGCGGCAGTTGCTCGCCCTTTACCTGATCGACCCGGCCGCGCACGGCCTTGCTGGCAAAGAAGCTGGTGAGGTTGCCGGCCAGGGTGCCTGGCGACCACAAGTAGTGGGCGTCGGACAACAGCCGAGTGCGGGTCAGTTCCAGCTCGCCACTGCCGTTCAAGGCTTCGCGCCAGCGTCGTGGCATGTCGGCGATGGCCTCCGAGGCGCCAGTCAGCGCGCCGTGCAGGGCGTACTTGGTACCGCCATGGATGATGCCTTGCGACTTGATGGTCTGTTCGCCGCCAAGGCTGGCGCGTTCCACCATCACTGTCGAATACCCCATGCGGCGCAGGCGTGCATTGAGCCAGAGGCCTGCGACCCCGGCGCCGACGATCAGCACGTCAGTGGAAATGGCGGATGGCATGGCGGTACCTCGAAGACTGGGACAGCTGGCAAGTATACAGGGTATCCCCCAGCGGGCCCTACCGCCGGCAAACCAGGCCAGTGCTACCCCGTGGGCGCTGGCTTGCCGGCGATGGGGCTCGCATGGCGCAACTCAATGCCCGGCGGTCTTGGAGAACAGCTGAATCACCACGACCCCGCCAACAATCATCGCCATCCCCAGCATCGCCGGCACATCCAGTTTCTGCCCGTAGATCACCAGCGCCGCCACACTGATCAGCACAATGCCCAGCCCCGACCAGATGGCATAGGCAATACCCACCGGAATGCTGCGCACCACCAGGGTGAGCATCCAGAACGCAATGCCGTAGCCCACCACCATCAGCAGCAGCGGCAACGGCGTGCTCAAGCCTTTTACCGCTTTCATCGAAGCGGTGGCGATGACTTCGGCGCAGATGGCAATGGCAAGATAGGTGTAGGCATTCATGGTGGGATCCTCCGGTTCTGGCGGGCATTCTAGGCGCAACCTGGATGCGGTAAAGTCATTACCTATCAATTTTGGAGATAGGCCAATGGCCGAGCAGTGGAACCTGGAGCAACTGCGAACCTTTGTGCGCGTTGCAGAATTGCGCTCGTTCTCTGCCGTGGCCCGTGAACAGCGCAAGGCCCAGTCGGCGATCAGCAGCGCGGTCGCCCTGCTGGAAACCGACCTGGGCGTCACCCTGTTCGAGCGCAGCAGTGGCCGGCAGCCGAAATTGACGGAAAACGGCAGCGCGCTGCTGGAAGATGCCCGTGAACTGCTGCGCCAATGCGAACGCCTGGATGGCCGGGCGCTGGCGTTGATGCGCGGGCAGGAAGCCTTGCTGCGCGTGGCGCAGGACGAAGCCATGCCCTACCAGCCGGTGATTGACAGCCTCGATGAGTTGGCTAGCCACTTTCCGCTGCTGGAGGTGCAACTGGCCAGCGGGGCCCAAGGTGATGTGGCGCGTAAACTGGTCGAGCGGCGCGCCGACCTGGGGCTGTTCTTTCACCACGAGAGCATCCCGGCAACCCTGGAGCGGCGCGCCTTGGGCAGCGTGGAAATGGTCACGGTGTGTGCGGTCGACCACCCGCTGGCGGGTCGTTGCCGGGTCACCCGCCAACAGCTGGCCCGCCATCGTCAATTGCTGATCACCCCCCAGCAAAGCGGTTACCCCGGTGGCGAGGCCATCAGCCCGCAGGTGTGGCGTGCCGACAGCTTCTACGTCCTGGCCGAGCTGTTGATGCGCGGCCTGGGCTGGGCCTGGTTGCCACGGCATGTCGTGCAGTACCCCACGTACCAGGCGCACATGGTGGAGCTTGACAGTGAGTGGCGCCCACCGGCGTTGGTGGCGGAACTGGCCTGGCGCCGTGATGAACCCCTGGGCCCTGCTGCGCAATGGTTGGCCGAGCGCTTTGCAGTGCACTTGCGCGCGATCGGGTAAACTCCGCTGCCATGAACAGAACCCTCTATAGCTTGCTCTTTAACCTGGCCCTGCCGCTGGTCGCGCTGCGCCTGTACCTTCGCGCGCGTAAGGCGCCGGCCTATGGCCAGCGCATCGCCGAGCGGTTTGCCTTCAGGCTGCCGGCCATGCGCCAGGGCGGTATCTGGGTGCACGCGGTGTCGGTCGGCGAAAGCATTGCCGCGGCGCCGATGGTGCGCGCCTTGCTCAAGGCCTACCCGCAACTGCCGATCACGCTCACCTGCATGACCCCTACTGGTTCCGAGCGCATTCGCGCCATGTTCGCCGACGAACCGCGCGTGCAGCATTGCTACCTACCCTACGATCTGTCGTGGGCGGCCGGGCGCTTTCTCGACCATGTGCAGCCCAAACTGGGCATCATCATGGAGACCGAGTTGTGGCCCAATCACATCCACCAGTGTGCCAAGCGCGGTATTCCAGTGGTGCTGGCCAATGCGCGTTTGTCCGAGCGCTCGGCCCGTGGTTATGCGCGTTTTGCCAAGCTGACCCGGCCGATGCTGGCAGAGATGAGCCTGATTGCCGTGCAAACGCAAACCGAGGCGCAGCGCTTCCGTGAT
Source organism: Pseudomonas sp. CJQ_9 (assembly GCF_043106615.1). Taxonomy (NCBI): domain Bacteria; kingdom Pseudomonadati; phylum Pseudomonadota; class Gammaproteobacteria; order Pseudomonadales; family Pseudomonadaceae; genus Pseudomonas; species Pseudomonas sp. CJQ_9. The sequence continues at coordinate 27,324 of NZ_JBICMS010000082.1, read as the reverse complement.
CTGGGGGCGCGTCCTGAGTGCGTTCAGGTCACCGGTTCGATCAAGTTCGACCTGAAGATCGATGAGCAACTGCGACCCCGTGCCAAGGCATTGCGTGCGCAGTGGGGGGCGCAGCAGCGCCCGGTGTGGATTGCTGCCAGCACCCATGAAGGTGAGGACGCGTTGGTCCTGCAGGCGCACCAGCAGTTGTTGCAGATGCATGGCGATGCCTTGCTGATCCTGGTGCCGCGCCACCCTGAGCGGTTCAATGCGGTACATGCGCTTTGCAGCGAACGGTTCAGCACCGTTCGCCGCTCCACTGGCGCGCCCGTCGACGCACAAACCCGGGTATTGCTGGGCGACACCATGGGCGAATTGCTGTTTCTGTATGCGCTGGCCGATATCGCTTTCGTGGGCGGCAGCCTGGTGCCGACCGGCGGGCACAACCCGCTGGAACCGGCAGCACTGGCCTTGCCGGTGATCATGGGGCCGCACGTGTTCAACTTCCTCGAAATCAGCGCAATGCTGGTAGCGGCGGGGGCGTTGCAGCAGGTGGACGATGCCGATGGGTTGGCCGAGGCCGTGCGGCGGTTGGTCGAGTTACCGCAGGATGCCCAGCGCATGGGTGCGGCGGGCAGGGCGGTGATGCAGGCCAACCAAGGTGCATTGCAGCGCTTGCTCGATGGGCTGGCTGCGCTAATGCGCTGAGATTCGCAGCGGTGCGATCACTGTAGGAGCGGCCTTGTGTCGCGAAAGGGGGGCGCAGCACCCCCGGGATTTTCGCACGACCGCAAGATTGTCGGGGCCGCTGTGCGGCCCTTTCGCGACACAAGGCCGCTCCTACACTGCCCGCGTGCTTCCTGAGTTCAAGGGCGGCGCTCGAAGTTCTTGGCTGCAGCCGCCGCCAGATCCGGTGGCAAGAAATCCTTGTCCGGGTTGTAGTCGGCCTTCAGGTAACGCCCCAGGTCCTGCAGGTCTTGCGGGCTCAGGGTGCCTGCGGCCTGCTTGAGGCTCAGGTTGTCGAGGATGTAGTCGTAGCGGCTGTTGTTGTAGTCGCGCACCGAAGTGTACAGCTGGCGCTGGGCATCGAGCACATCGACGATGTTGCGGGTGCCGACCTGGTAGCCGATTTCAGTCGCTTCCAGTGCGCTCTGGTTGGAAATGATCGACTGCTTGCGTGCCTGGACCTGTTCCACGTCGGTGTTCACCGCGCGGTGCAGGTTGCGGGTGTTCTCCACCACCTGGCGGCGCAGGCTCTCGCGCTGCTGTTCGCTCTGGCTCAGGCGCTGGTAAGCCTCGCGTACCTGCGAGCTGGTCAGGCCGCCGCTGTAGATCGGGATGTTCAGTTGCAGGCCGATACTGGTCTGCTCGACGTCGCCGCTGTAGCGAACGTTCTGTTGGGGTGCAGGGTTGGTGAAGCCGAGGCTGTCGTTGTCACCCTTCTGGTATTTGGCCACCGCATCCAGGGTGGGCGCATGGCCGGCCTTGCGCTGGCGCAGGGTTTCTTCGGCGGCAGACACCGCATAGTTGGTCGCCAGCAGGTTGAGGTTCTGGCGCCCGGCCGTTTCCACCCAGGCCTTGGCATCGTTCGGCGTAGGTACCTGCACTGGCAGGCTATGCACCACACCCTGGATCGAGCTGTACTCACGGTTGGTCAGCGTTACCAACGCTTCGAAGGCATCCTGCACCTGGCGTTCGGCGATGATGCGGTTGGCCCGGGCAGTGTCGTAGCCGGCCTGCGACTGCAGCACGTCGGTCTTGTCCGACAGGCCGACATCGAAGCGTTCGTTGGACTGGTCGAGCTGGCGCTTGAACGCGGCTTCCTCCGCCTTGGTCGCGGCCAGGTTGTCCTGGGCGCGCAGCACGGCAAAGTAGCTTTGGGCCGTTTGCAAGATGAGGTTCTGCTCAGTGGCCGACAGCTCCAGGGCAGCCTGTTCGTTGACCGCCTCGGCGGCCTGCAACTGGAACCAGCGGTCGGCGCGGAAAATGGGTTGGGCCAGGGTTGCACTCCAGGCATTGCCGCTGCGGTTGGAGGTGATCGACGGCTCGTCCAGCTTGGTGCGGGTGTTCATCATCTCGGCCCCGGCCGACAGGTTCGGCAGCAAGCCGGCGCGGGCCTGCGGTACCACCTCGCGGCGTGCGCCGTAATCGGCGCGCGCTGCTGCCAGGTCGGCGTTGTTGTCGACCGCTTCCTGGTACACGCTGACCAGGTCGGTCTTGACCGTCTGGGGCGCGTCCGCTGCCCAGGCCACTCCGTTGGACGCACAAGACACGGCTATTGCCAGTGAGAGTTTGCGCAGCATAGAGGCAATCCTTGTACGAAATTGAATTACTGAACCGTTGAGTATTTGGCGATGCGCCAGTTTAGTGCCATGTGCCCCCGGCAACAATCGCCGGGCGCGCCTTTCATCATCTGCGCAGAAACCCGCTTGGCTTTGCCGACCACAGCAGTCTAGACTGCGCAAGTTCTTGTCGGGGTGCCTTGAAGCAAAGGCTGAGATCGCAGAGGTGCGGATCCCGTTGAACCTGATCAGGTTAGCGCCTGCGTAGGGAACAAGATTGCTCGCCTTCCCGGGGAGCCTCTTGTGCCAGGTCCGGGATTGTCACAGCTGCATGCAGCTTCAAGGCACCCCCATATCCGGCACTGCATCCACTAATGGATGCGTCCGCGCCATTCAGGTTCACCCCGACATTCCACTGCTAGGAAGCCGTCTGGAGAGCCTGTGATGACCCAACAAGAAAAAACGATCAACCTCAGCGAATCGGCAAAAGTCGATCAGCAGTCCGTGCAGCCGTTCCCGCGTTCGCGCAAGGTCTATGTGCAGGGCTCGCGCCCGGATATCCGCGTACCCATGCGGGAAATCAGCCTGGCCGATACGCCGACCGATTTCGGTGGCGAGTCCAATGCCCCGGTGCTGGTCTACGACACCTCCGGCCCCTACACCGATCCCAGTGTGATCATCGACGTGCGCAAAGGCCTGGCCGACATGCGGTCGGCCTGGATCGACGCGCGTGGCGACACCGAGCGCCTGGTCGGGCTGAGCTCCGACTTCGGCCAGCAGCGCCTGAACGACGCCGAGCTGGCCAAGCTGCGTTTTGCCCACGTGCGCAACCCGCGCCGGGCCAAGGCCGGCGCCAATGTTTCGCAAATGCACTATGCCCGCCAGGGCATCGTTACCGCCGAGATGGAATACGTGGCCATCCGCGAGAACATGAAGCTGCAGGAGGCGCGCGCCGCAGGCCTGCTCGACGCGCAACATGCCGGGCATAGCTTCGGTGCCAATATTCCGAAAGAGATCACCCCCGAATTCGTGCGCCAGGAAATCGCCCGTGGCCGTGCGATCATCCCAGCCAATATCAACCACCCGGAGCTGGAGCCGATGATCATCGGCCGTAATTTCCTGGTGAAGATCAACGGCAATATCGGTAACAGCGCCCTGGGCTCGTCCATCGAGGAAGAGGTGGCCAAGCTGACCTGGGGCATCCGCTGGGGGTCGGACACGGTCATGGACCTGTCCACCGGCAAGCACATCCATGAGACCCGCGAGTGGATCATCCGCAACTCGCCGGTGCCGATTGGTACCGTGCCGATCTACCAGGCCCTGGAAAAAGTCAACGGGGTGGCCGAAGACCTGACCTGGGAGCTGTTCCGCGACACCCTGATCGAGCAGGCCGAGCAGGGTGTGGACTACTTCACCATCCATGCCGGGGTGTTGCTGCGCTACGTGCCGCTGACCGCCAAGCGGGTCACGGGCATCGTCAGCCGTGGCGGCTCGATCATGGCCAAGTGGTGCCTGGCCCATCACAAGGAAAACTTCCTCTACACCCACTTCGAGGAAATCTGCGAAATCATGAAGGCCTACGACGTCAGCTTCTCGCTGGGCGATGGCCTGCGTCCCGGCTCGATCGCCGATGCCAACGACGCTGCGCAGTTCGGTGAGCTGGAAACCCTTGGCGAGCTGACCAAGATTGCCTGGAAGCATGACGTGCAGTGCATGATCGAAGGCCCTGGCCACGTGCCCATGCAGTTGATCAAGGAGAACATGGACAAGCAGCTGGAATGCTGCGACGAGGCGCCGTTCTACACCCTCGGCCCGCTCACCACCGATATCGCCCCGGGTTACGACCACATCACCTCGGGCATTGGTGCGGCAATGATCGGCTGGTTCGGCTGCGCCATGCTCTGCTACGTGACCCCCAAGGAGCACCTGGGCCTGCCGAACAAGGATGACGTCAAGACCGGCATCATCACCTACAAGATCGCCGCGCATGCTGCCGACCTTGCCAAAGGCCACCCCGGCGCACAAATCCGCGACAACGCCCTGTCCAAGGCGCGCTTCGAGTTCCGCTGGGAAGACCAGTTCAACCTCGGCCTCGACCCTGACACTGCCCGCGCCTACCACGACGAGACGCTGCCCAAGGAGTCGGCCAAGGTCGCGCACTTCTGCTCGATGTGCGGGCCGAAGTTCTGCTCGATGAAGATCACCCAGGAAGTGCGGGAGTACGCCGCCAAGATCGACACCGTGGACGTCACGGTCGAGCAAGGCATGCGTGAGCAGGCCGAGCGGTTCCGCCAGGAAGGCAGCCAGCTGTACCACAAGGTCTAAGAACGCTGTGGGCGGCTCCCACAGGAACCGCGCCAGGCTCAAGGCCAGCGCGTTTTTTGTGGGAGCGGCCTTGCGTCGCGATACGAGGACGAAGTCCTCGCCAGGAACACCAACAACATTGCCGGCGAGCGCCAACCATGACATCACCCAGCCAGTTCTCCCCCGACCACCCGGTCCCCACCCACCAGCGCATCTTCGGTGCGCGTGACCTGTTCTCCCTCTGGTTTTCCCTGGGCATCGGGCTGATGGTGCTGCAAGTCGGCGCCATGCTCGCGCCGGGTCTGGGCCTTGCTGGCGCAGTACTGGCCATTGCCCTGGGCACCGGCGTGGGCGTGCTGTTGCTGGGCGCCGCCGGGGTCATCGGCAGTGACACCGGGCTGTCGGCCATGGGCACCCTGAAGCTCAGCCTGGGCAGCCATGGCACGCGCTTGCCGGCGGTGCTCAACTTGCTGCAACTGGTGGGCTGGGGGGCGTTCGAGATCATCGTCATGCGCGATGCCGCCAGCCTGCTGGGCGCACGTGCCTTCGGTGAGCACAGCGCCTGGAACAGCCCGATGCTGTGGACCCTGTGCTTTGGTGCCCTGGCGACCTTGCTGGCGGTGAGCGGGCCACTGGCGTTCGTGCGCAAGGTGCTGCGCGCCTGGGGTATCTGGTTATTGCTGGGCGCCTGCGTCTGGCTGACCTGGAACTTGTTCGCCAAGGCCGACCTGGCTGAGTTGTGGGGGCGCGCCGGGGATGGCTCGATGTCGCTGGCAGTAGGCTTCGACATCGTCATTGCCATGCCGCTGTCGTGGCTGCCGCTGATCGCCGACTATTCACGTTTCGCCCGTAATGGCAGGCACGTGTTCGGCGGTACCGTGCTGGGCTACTTCATCGGCAATACCTGGCTGATGAGCCTGGGCGTCGCCTACACCCTGGCCTTCGCCGCCAGTGGCGAAGTCAATGCGCTGTTGCTGGCCTTGGCTGGCGCCGGCATGGGGATTCCGTTGCTGCTGATTCTGCTCGACGAGTCGGAAAAGGCATTCGCCGACATCCACTCGGCGGCGGTCTCCACCGGGGTGCTGCTACCGTTGAAGGTGGAGCACCTGGCACTGGCCATCGGCGTGCTGTGCACCCTGATCGCCTTGCTGGCGCCATTGGCTCAGTACGAGAACTTCCTGTTGCTGATCGGTTCGGTGTTTGCGCCGCTGTTCGGCGTAGTGCTGGTAGACCATTACGTGGTGCGTCGCCGTGGCCTGCCAGTACAGGTCAAGGGTTTGCACTGGCAGGCGCTACTGGCCTGGTTCGCGGGGGTGGCGGCCTACCACCTGATTGCCGCCAATGCCCCCGAGCTGGGCGCCACCCTGCCAGCATTGCTGCTGGCAGGTGTGCTGCACGGGCTGTTGAGCTTCAGCCGCGGCCGGGGAACAGTTCCGGCTTGAGCACGCCGTTGAGGCGCGGGTAGGGGATTTTCAGTTCCACGTGGCCCATGGAATAGGGCGCGATGGCATAGACCTCGTATTTGACCACCAGCGCGCCGTACGTCAGGGCGATGTGCGGCGACTTCTTGAACGGCCAGGTCTTGACGAACTCGGCGTCCTTGTCCATGCCCACGCTCATCAGCCAGGCGCGGTGCGACTCTTCGACGGTTTTCCAGAAGGTCTCTTCCTGGCCAGGCACCAGCATGTCCTGCAGGGTCAGCACCTTGTCCAGCTTGCGGGAGTAGTTGATGAAACCACGCCCGGGCATGCCGTGCGCGCCACCGCTGTCCAGGTAGCTGGACAGCTCGATGATCACCAGGCCGTCATGCTGCTCGCGTACCTTGGCTTGCAGGTAGCTGCTGTTACGTTTATCGGCGCTGGCCAGGTATTGCTGTTCATAGGCCTGCAGGGTGGCCGGCGCGGTGCCATGCTGATTGTCTTCGGTCAGTTGCAGCAAGCGCTTTTCGACGATGCCGTCAAGCTTGGGCAGGGCCGGGAAGTGCACCATGTCGATGTTCACCAGCGGGCAATCGCTTTCGCTGCAACCGGGTTTTACATGCTCCCAGGCGTCGCGTTTGACCTCTAGCGGGGTCCGGTAGTTGGGCGTGAACAGGCTCTGGCAGGCGCCCAGAGCGAGTGCCAGCACGGCCACGGAAGTCAGTTTGACAATGGTCATGATGATCCTTGCAGAACAGGGAAAAGTCGGCCTTTGACCGTCTGCGCGGCCTTCGGTTCGCCACTAAGCTAACAGAGTGCGCGCGTGCTGTCCCGACTGTGCGAATGGTTGCTGGAAAGGGGTGAAACGCGCTGGCGTGCGGAGTAGGATGGCGCGATGCTGTGATTGAGGTAGCGAGGATTTCCATGTCAGACACGTTGAACTCAGTGCCCAGGGCGGTCGAGATCGTCAAGCGCGAAAACTGCTTCCAGGGCTTCTACAAGCTCGACAAGGTGCACTTGCGCCACGAGCTGTTCGCGGGCGGCATGGGGCGCGAGATCAGCCGTGAACTGTTCGTGCGTCACGATGCGGTGTGTGTCCTGCCCTACGACCCGCTGCGCGATGAAGTGGTGCTGATCGAACAGTTCCGCGTCGGTGCAATGGGCAAGGCCGAAAACCCCTGGCTGATCGAAATGGTGGCCGGGCTGATCGACAAGGACGAGCAACCCGAGGAAGTCGCCCACCGCGAAGCCGAGGAAGAAGCGGGCCTGACGTTCGCTGCCCTGTGGCCGATGACCCGCTACTTCCCGTCGCCTGGCGGCAGCGATGAGTACGTGCACTTGTTCCTTGGCCGCTGCAGCAGCAAAGGGGCAGGGGGGCTGCATGGCCTGGAGGCCGAGGGTGAAGACATTCGCGTGCGGGTATGGTCGTTCGAAGATGCCTTGCAGGCCGTGCGCGATGGGCGCATCTGCAACGCGGCGACCATCATCGGCTTGCAATGGCTGGCGCTGAACCGTGACGAAGTACGAGGAATGTGGAAGTGAACCTGCTGCGCGAGCGCTATCGAGTCGACCTGGCCGGGCTGCAGGCAGCCTGTGAGGCCAACTATGCCCGGCTGATGCGCTTGCTGCCGGACATGCGTACCACCCAGAGCTCGCGCCGCATCGGTATGACCCAGGGCGACCAGATGCTTGGCGTGCTGGTGCTCGACGTGGTGCTGGCCTGCCCGTACACCACTACCCTGCATATACGTCAGGAACACAGCTTGCCATGGCTGCCGGTGCCGCACCTGGAGGTGCAGGTGTATCACGATGCGCGCATGGCCGAGGTGATCAGCGCCGAACATGCCCGGCGCCTGCGCAGCATCTACCCCTACCCGAACGAGGCGATGCACCAGCCAGACGAAAAAGCCCAGCTCAACCTGTTCCTGGGTGAGTGGCTGAGCCACTGCCTGGCCTGTGGCCACGAGCTGGCCAGCGTTCGCTGAAGTTTGACGCAGGTCGTTCGCGGGTGTTTGCTCACGGCCTTCGCCCGGCCATAATTGCGGCTGAACCCGTTCGAGGAGATGGCCGTTGCCGCCGCCAGACCAACCGCGCCCCGTGCATGTGGTGCAACTGACCGATGCCCACCTGTTCGCCGCCCCGGGCGGTAGCATGCTGGGGCTCAATACCCGTGACAGCCTGCGCCATGTGGTGGCCCAGGTACAACGCGAGCAAGCTCAGGTGGATGTGCTGCTGTGCACCGGCGACTTGTCACAGGACGCCAGCGTTGCCTCGTATCAAGCGTTCCGCGAGCTGACTGCGCCGCTTGCCGTGCCCACCCGCTGGTTGCCGGGCAACCACGACGAAGCCCAGGTCATGGCGCAGGTTGCGCCGGAACTGGTGCAGGCGGTGACCGATGTGGGGGCCTGGCGCATCGTCATGCTCAACACCGCCGTGCAGGGCGCGACCCACGGTTTTTTGCAGGGTGACCAATTGGCCGTCCTGGGCGCCGCGTTGAAAGAAGCGAACGGTCGACATTGCCTGGTGTGCTTCCACCATCAACCGGTAGACATCGGCTGCGCCTGGATCGCCCCGATCGGCTTGCGCAATGCCCAGGCGCTGTTTGACATCATTGAAGGTTACCCACAGGTGAGGGCATTGCTGTGGGGGCACGTTCACCAGGAGTGGGATGAAGTGCGCGATGGCCGGCGCCTGCTGGCTACGCCTTCGACCTGCATTCAGTTCGCGGCCCGCAGCGAGGACTTCAAGGTGAGCGAAGAGCAGCCTGGGTACCGCTGGCTGCGCCTGCATGCCGACGGGCGGCTGGAGACCGGGGTGGAGCGGGCGTGGGACTTTGAAGTGAAGCTCGACTTCGATAGCCCAGGTTATTAGCGGGTTGCGCGTTCAACTGTAGGAGCGGCCTTGTGTCGCGAAAGGGCCGCAAAGCGGCCCTGGCAATATCTTCGGCGAAGCTGACATTCTGGGGGTTGCTTCGCACCCCCATCGCGACACAAGGCCGCTCCTACAGGGTGCCCTGTTGCAGCGGGCTATGGTGAAGAAATTGTTGCGAAACCCGTGACACTGCGTCAAAACCCGGCTAACGCGCTACACTGCGCGTCCCTGCGCCCGCATCATCAGGCGCGAAGCCACAGATTCCGGGGGCAGCATGTCGGGTTCCATCCTCTATATCCATGGCTTCAACAGCTCGCCGCTTTCCACCAAGGCGCGCCAGCTCGAAGCGGTCATGCAGCAGCTCGGCCTGGCCGACCAACTGCGGGTGCCCGCCTTGCACCATCACCCACGCCAGGCCATCGCCCAGCTTGAGGCGACCATCGCCGAACTGGGCGCGCCATTACTGGTGGGCAGTTCGCTCGGCGGCTACTATGCCACCTGTCTGGCGGAGCGCCATGGCCTCAAGGCCTTGCTGGTCAACCCGGCGGTTACCCCGCACAAGCACTTTGACGGCTACCTGGGTAGCCAGCGCAACCACTACACCGATGAAACCTGGGAGCTGACCCTGGACCACGTGCAGGCCCTGGCCGAACTCGAAGTGCCAGCGCCGGTCGATGCCAGCCGCTATCAAGTGTGGTTGCAAACCGCCGACGAAACCCTGGATTACCGCCATGCCGAGCGTTATTACCGTGCTTGCGCCCTGCGCATCCAGGCCGGTGGTGACCACAGTTTCCAGGGCTTTGCCGAGCGCCTGCCGGCCCTGCTGGCGTTTGCCGGTATTGCGCGTGGGCAGTATGCAGCGCTCGATTTTTCTGTATTTTGACTTTTTTGCACTCACCAGACTGACGACGAGACCCTATGGCCAATCCCAGCGCTAGCGCCTATAACGCAGACGCCATCGAAGTCCTCTCGGGCCTTGACCCGGTCCGCAAGCGGCCGGGCATGTACACCGACACCAGCCGCCCCAACCACCTGGCCCAGGAAGTGATCGACAACAGCGTCGACGAAGCCCTGGCCGGGCACGCCCGCTCCGTGCAGGTCATTCTGCATGCCGACCACTCGCTGGAAGTCAGCGACGACGGCCGTGGCATGCCGGTGGACATTCACCCCGAAGAGGGCGTGTCCGGGGTCGAGCTGATCCTGACCAAGCTGCACGCCGGCGGCAAGTTCTCCAACAAGAACTACCAGTTCTCCGGTGGCTTGCACGGCGTTGGCATCTCGGTGGTCAACGCCCTGTCGACCCAGGTGCGCGTGCGTGTCAAACGCGACGGCAATGAGTACCAGATGACCTTCGCCGACGGCTTCAAGGCCAGCGAGCTCGAAGTTGTCGGTTCGGTCGGCAAGCGCAACACCGGCACCAGCGTGTATTTCAGCCCCGACCCCAAGTATTTCGATTCGCCGAAATTCTCCATCAGCCGTCTCAAGCACGTGCTCAAGGCCAAGGCCGTGCTGTGCCCAGGCCTGCTGGTCAGCTTCGAGGACAAGGCCAGCGGCGAAAAGGTCGAATGGCACTACGAGGATGGCCTGCGTTCCTACCTGGTCGATTCGGTCAACGAGTTCCAGCGCCTGCCCGATGAGCCGTTCTGCGGCAGCCTGGCCGGTAACAAGGAAGCGGTAGACTGGGCCTTGTTGTGGCTCCCCGAAGGCGGCGACAGCATCCAGGAAAGCTACGTCAACCTGATCCCTACCGCCCAGGGTGGTACCCATGTCAATGGCCTGCGCCAGGGCCTGCTGGATGCCATGCGCGAGTTCTGCGAATTCCGCAACCTGCTGCCGCGCGGGGTCAAGCTGGCACCTGAAGACGTTTGGGAACGCATCACTTTCGTCCTTTCGATGAAGATGCAGGACCCGCAGTTCTCCGGGCAGACCAAAGAGCGGCTGTCTTCACGTGAGGCGGCGGCATTCGTCTCTGGCGTGGTCAAGGATGCCTTCAGCCTGTGGCTCAACGCCCACCCTGAACTGGGCATGCAACTGGCGGAGCTGGCCATCAGCAACGCCGGCCGCCGCCTCAAGGCCAGCAAGAAGGTCGAGCGCAAGCGCATCACCCAGGGCCCGGCATTGCCCGGCAAGCTGGCCGACTGCGCCGGCCAGGACCCGATGCGTGCCGAGCTGTTCCTGGTCGAGGGTGACTCGGCCGGTGGCTCGGCCAAGCAGGCCCGGGACAAGGAATTCCAGGCCATCCTGCCGCTGCGCGGCAAGATCCTCAACACCTGGGAAGTGGACGGCGGCGAAGTCCTGGCCAGCCAGGAAGTGCACAACATTGCCGTGGCCATCGGCGTCGATCCCGGTGCCACCGACCTGGCGCAACTGCGCTATGGCAAAATCTGCATCCTCGCCGACGCCGACTCCGACGGCCTGCACATTGCCACGCTGTTGTGCGCGCTGTTCGTGCAGCACTTCCGTGCACTGGTCGAGGCCGGGCACGTGTATGTGGCCATGCCGCCGCTGTACCGCATCGACCTGGGCAAGGAAATCTACTACGCCCTCGACGAAGCCGAGCGTGATGGCATTCTCGACCGCCTGGTGGCCGAGAAGAAACGCGGCAAACCCCAAGTCACCCGCTTCAAGGGTTTGGGCGAAATGAACCCGCCACAACTGCGTGAAACCACCATGGACCCGAATACCCGGCGCCTGGTGCAACTGACCCTGGACGACGTGCAGGCGACTTGCGAGCTGATGGACAAGCTGCTGGCCAAGAAGCGCGCCGGTGACCGCAAGAACTGGCTGGAAACCAAAGGTAACCTCGCCGAGGTCATGGTTTGATTCGTTTGCTTCTGGCGGCCTGGCTGGCGCTGGTTGCCCTGCCGGGCCTGGCGGGCGACTGGCCAGAGCTGAAGATGACTGCCGAGCACCCGATAGACGGTATGCGCGGTGGCAACCTGTCTGGTCTGGCAGTCTGCCGGGGGGCGTTATGGGGCGTGTCCGACCGCGACGATGACCGCATCTACCGCTTCGACCAGCAGAGCGCTACCTGGCGCGCGCAGGCGCTTGCCTTCACTGCACCGCCGGTGCCGGAAAGCGGCCTGCCGTGGGGCCTGAAGTCACGCAACTGGGCGGCGTCGTACATTCGCGGCGGCGCGCTGGACTTCGAAGGCATCACCTGCGACCAGGCAAACAACCTGTACCTGGTCAGCGAGGCCCACGCTGCGGTGCTGCAACTGCCGCCCGAAGGTGAGCCCGACTGGCTCAAGATCGACCCGGCCATGGTCCGTCAGGCGCGGGCCAGTGGCATGCTGCTGAACTTCAATGCGCTGTTTGAGGGGCTGGCAATCAACCCGGCGGGTGACCGCCTGTGGCTGGCGGCCGAGCGCGAGCGGCGTGGCCTGGTGGCCATCGAACGGCAGCAGTCGGTATGGACCTGCGGGCGCGGTTGCGTGCTGCTGAGCGAGGCCGGGGTCGAGATGCAGCCGCCGCAAATGCCAGAGGCCCGGGCCCTGTCGCGCGACTTTTCCGACCTCGCCTGGTTCGAGGGCAAGCTGTTCACCCTTGAGCGCAACGCCTACCGGATATGCCGGCGGGATGCCGACAGCGGCGAGGTCGAGCGCTGCTGGTCGTTCGCCGCCGAGGCGCTGGAGCCCATGCGCCGCTACGATCAGCCGTTCGGCCTGGCCGAGGCGCTGGTGATCGACGGCAAAGGCGCTTGGGTCGGGTTGGACAACAACAATGCTGACCGTGCCGATGGCGAGCGGCGCCCGATCGTGTGGCGCTTCGAGGCGCCTCAGGGCGGCTGGGGCGCCAAACCGTGAGCCAGGCACCGGGCAAGCGCGCAGGCCGGGTGCTGATGGTGCTTGCCTGGGCGGCTGCGCTGTTTCTGGCCACACGCTTTTTCGGCCAGTGGGAAGACAGCCAGCGCAACCCCAACCGCCAGGTGCAGTCGGAGCACGGCCAAGGTTTCATCGAGGTGCGCCTGCTGAGTAATGGCCAGGGGCATTTCGTGGTGGATGGCGCGATCAATGGCCAGGTGGTGCATTTCATGCTCGACACCGGGGCCACCGACGTCGCGATCCCCGAAGGGCTGGCCCGCGACTTGGGCCTGGCGCGTGGCAGCCCGGTGCTGCTGAGTACCGCCAATGGCCGCACCGAGGGCTACCGCACGCGGTTGGCCAGCTTGCAACTGGGCGACATACGCCTGCAGAACGTACGCGCCATCGTCGTGCCGGGCCTGGATGGCCCCACCGTGCTACTGGGCATGAGTGCCCTGCAACAACTTGAATTTACCCAGCGCGGTGGCACCATGCTGCTGCGCCAGAACCTGAAATAACGAGGCCCGCATGAGCGACTCACTGGAACTCAGCCTGGACGGCGTAGAACGCCGCTCGCTGGCTGACTTCACCGAACAGGCCTACCTCAACTACTCCATGTACGTGATCATGGACCGCGCCCTGCCGCATATCGGCGATGGCCTCAAGCCAGTGCAGCGGCGCATTGTCTACGCCATGAGCGAGTTGGGGCTCGATGCCGATGCCAAGCACAAGAAGTCGGCGCGTACCGTCGGTGACGTGCTCGGCAAGTTCCACCCCCATGGCGACTCGGCCTGCTATGAAGCCATGGTGCTGATGGCGCAGCCGTTCAGCTACCGCTACACACTGGTCGATGGCCAGGGCAACTGGGGTGCGCCGGACGATCCGAAGTCGTTCGCGGCCATGCGCTACACCGAGGCGCGGTTGTCCCGCTATGCCGAAGTGCTGCTCAGCGAAGTCGGCCAGGGCACCGTCGATTGGGTGCCCAACTTCGACGGCACCTTGCAGGAGCCCGCCGTGTTGCCGGCACGCCTGCCCAACATTCTGCTCAACGGCACCACCGGTATCGCCGTGGGCATGGCCACCGATGTGCCGCCGCACAACCTGCGTGAAGTGGCCAGCGCCTGCGTGCGCCTGCTCGACGAGCCCAAGGCCACCATCGAGCAGTTGTGCGAGCATATTCAAGGGCCGGACTACCCGACCGAGGCCGAAATCGTCACGCCGCGGGCCGAAATCCTCAAGATGTACGAAAGTGGCCGTGGCTCGATCCGCATGCGCGCCGTGTACCGCGTCGAGGACGGCGACATCGTTGTAACCGCGTTGCCCCACCAGGTGTCGGGGGCCAAGGTGCTGGAGCAGATCGCGGCGCAGATGCAGGCCAAGAAGCTGCCGATGGTGGCCGACCTGCGCGACGAGTCGGATCACGAAAACCCTTGCCGCATCGTCATCATCCCGCGGTCCAATCGTGTGGATGCCGACGAGCTGATGCAGCACCTGTTCGCCACAACCGACTTGGAAAGCAGCTACCGGGTCAACGTCAATATCATCGGCCTCGACGGCCGGCCGCAGCTGAAGAACCTGCGCACGATCCTGGTGGAATGGCTGGAGTTCCGCACCCATACCGTTCGTCGCCGGCTGCAGCACCGCCTGGACAAGGTCGAGAAGCGCCTGCACCTGCTGGACGGTTTGCTCACCGCGTTCCTCAACCTGGATGAAGTGATCCACATCATCCGCACCGAGGACCACCCCAAACAGGCGCTGATCGCGCGCTTCGGCCTGACCGAAATCCAGGCCGACTACATCCTCGAGACCCGCCTGCGGCAGTTGGCGCGTTTGGAAGAGATGAAAATCCGCGGCGAGCAGGACGAACTGCTAAAAGAGCAAGCCAAATTGCAGGCGCTGCTGGGCAGCGAAGCCAAACTGCGCAAGCTGGTGCGCAGCGAGCTGATCAAGGATGCCGAAACCTATGGCGACGACCGCCGCTCGCCTATCGTCGAGCGCGCCGAAGCCAAGGCGCTGTCGGAAAATGAGCTGATGCCGACCGAGCCGGTGACCGTGGTGCTGTCGGAAAAAGGCTGGATACGCTGTGCCAAGGGCCACGACATCGATGCGACCGGCTTGTCGTACAAGGCAGGCGACGGCTTCAAGGCCGCTGCTGCCGGCCGCTCCAACCAGTTTGCCGTGCTGATCGACTCGACCGGGCGCAGCTACTCGCTGGCCGCCCACAGCCTGCCTTCGGCGCGTGGTCAGGGTGAGCCGCTGACGGGGCGCCTGACGCCTCCGCCTGGGGCCACCTTCGATTGCGTGCTGCTGCCAGAGGACGATGCGCTGTACGTGGTCGCGTCCGACGCCGGCTACGGCTTCGTGGTCAAGGGTGAAGACCTGCAGGCCAAGAACAAGGCCGGCAAGGGTTTGCTCAGCCTGCCCAACGGCGCCAAGGTCATGACGCCGCGGCCGGTGGCCAACCGTGAGCAGGACTGGCTGGCGGCGGTGACCACCGAAGGCCGCCTGCTGGTGTTCAAGGTCAGCGACTTGCCACAGCTGGGTAAAGGCAAGGGCAACAAGATCATCGGTGTACCCGGCGACCGGGTCGCCAGCCGCGAAGAGTTCGTCACCGACCTGGCCGTGATCGCCGACGGGGCGACCCTTGTATTGCAGGCCGGCAAGCGTACCCTGTCTCTGAAGCCCGACGACCTTGAACACTACAAGGGCGAGCGTGGCCGGCGTGGCAGCAAGCTGCCGCGTGGGTTCCAGCGCGTCGATAGCTTGCAGGTGGAAGTGCCGGCGTAACCGGTGGAAATGTCTGGAACGGCAATTACAGCGCCGTTCCGGGCAGAAACACTGGAGTCGGACGGTTATTTCGCGGATGATATGGCCCTTGTGGCGCCGGCGTGGTCGTGTGCCCGTTTGAATTTATATGTATCACTGCGGTGTGCCTGTAGGCAGCCGCCTGGATGGGATGATGAAATTTCTGCGCCTTCCACTTGCGCTGTTGATGACTGGCCTGCTGGGGCTGGGCGGGTGCACCATGCACCAGCCTGTCGCCTTGTACCAGCTCGACAGTGGTGATCCTGGCCAGCCGTCGCAGAGTGCGGGCATGGCCGTTGTACTCGGGCCGGTATCGGTGGCCGATTACCTGCAGCGCGAGACGTTCCTGCAGCGCCAGGCCGATGGCAGCCTGAGCGCGGCGACCGACGGTCGTTGGGCGGGTAGCCTGTCGTCGGACATCGACCAGTTGCTGGTGCGCCAGCTGGCCTGGCGCCTGGACAGCCAGCGTGTGGTACTGGCCCCGGCAACGGCCGGTTTCACGCCGGATGTACAGGTGCTGCTGTCGATTACCCGCCTGGACTCGGGCAAGGACCAACCGGCCATCCTAGACGCCCAGTGGCGCCTGCTGGACCGCCGTGGCCGCGTGCGTGACAACCGTATCGTTCACCTGGAACAGCCACATGAGGGCAGCGAGTCGTCGCAGGTACAGGCCCAGGGCCAATTGCTGCAGAAGCTGGCCGAGCAGCTGAGCACGGCGGTGAAGCCGCTGGCCAACCAACCGGCAATTGCTGAAGACACGCCGAAAAAGCCGGCTGCACCGGTGCAGGTGAAGAAGGCGCCGGAGAAGTCCAAGATCCCGATGGCCTCGCCGATTCGCACCGATATGGAAGTCTATCGGTTCTGACCTAACCGCCAGGTGCAAAAAAGCCCGCGATGCTGCGGGCTTTTTCATGTCTGCGTCAAACCATTGCGGAGCTTGGCTGGGGCGCTGGACGCGCGGCCTTGCGTTGCTAAGGGGCTGCGCGGCAACCCCAGTGCCCAGCGCAGCCTGTCAGGCCCTACGCTCGTGCATGCGCGCCAGTTGCCGTTCCAGCATCGACGGGTACGGTTCCAGCAGGCGCTCCACGCAGCAGGCGCCCTCAGGGCTGGCAATCGGGCGAATGCGTGCGCGCTGGCGAATCAGTGCGTCATCGCTGATCTGCCGCTCCACCAGCAACAGGTTGCGGCTGTGCTGCGACAGCGCCAGGGCATCCTGGGCTTTTTCGGCGATCAACACGTCTACCAGCTCCAGCCCATGCAGATCGTTGCCCAGCACCAGGCCAAGCTGCAATTGCAAGGTGATGCCGCTGTCGGCCACTTCGATCTGCAGGGCATGGCCCAGGGCGCGCAACAGCTCGCCGCAGCAGATGGCGTTGGTCAGGTAGTCCTCGCCACATACGCGGCTGTGGAACAGCACCAGGGTGCTGCCATCGTTGAGTGTGTGCGTTTCGCCGTCGTACAGCGATGCGGCATGCTCCAGGCAGTCACGGTAACGCTCGGTCAGCTCGGTCAGGCGGGTGCGCGGCAGACGCCGCAGTTGCTCCTGGGAGCCCAGCTGCACGGCGAGGATGGCGCTGAAGTGCGGTTCGTCGGATTCGTCTACCACTGCGGTTCTTGGCCCAGTGTCGTCGTCGAGCAGGCTGGCGAATGCTTCGTCATCTTCCTCGTCTGGCACTGCGGCGACCTTGGCGCGCGGCGCGGCCTTGAGTGCCGGGCTGGCGTGCTGCGGGTCGTCGAACGGTTCATCGTCGTCTTCCTCAGGCTCTGGCTCCGGCTCTGGTGGCGGCGGTGGCGCCAGGCGCGCATGCAGCTGGCGGGCGATGTCGCCGATTTCATCCTGGCGGTCGGTGGCCGGGGTGTAGTACTGCGGGTCGCGCAGCCATACCCGCAACTGCAGCAACGGCAGGGTGATGTAGCGGCCCTGACGCAAGCTGAGCGCCAAGGCCAGCGCCAGCAGGATGGCCGCCAGAATGCCCATGCTTTGCAGGCTGATCAGCATGGGCTGCTGGAATTGGCTCATGTCCAGGCTGATGCGCAGCTGCCCGGCAGCCACGTCCTGGAAGCTGATCTTGGTCTGGTACACGCCTTCGGCCTCGCCCAGCAGGCTATTGCGCGGGCGTTGCCCGGCTTCGGCGAGGATGCGGTTGTCCACGCTGTAGATGGCCGCATGGGCCACCAGCGGGTTTTTCACCAGGTTGCCCAGCAGCACGTTGAGGCTGAGGATATCGTTGGCTACCAGCAGTTCGGTCGCCGAAGTGGCCGTTTGCGTGGTCAGGCTCTGGCCGAGGGCGTCGGCCTGCTCGTGCATGGCCTGCTTGAACTGCAGGCCCATCACACAGGCGTAGATCACCAGTGCCAGCGCCACCAGAAAGATGTTGGTGCAGGCGATGCGCAGTGCCAGCGGCACGCGACGTTGACTCAGGGCACGATAGATCATCAGGAAGAAGTTGTCTGGTTTGACGGGCGTGGGCCGGTTCACAGAGCTCGGCTCTTAATGGCAAGAAAGTGGGGGGAGTATAGCGAGCCGGGTTTTGTCGGCAAAGTATCGTTGGCGCCCGATGGTCATGGAAAGTCGGTAGAATGCGCATTTTTCATCGAAGTCGGAGCCAGGTTGTGCGCGAAATCGTCCTGATCAACATCACCGGTGAGGACCGTCCCGGTCTCACTGCGGCAATCACCGGCGTCCTGCTGCAGGGCGGTGTGAGTATCCTCGACATCGGCCTGGCGGTCATGCACGGCACCCTGTCGTTCGGCATCCTGGTCGATATCCCTGACAACGAAGTGGCAACTGCCCTGCTGCAGGGTGTGCAAGCCAAGGCCCACGAGCTGAACCTGCAGGCCCGTTATACGCCGATTTCCGAGGCGGACTACCAGCACTGGGCCGACGGCCACGGTGAGGCGCGCCATGTGGTGACCCTGCTCAGCCGCAAGATCACCCCCGAGCAACTGCAACGGGTCAGTGCGGTGATCAGCCAGTACGGCCTGACGATCGAACGCATCGAGCGGCTGTCGGCCCGGGTGGCGCTGGACGCCGACACCGGCAAGGGCAAGGCGGCGGTCGAGATATCCGTGCGTGGAGTGCCGAGCGATGCCCAGGCCCTGCGTGCCGATTTCTTCGCCCTGGCGCAGGCGCTGAGCGTCGACATTGCCTTCCAGAAAGACGACCTGTTCCGCCGCAACCGCCGCCTGGCGGTATTCGACATGGATTCGACGCTGATCGAGGCCGAGGTCATCGACGAACTGGCCAAGGCGGCTGGCGTGGGCGAGCAGGTGGCTGCCATCACCGAACGGGCCATGCGTGGCGAACTGGACTTCCGCGCCAGTTTCAAGGAGCGCATGGCCTTGCTCAAGGGCCTGGATGTGGGCGTGCTGGACGAAATCGGCGCCTCGCTGCGCCTGACCGAAGGCGCGGAAAACCTGTTCGCCGAGCTCAAGCGCCTGGGTTACAAGACTGCCATTCTGTCCGGTGGGTTTACCTATTTTGCCCGCCAGGTGCAGGCGCGCCTGGGTATCGACTATGTGTTCGCCAACGAGCTGGAAGTGGTGGATGGCAAGGTGACTGGTGTGG
The DNA here is from genome assembly GCF_043106615.1 of Pseudomonas sp. CJQ_9. Lineage (NCBI taxonomy): Bacteria > Pseudomonadati > Pseudomonadota > Gammaproteobacteria > Pseudomonadales > Pseudomonadaceae > Pseudomonas > Pseudomonas sp. CJQ_9. The sequence goes on along the minus strand of NZ_JBICMS010000082.1, from coordinate 8,294 downwards.
CGGTCGAGCCGATTGTCGATGCCCAGCGCAAGGCCGAACTGCTGCAGAAACTGGCCAGCGATGAGGGCTTGCAACTGGAACAGACCATTGCCGTGGGCGATGGCGCCAACGACCTGCCAATGCTGGCGCTGGCCGGCCTGGGCGTGGCATTTCGCGCCAAGCCGCTGGTGCGCCAGTCGGCCAAGCAGGCGATTTCTACCCTGGGCCTGGACGGCGTGTTGTACCTGTTGGGCTTGCGCGACCGCGACGCGCGCGGCTGATCGGGAAATCTGGGGCTGCTTTGCAGCCCTTCGCGGGCATGCCCGCGAAGGGCCGCGAAGCGGCCCAGCTTTTATCAGGCCATCAAGCCTGCACAGGCGCCGCCAGCTGCTGCCCCATGCGCACGGCAGACCCGGCACCCAGGCTCTCGGCCCACTTCACCTGCTGCGGCCCGAACAACACGATGGCCGTCGAACCCAGCTTGAAGCGCCCCAGCTCGGCACCTTTCTCCAGGTGGATCGGCGCACGGCTGGCGTCGTCGTATCGGAAGGTCTTGAGCTCACGCTTGGGCGGCGTCACCAGGCCAGCCCACACGGTCTCGATCGAAGCAACGATCATCGCACCCACCAGCACCACGGCCATCGGCCCGCGTTCGGTGTCGAACAGGCAGACCACCCGCTCGTTGCGGGCGAACAGCTCGGGCACGTTTTCAGCAGTGGTCTGGTTCACCGAGAACAGGCGGCCCGGCACGTAGACCATCTCGCGCAGGGTGCCGGCCAGCGGCATGTGCACGCGGTGGTAGTCCTTGGGCGACAAGTAGATGGTGGCAAACTCACCGCCCATGAACGGGGCGGCCAGCGCCGGGTCACCGCCCAGCAGCTCCTGCGCGCTGAAACCGTGGCCTTTGGCCTGGAAGATGCGGCCATGCTCGATCGGGCCAAGCTGGCTCACGGCGCCGTCGGCGGGGCACAGGATGGCGCCCGGGGTTTCATCCAGCGGGCGGGCGCCCGGCTTCAGGGCGCGGGTGAAGAATGCGTTGAAGTGCTCGTAGGCGCTCAGGTCTTCGACCAGCGCCTGGCTCATGTCGACCTGGTAGCGCTTGGCGAACCAGGCGGTGAAGGCGTTCTTGAACCAGCGCACGCGGCACTCGGCGACGCAGCCGGCCAGCCGCGACAGCAGGTGGTGCGGCAGCAGGTACTGGCTGATGATGAACAGACGGGATTTCATGCAGGTTCCTTAAACTTCTACAGGCGTGTCCGGGTGGTTGCCCCATTCGCTCCACGAGCCGGCATAAGCCTTGACGCGTGGGTAGCCGAGGGCCTTGGCCACCAAATAGGTGAAACCGGAACGGCGGTGGGACTGGCAATGGGTAACCACCTCCTTGTCGGAGGTGATGCCCAGGCTTTGCAGCACTTCGGCGATATCCTCGCGGATCCGCAGGTGGTCGTTGAGGTCCATGCCGGCGGTCCACTCGAAGTTGACCGCACCAGGGATGTGACCGCCCTTGGCCGACAACACTTTTTCGCCGTTGAATTCCTGTGGGGCGCGTGCGTCCCAGATCACCAGGTCATCGGCGCCCAGGCGGCTTTGCAGGTACTCGCGGGTGGCTGTAGGTGCAGTGTCGAGGTGCAGGTGCACCGGGGCGGTGCCGCTTGCGGGCACTTCGGTGGACAGCTTGTCGGCTGGCCAGGCCTGGATACCGCCATTGAGGTAGTGGTAGCGCGTATGGCCGATCACGTCGAGCAGCCAGATGAAACGCCCCGCCCAACCACCGCCTTCATCGTCATACACCACGTAGACGGCATCATCGCGGTGGCCGAGTTCGCTGAACAGTTTTTCCAGTTCGCCCAGGGGCGGCAGCAGACCAGGGGCCGGTGGCTGGCCAAGCTGGGTGCGCTTGCCCTCGACAAAGCGGGCGCCGGGGATATGCCCGCTGACATAGCAGTTGGCGCTGCTCAGGTCGACCAAGATCAACTGCGGTGAATCCAGGCGCGGCAGCAGGTCTGCAGCTTCGATCACCAGGGGCAGGCCGGAAAAGTCGGTCATCCACGGTCTCCAGAGTGGAAAGAGGAGCGATTGTAGCGCAAGGCTCAGGCTTTGCGGTTGGCGAACAGCGACAGTGCCCGCTCGATGCATTGCACGGTTTTGCCGAAGGCTTGCACGCTGATATCGGTCATGGGCCTGCAAGCCTGGTCGGCCACCAGCAGCATGAGCACCTGATCGTTCACCGCCAGCGAGCGCAGCAGCACATGCTCACTGCGGAACAGGGCGCGCAGCGGTGCTGGCAGCAGGGCGGCGAACTGGCTGTGGTTCTGCGGGGTGATGCGCAGCTGCCCGGCCTGGCTCATCAGTTTCTGCAGCAGTTTGTTCTGCGCCACCTGCAGGGCCAGGCCCGCGGCCTCCTTGGGCAAGCCGGCGGTCTGCTGCACGCGCAGGGTATCGGTGCTCTTGTCCAGGCTCAGCAGCATGATGCGTTGCATGCCGCAGGCCAGCAGGGCCTCTTGTGCCTGGGTGGCCAGGTGCACGGTATTGGTGAACGGGCTGGGTTGCGCCAGCAGGTGCTGGCACAGTGTGCGCCAGCGCGCCAGCTCTTCACTGCTGGGCGGTGGCGCCGCCAGCATGTCTGGGTGCGGGCGGCGCTGGTGCCACGGCCATATCAGGGCCTCGGCTGGATGGAACAGTGCATGCCGGGCATGGCGACGGGCGCTGGCGGCTGCCTGCTGGTGAACTTGTTGCTGCACGTCTTCCAGCGAAGTCTGCAGGTACAGGGCGGTCAGCAGCTGCCAGCGCAACAGGTGCGGGTTGTCCCAGCCGACCTGCGCCGCCAGGGCCAGGTTGTTGGCCAGCAATACGGTATTGGCCGGCTGGTTGAACCAGCGCCGCAGGCCGGGCTCTGCGTCCAGGCGGTGTTGCTGGCTGAGCAGGTCTTCGTCGCGGGCGATGCTCAGCACCTGGGCCAGTTGCTCGCGCTCTTCCAGCAGCAGGCGGTAACCCTGGGTCACCCACTGCGGCAGGCGCCAGTATTCGGCCATGGTCTGGCACAGCGCCATTATGCGCACGCCAAACAGTTCTTCCTCGACATGAGCGGCCTCTTCACCCTTGTGGATCACCCGCAGCTCCCAGGTGTCGAGCAGCTTCGGGTAGGCCAGCGCCAGCGGCCAGAGGGGCGACAGGAACAGCAGGCTGCCCCAGTGGATTTCCTGCCACAGCCGCGCCAGGCGGCTGGCGAACAGGCCGCTGGCCTGCTGCGCTGCGTGCTGGCTGATCATCTGGAACTGGCACAGAACCGGTGGGATTTCTTCAACAGGCACTGCTGGCAGGCGCTTGAGCAACAGCTCGCTGCGCTCCAGGCCGAGCCGGTTGAGGGCCACTTCAAGGCTTTCGGCCGGTTCGGCCATGCTGGCGTTGGTGGCGTGGTTGGCTTCACGCATCACCGACAACACCAGCGCCGGGCTATCTTGCATCAGTTCGGCGATGTCGCGCAGCGAGCGGCGGCTATCGTGGATGGCCGCCATGACCCGGTCGTAGCTGTGCTTCGGCACCGGGATGCGAACACTCTCGAGCAGCTTGACCCAGGCCTCTAGCGTTCGCGGAGCCTGAGCGGGCACCTTGGTTTCAATTGGCATTTTGACATCAGTCCGAACTGGCTTTTCGCATTGTGTGGCTATAGTCTGGCGCAGTTCTGCCGATAAGTAGAAGAAGAGTTTTACAGCTCTCGTCTCTTCCCCTGACCACGACAGCAAGTGCTTTGAACCTATGGCTAAAATTATCGGCATCATCGTCGTATTCGCGAGCGTGCTCGGCGGCTACGTGCTTTCCCACGGCAAGATCGCGGCGCTGATCCAGCCGTTCGAAGTACTGATCATCGGCGGTGCGGCCTTTGGTGCATTCCTGCAGGCCAACCCTGGCTACATGACCATGCACGTCATCAAGAAGTCGATGAAGATGTTCGGCTCGCGCTTCAGCCATGCGTTTTACCTTGAAGTGCTGGGGCTGGTGTACGAAATCCTCAACAAGAGCCGTCGCGAAGGCATGATGGCCATCGAGGCCGACATCGAAGACGCCGCCGCCAGCCCGATTTTCGCCAAGTACCCCACGGTACTGGCCGATGAGCGCATGACCGCGTTCGTCTGCGACTACCTGCGCATCATGTCTACCGGCAACATGGCCCCGCACGAGCTCGAGGGCCTGTTCGACATGGAGCTGCTGAGCATGAAGGAAGAGCTTGAGCACCCGTCCCATGCGGTGACCGGCATCGCCGATGGCATGCCCGGCTTCGGTATCGTAGCGGCGGTGCTGGGTATCGTGGTGACCATGGCCTCGCTGGGTGATGGGGACCAGGCGGCCATCGGCATGCACGTGGGGGCGGCGCTGGTCGGTACGTTCTTCGGTATTCTCGCGGCTTACGGCTTCTTCGGCCCGCTGGCCAAGTGCCTGGAGCACGACGCCAAGGAAGAGCTGAACCTGTACGAGTCGATCAAGGCATCGCTGGTGGCCTCGGCTTCGGGCATGCCGCCGTCGCTGGCGGTCGAGTTCGGGCGCAAGGTGCTGTACCCCAAGCACCGCCCAAGCTTCGCCGAGCTGGAACAAGCGGTTCGCGGTCGCTGATTCATGGAGAACAATCAGCCCATCATCGTCAAGCGCGTCAAGCGCTTTGGCGGCGGCCACCACGGCGGCGCCTGGAAAATCGCCTTTGCCGACTTCGCCACGGCGATGATGGCGTTCTTCCTGGTGCTGTGGCTGTTGTCCACGGCCACGCCTGAGCAGAAGATCGCCATTGCCGGTTACTTCCAGGACCCGATTGGGTTCTCCGAAAGTGGTACGCCCTACGTCATCGACCTGGGTGGTTCCCCCGAAATGGCGCCGGACAAAACCATCAACCCGGAAGTGAAAACCGAGCCCACGCAGCCGTCGCCCACCCAGCTGGACAAGGACCAGGTGGAGACCATGGCCGAGCAGGTCGAGCGCGAGCGCCTTGAATTGCTGTTGCAGGAGCTGCAGAACAAGGTCGAAGAGAACCCGCAACTGCAGAAGTTCAAAGACCAGATCCTGTTCGAGATCACCCAGGATGGCCTGCGTATCCAGATCATGGACGCCGAGAACCGTCCGATGTTCGATATCGGCAGTGCGCGCCTGCAGCCGTACTTCGAAGATATTCTGTTGGCCATGGCCGACACCATCAAGGCAGTGCCCAACAAGATCAGCATCAGCGGCCACACCGATGCCAAACCGTATGCCGGCACTGGCGAGTTCGGCAACTGGGAGCTGTCGGCCAACCGCGCCAATGCCGCACGCCGGGCATTGGTAGCAGGTGGGTACCCGGACGGCCAGGTGGCTCGGGTGGTGGGGTATGCATCGTCATCGCTGTTCGACCGCAAAAACCCGTTCAACCCGGTAAACCGCCGCATCGACATCATCGTGCTGACCAAGAAAGCCCAGCGCAACATCGAGGGTGAGCAGGGCGAGCAGGGTGCACCGCAAGCACCGGCAGCCCCGCCTGCGGCCCCACCGGCCAGTGGCGCGGCGCCCGGTGCCGGGGCCGGTCAGGCGCCGATGCAACCACGTGAACTGCGCCAGAAGCTGAACATCTTCGAGGATGGCACGCTGAAGATGGACGAGAGCAAGGAGCAGTAGGCCCCGCGAAACCTTGCACGGCGCTTTGCAGGGCCGTGCGGGCGGGCCTCGCAGCGTAAAAAGGCTTACCGCCCGGTCAGTAGCTGTCTTCCGTCAGGCTGGCGATGATCGAGCGGTAGCTGTTCATGCGTTGCTGCGAGATCCGGCCATCGTCCAGCGCCTTGAGCAACGCGCAGCCGGGCTCGCGGTCATGTTTGCAATCGCGGAAGCGGCAGGTGCCGAACAGGTCGCGGAACTCGATGAAGCCATCCTCCACATCGCTGCGGCTGACGTGGCCAAGGCCGAATTCGCGGATGCCCGGCGAGTCGATAAGGTCGCCGCCATTAGGGAAATGGTACAGCCGCGCGGTGGTGGTGGTGTGGGTACCCTGGCCCGACCATTCCGACAGGTCGCCGACGCGGGTGCCGGCCTCTGGCAGCAGGCTGTTGACCAGCGAAGACTTGCCCACACCCGACTGGCCGACGAACACGCTGATGTGCCCGTCAAGTTGCTGCTGCAGGCGTTGCATGCCATCACCGTGGTGGGCAGATACCTCCAGCAGCGGGTAGCCCAGCTCGCGGTAGACCTCGAGCAGCGCCCGCAGGCCGGGGCCGTTCTCGGCGTTGATCAGGTCGGCCTTGTTCAACAGCAGCAGCGGGCGCAGGCCTGCATGCTCGGCAGCGACCAGGTAACGGTCGATCAGGTTCGGGTGCGGTTCCGGGGCCGGGGCAAACACGATCACGATGAGGTCGACGTTGGCGGCGACCGGTTTCAACTGGCCATGGTTGTTCGGCCGGCAAAGTTCGGTGCTGCGTGGCATCTGCGCCACGATCACGCCTATGCCCTGGTTGCCTGCACGCCATACCACGCGGTCGCCAGTGACCAGTGCTGGCAGGTTGGCGCGCAAGTGGCAGCGGAACACCTGGCCTGCAACGTCGCCATCTTGGGCCTCTACCTCGACCTGCACGCCAAAGTGGGCAATCACCAGGCCCAGTTGTTCCGGCCCCAGGTCGCCACCTTCCAGTTCCTGCAGCACATGCTGCTCGCGTTTGGCCGCGCGAGCAGCTCGCTCGCCCTGGATTTTTTCGATGCGCCAGTTCTGGCGGCGATTGAGCTGGCGTTTGGCCATGAACATTCCGTGAGAAGGGCCCGGGTCAGGGCATTGAAAACGGCAGGCAGTTTAGCACGCCAGGCGGTGCACCATTGTGCTTGTGTGACCGGCATGCGGTGAATGGGCGTGGCTGGGCCACTAGGCTAATATGACGGGCTATATGAGGAGCTTCTGCATGCAAAACCCACAGAACCTGATCTGGATCGACCTGGAAATGACCGGCCTCGATCCGGACAGCGACGTCATCATCGAAATGGCCACCATTGTCACCGACAGCGAGCTGAACACCCTGGCCGAAGGCCCGGTGATCGCCATCCACCACAGCGATGAAGTACTGGCCCGCATGGACGAGTGGAACACCCGCACCCATGGAGCGTCTGGTCTGACCCAGCGTGTGCGCGACAGCAAGGTCGGCATGGCCGAGGCCGAGGCCCAGACCATTGCTTTCCTCGAGCAGTGGGTGCCCAAAGGCAAATCGCCGATCTGCGGCAACAGCATCTGCCAGGACCGTCGCTTCCTCTACCGGCACATGCGCAACCTGGAAAACTACTTCCACTACCGCAACCTGGATGTCTCGACCCTGAAAGAACTGGCAGCGCGCTGGGCGCCGGACGTGCGTGACAGCTTCAAGAAAGGCAATACGCACCTGGCGCTGGACGACATTCGCGAATCGATTGCCGAGCTGCGCCACTACCGGGAGCATTTCATCAAGGTGTGAACCGTTACGGCGCAGATATTCTGGCTGCGCCCCCTTTTGGTGCCTTGGGCAACTGGTTAGACTGCGCGCCTTTCCCGCACGGACCCGCACCATGTTGCTGATGCTCTACCTCATTGCCATCACTGCCGAAGCCATGACCGGTGCGTTGTCTGCCGGGCGTCGCGGCATGGACTGGTTCGGCGTGGTGCTGATCGCCTGTGTTACCGCCCTGGGTGGCGGGTCGGTGCGCGATGTGTTGCTCGGGCACTACCCGCTGACCTGGGTGAAACACCCCGAGTACTTGGTGTTGACCAGCTTTGCTGCCCTGTTGACCATTTTCATCGCGCCGATGATGCGCCGCCTGCGCTCGCTGTTCCTGGTGCTCGACGCACTGGGGCTGGTGGCGTTTACCCTGATTGGCTGCATGACGGCGCTGGAAATGGGGCAGGGCATGCTGGTGGCCTCGATCAGCGGAGTGATTACCGGTGTGTTCGGCGGGATCTTGCGCGATATTTTCTGCAACGACATCCCACTGGTGTTCCGCCGCGAGCTGTACGCCAGCGTGTCGTTCGCCGCGGCGTGGTTCTACCTGGGCTGCGTGTATTTCAAGGTGCCGGCGGAGCAGGCGATGCTGCTGACCCTCTTTGGCGGGTTTCTGGTGCGCTTGCTGGCGATTCGTTTCCATTGGGAAATGCCCAAGTTCCACTACAACGACCAGCAGTAAACCTGCCCCAGGCCCGGCGCGGTCCCTGTAGGAGCGGGCATGCCCGCGAACACCGGCGCAGCCGGTGCCAGCCACCGAGTTGCCTGCTTCGCGGGCGCGCCCGCTCTCACAACGACCAGCAGTAAACCTGCCCCAGGCCCGGAGCGGTCCCTGTAGGAGCGGGCATGCCC
>NZ_JBICMS010000081.1:0-9654 GCF_043106615.1 Pseudomonas sp. CJQ_9 | reverse complement strand
GCTTTTCAAATTTTGAGAAAGACAGTTGCTCCGTTTGTTTTCGGACCAGTTATGCCTGTGGGATTTGCGCGCGAACGCCTTGGCGCCCACCACGATATCGCGCCGTACGAACAAGGCGGTCGCGCGCGCCTGTCACAGGCAATACTGGCCCGAAACAAGCGTAGGAGCGGGTTTACCCGCGAAGCGCCGAGCGGGCGGCGCTCGGTCTCACAGGCGCTGCAAATCCCCCGTCAAGCACCGAAAAACCCTCCCCCCCTTCAAAACCGCCGTTAACCTTCATTTAATCAACCCCAGCCAGCATGGCCCCATTCCCCGATCTGCCAAGGCGAAGACATGCGCGTTCTCCTGCTCTTCCTGACACTGCTACTGGCTGGCCCCCTGCAAGCCAACCCGTTCGACGTCAAACCCGATTTCCTGCCGGTCGAGCAGGCCTTCGTACTGACCCACGACCGCCAGGCCGACGGCCAGATGCGCCTGTACTTCCAGATCAAGCCGGGCTACTACCTGTATCAGAAGCGCCTCAAATTCGATGGCCTGCCGAGCTATCAACAGCCGCAATTGCCGCCGGCACTCAACCACCACGACGAGTTCTTCGGCGACAGCGCGGTGTACCGTGACCAGCTTGAACTGCTGCTGCCGGCCAACGCCCAGGGCCAGTTGCGCCTGGGCTGGCAGGGCTGCGCCGACGCCGGCCTGTGCTACCCGCCACAAACCACCAGCATCGACCTGGGCGGCAGCGTAGCGCCGGCCGCCGAACAAGCCAGCGACCAGGCCTTGGCCAGCGGCCTGCAACAGGGGCGCCTGGCATGGAGCCTGCTGGCCTTCTTCGGCCTGGGCCTGTTGCTGGCCTTTACCCCCTGCTCGCTGCCGATGCTGCCGATTCTCGCCGGGCTGGTGTTGGGCAACGGTGCCAGCGCCCGCCGCGGTTGGCTGCTGGCCGGGGTCTACGTACTGAGCATGGCCCTGGTCTACGCCGCCCTGGGCGTGGTCGCCGCGCTGCTAGGCGCCAGCCTGCAAGCCTGGCTGCAACAACCCTGGCTGCTGGGCAGCCTGGCGGGGCTGTTCATCATCCTTGCCCTGCCGATGTTCGGCGCCTTCGAACTGCAGTTGCCGGCCGCCCTGCGAGATCGTCTCGACCGGGCCGGGCAAGGTACCCGCGGCGGCAACCTGTATGGTGCGGCCTTGCTGGGCGCGTTGTCCGGGTTGCTGCTGGGCCCCTGCATGACCGCGCCTTTGGCCGGGGCGCTGCTGTACATCGCGCAAAGCGGCGATGTGCTGCAAGGCGCGCTGGTGCTGTTTGCCCTTGGCCTGGGCATGGGCGTGCCGCTGCTGTTGCTGGTCACCCTGGGCAACCGCTACCTGCCACGCCCGGGCGCCTGGATGGACCGGGTAAAGGCGGTATTCGGCTTCGTGTTCCTGGCCATGGCGCTGTACACCGTGCGCAGCCTGCTGCCGGCCAGCCTGCTGCTGGCCCTCGCCGGAGCCTGGCTGGTCGCCCTGGCCTGGGCAGCCTGGCCGGCCCTGCAGCGGCTGCCGGCACTGCGCGCAGTGCCGCTGCTGGGGGCGCTGTGGGGGGGCTTGCTGTTGGTTGGCGCGGCAGCCGGCGGCGACGACCTCTGGCAACCCCTGCGCCCATTCGCCGGGGGGGCAGCCGCGCCAGCCACTGCTGCGCACGCCGAGGATAGCTTCGTCACGGTCAGCCGCCCAGAAGACCTGCAACGCGAACTCGATGCCGCCAAGTCTCGCGGGCAATGGGTCATGCTCGACTACTACGCCGACTGGTGCGTGTCGTGCAAAGTGATGGAAAAACAAGTGTTCAGCCGCAGCGACGTGCAGGCCGGGCTGGCCGGCGTGCACCTGCTGCGGCTGGACGTGACCGCCAACAGCCCCGCCAGCAAAGCGCTGCTACAACGCTACCAGGTACCCGGCCCGCCCAGCATCATCTGGATCGGCCCAGAAGGCGAAGAGCGCCGCGCGCGGCGCATCACCGGTGAAGTGGACGCCGCCGCGTTCCAGCAACACTGGGCCCAGACCAGGAGCCAAGGCTGATGCTCACCGTGACCCTGGGGCCGCTGACCATGGCCCTGAACCACCTGCTCATGCTCACCGCGCTGGTGATCGCCAGCGTGGTCGGCTGGTGGGTCGCACGGCGCGGCGGTGAAAGCCCGGAGTCGGCGCTGTTCAACCTGTTTCTGCTTGGCTTGCTCAGCGCGCGGGCGGGGTTCGTGCTGGCGTACTGGCCGATGTACCGGGACGATCCGCTGCAAATCATCGACATCCGTGATGGCGGCTTTCTGTTCTGGTCGGGCCTGGCGGGTATCGTGGGCGGTGCCCTGTGGCAGGGCTGGCGCCACCCAGGCCTGCGCCGCCCGCTGGGCTGGGCGCTGTTCAGCGGCGCGCTGTTCTGGGGCCTGGCCAGCTTTGGCGGGCACTTGTACAGCAAGGGCACCGAACTCCCCGAACTGAACTTGCGCAATGCCGGCGGCCAGCCCGTGGCGCTGCACAGCTACCGCGGTACACCGCTGGTGATCAACCTCTGGGCCACCTGGTGCCCACCCTGCCGGCGCGAAATGCCGGTGCTGCAGCAGGCGCAGAGCGAATACCCGAACGTGACCTTCCTGTTCGTCAACCAGGGCGAGACCCCGGAAAACGTCAGCACCTTCCTCGCCACCACCGGCCTGAGCCTGACCCACGTGCTGTTCGACGGCACCGGCCTGCTGGCCCAACGCGTCGGTTCGATGGCCCTGCCCACCACGCTGTTCTATGACGCCCAGGGGCGGCTGGTCGGTAGCCACCTGGGCGAGTTGTCCCGGGCCAGCCTGCGCCATGCCCTGGAACCTTTCGAGCGGGCCGCAGCGCCCGCCCCTGCCGCACAAGGAAACTGAAATGCGATTGACTGCACTGCTGCCCCTGTCCCTGGCCCTGCTGGCCGCCCCCGCCTTGCAGGCTGAAGAGCTGCCCAAGGCGGTTCAGCAACTGCAAGCCAAGGGTGCGGTGATCAAGGGCAGCTTCGACGCCCCCAACGGCCTGCGCGGTTACGCCGCCGAGTACCAGAACAACGCCCTGGCCCTGTACCTGACGCCCGACGGCAAGCACGTACTGGTCGGCAACCTGTTCGACGAACAGGGCAAGGACCTGAGCGCAGAGCCGCTGGAAAAGCTGGTGTATGCGCCGATGAGCAAGGAAATCTGGGCGAAGATGGAGAAAACCGCCTGGATCGCCGATGGCAGGGACGATGCACCGCGCAAGGTGTACCTGTTCAGCGACCCCAACTGCCCGTACTGCAACATGTTCTGGGAACAGGCACGACCTTGGGTCGAGTCGGGCAAGGTGCAGTTGCGCCACATAATGGTCGGCATCATCCGCGAAGACAGCCCAGGCAAGTCGGCCGCCCTGCTGGCGGCACAAGACCCGGCCAAGGCTTTGCACGCGCATGAGAAGGCCGGCAAGGCCAGCACCCTGACAGCGCTGAAGCAGGTGCCGCCGGCGGTTCAGCAAAAGTTGGCGGCAAACATGGCGTTGATGGAAGAGATGGGGTTGCAGGCCACCCCAGCGATTTTCTACCAGGATGACCAGGGTCAGCTGCAGAGCCAGCAAGGCGCACCACGGCCGGAGATGCTTGGGAAGATTCTTGGCAAGCGCTGAGATATTGGTTGCCAGTACTGGCCCGTTCGCGGCCGAACCCGCTCCTACAGGTACTGCATAAGCCTTGAGAGCGGCGCTATATCTGTGGGAGCGGGCGTGCCCGCGAAACAGGCGACGCGATGGATGCCACTGACTTTGCCGGTGTTCGCGGCGGTTCGACGCCTCGACAAGCTCGCTTCCACAGGCCGCGTCGCTGGTATCGTCTCACCACACCGAAGAAATCGTAACGAACTGCCACCGGTTCTACATGCTTGCACACCAGCGCATCGAGTCGTTCGGGAATGGTGAAGCGTTTCTGACCCGCTACAGCGCAAAGTCCTATGATGAAGCTTTTATCAACGCTGCGATGTAAATCCAGTCATCTAGTTTGCATGGCGCGCCCCCGCCGCCAGACATTGGCGGTAGGGGCATAGCCTGCGGTTTACAACCCCTCCAGCTCCGCCATCAGGTCACTTAGCCGATCGACCTTGTCGTCATCCAGTGCACTGCCCTGCAGCCCCTGCACATACTCGGCCAGCTCCGCCACGGTGCTGCACTCGAACATCGCCCTCAGCGGCACGTTCAACTGCAACTGCTTCTGCACCCGCGAGGCTATCTGCGTGGCCAGCAACGAGTGCCCGCCCAGCTCGAAGAAGTTGTCGTGCACCCCGACCCGCTCAGCCTTGAGCACCTCGGCCCAGATACCCGCCAGCACGTCTTCCAGCTCATTGCGCGGTGCCTGGTAGGCCTGGCCGCCGATGGTGATCGCCGGCAGGGCCATCCGCAAGTAACTAGGTCGTGTATTTCGGAAATAATAATTAAATTTTACATTTTGAAACACTGAATTTTGCATCTCAAGCAATAAACGCCATTCATCTCAAACAGAACATCCCCAACTCAAACACATATCATTCCTACTAGAGATACGGGCTACCCCTGCATCACAATAGGAAATTTCTCACACTTGCAATCAGTCCTTGGTTTTCCGTCAGAAATACATTTCAGAAAAATCCTACAACACCAACCAGAACTCAAACATGAAATACGATCCTTAGTGGCCAATCATCTTCGTCAAATTTGACGCATATGAAATATCAAACTAAACCCACAGGACCCCGGACCACGGGGCAACCAAGGAGACTTCAATGGACACTCAATTTGGCATCAATTTGATGGATCTGACCTTCGACAACAACTGCGATATGGAAGCCGAATTTTTTGGCGGATCAGGAGGGGCAGGTGGATGTGGCGGTAGCGGCGGCTGTGGCGGCGGGGGTGGATGCAGCGGCGGAAGCGGCGGCTCCGGCGGTGCGCTGGCAACGCCATCACTCAAATAGCGCAGGAGGACTGACTCACAAATATACACGGGCACCTGCGTTAACTATCGTCGGTGCCCGTCTCAATCGAAGGGGACAAAATGAAAACTTTGAGAATATACAATTACGAAATCCTAAACTTTGATGCACAACCTACAGTTTTCTCATCAAAAGGATTTACAAGAATAGACGACCCCAAACTCGTAAATACTCTTCACCACATGATTGAAAGACAGTCAACAGAAATAACACAGCATGAACTTACCAAGATCCTCGAAAGCGAATCACTTCAGCCCCAAAAGGCTATCAGCTTCTTGAAAGCCATATCAATAATCGGAGAACCCCGTCAACCACCTCATTTCAAAAATGTTACCGTATGCATTGACTGGGAAATCCCAGACACATTAAAAGAACACATAGAACAAAGACCAAACAACAAAATCAAAATCATAAAAACACCGCAACTCAATACCAATAAACACCCGAACCCAACGCTATTTGTTCTTGCATGCTCAAAATTAAAACCAGATGAACTAAGAACAAATTACACCAATTTATTAAAAAACAATCCAGATTGTGGGATCAGCGTAGGCTTTATAAGCAACCACTTTTTCCATTTAACAGAAACACATATACCCTCGATCGGAAACCCCTGTGCTTTTTGTACCCTGGACCGTATAGCACACTATGAAAGCGTACGAGCAAGCCAGCATCACTGGAGCAGAATATGGAGCTTCTGCCAGTCAAATAATATTGATCTTCCAAAGACCACCCTTGATGAGTGGCAGAGCACAATCATTCTGGGGACCATCGCCTCTTTCACTAACAAACTCACGCACTTTCAAAAATCGAAAGTAACTCAGGATCAAATTTTGCGCTCTAGAACATTGAATCTGACTGACGGCTCATTTACAGAGGACTGCAGCATCCATTGGTCTCTCTGCCAGTGTAGTGGAGAAATGTTATGACCCTTCCTCATGACTATTATCTAAAATTCGTATCCTCAGAAGTACTGGACGAAACGCTAGCGTTCCACGCCAAAGGGAATTACACAATCCACACCATATGCCAACACGCTAGCACTTTACATCACATTCCATCAAAAGAACTCGAGGCGCTGACTGGCAACGAATTACCCTTAAACATTTTAGAGAAAGAAGCCCCAGACCAATACTTCACATTGTCGCCACTCAAACCAGAGCATTACTTAAAAAGAAATGAGTCATGTGACTGGTTTGTAGAACGACCACTGGATTTTGAAACGATTCAATCTTTAACAGCTCCTCTATTGACACAAGAAGGACATTCCTACAAAAGAGGCTATCCGAGCGGTGGCGCGATCTACCCAATCGAAGTATTTTTTGTAAATCTAGATAATAGAATTAGTCGTTGGCCATCTGAGAGCAACGTTCTACACCTTTTACCCTCCTCGAAAACATTTGAAACCAACAGCCCTCAAATTGACGCCACCAAGCTTACGCAAGCAATTATACCTAAAGTATCCAATATTGGACGCCCGGCCCTAGCTTTGCTTTACATAGCCTATCTTCCGAAAGCATTATTCAAATATCGCTATAGAGGCTATCGCTTAGCACTCATGGAAGCAGGCTCCATGTATATGTTAATAGATTTACGCTGCAAAGAGCTGAACTTGCAGAGCAGGCCATGGTCAGGCTTCACTGATTACGAGATAACCAAATGCCTAAAACTTAACCCTGCGCTTTTCACCCCCCTATGTGTTCAATTTGTGGGCTAACGCATGAATATATTCAACGAAATACATACACTTGAATTTGCCGACTTTGAATTTCATCGACCGAGCGCAGTGTCTCATTTTCCACATAGCGTGGAATGTGGCAGCCGCTGGCAAACTTATGGATCAAGTAGTGGGTGGTCATCCTCAGTAACCTCCAGCGCTATAGGTGAGCATTTTGAGCGAAAGCACTTCTACTTGGATGTACCGATACACGGCAGGAACAAGCTGGGCGCAGGGCTGACACATGATGAATTCGAAGCGCTTGCCAATGCTTTTTCGCAAACAACAACGATTGATAGAAAGAAAACCCTTCACTCACACAATTTCGAGCGCACGAATGTCTACAGGATCACTGATTTAACTAAATGTGCAATTCCAACAGCACTAATTTCCATCACCCCCTCCAGAAGCCCAATTGACAACGAGTTCTACCCCATGCGGGACACCTGTGGGTGTAGCGTGCACGTGACTGTTGATAAAGCAGTGCTCGGCGCGCTCAAAGAAGCTATGGAGCGACAGTTTTTACTCAGATTTTGGCTAACTAAAACTTGCACAGCCAAAATCAAGTACAGAGACGCTTGTTCAGCGCTTTGGAACCGACCCAGTCTTTCGCTTTTCAAAGAAATGGGAAAAACAGGAGATCTCTGCATTTTAAACCTTACAGATGAACGTTTTCCTGGCTGCTGCGTCCTGCTTTGCTATGGCAACCGGGGCGGAAAACACCAGTATGTCAGATACTGTGCGGGCATGGCCTACTCCGACAACCTAAGTAGCGCACTGGAAAAATCAGTGATTGAACTGTGGCAAACCTTCCGATTCATGCACTCCTTTTACTTGAGAAATAAAACACTTAGCGACATTGAGGACCCCTACCTAAAAAATTTCTTAACGAACAACCTTTATGAAACTTATACCAACGTCACCACCTGCATCGAAAGCAGCCCAACTCAAAACAACGCTACCAACCCTCTCCCGCTCACCAGTGCAGCACTAATAGCACGCCTGAGACAATTAAAGCTTGATGGCTACCTATATCTTTCCTCCACACACTCACCCAAGAGGAACTTACACTACTGCAAGTATATCTCCCCCCACTTGTTTCTTCACATGAACAACGCCTCACACCTCAACATCCAAAACACCTATTCGAATCAATTTCAAAAGCAGATCATTCCACAACAACTTAACAGAATGGTACCTTTTCCATGACCAGCAGCAGTCTACGCCCCCTCCCAAGAACGATAAAGCTCTATAACATCTCAAAAATTTTGATAAAGGAGCATCTCAGAGAGCCTTCCAGTCTGTTGTGGACAGCCTTCGCACCCTGCATGCTGTTTTTTATCATGAGCCCAAGCGATCTGAATCCAGACAAGACCGCTCAACCCTATTTATCCTACGCCGGTTGGTTTTACGCTTACATTTCAGCGAACGTCGCTTTTTTTGGATTCAGCTTTTACCTTATCGGCAGACGGGAAAGCGGCTTTATCCGTTCGTTCATCTACCAAAAGGACTCCATTCGCCTTTTTCTGATGTCTCACATGATCAGCTACTCGATTCTAAGCGTCACATATGCATCTTTATTCTACCTGATCACCAAACCTATACATGGAGATTATTCAGTCCAAGAATACCTATACACAATTGCCTGCTTTTTTACCAGCTACCTGGGCTTTTCCTGTGTGGGTTTGGTCATGGCCGCCCTGCCTATCAAATTTGGAACAGCTAGTACACTTTTCTCATTGCTGTCATTTCTCATGCTGATGTCCAGCTATCTGGGCGCCGTCACAGGTAAAGAGCATGATCAACTGAACGCTCTCATCAACCCTCTGTACTTGAGCACCCGAGTTTTTCGCGGCGAACTTCCATTACTGTCAGTTTTCCCAGTGGCATTGTTCCTTCCCCTGCTTGGCCTTTATTTAACAGCGAATCACTTTAGAGTCCAGCCTATCTGGAGTCGTTATTAAATGAGCATACTAACCATTAATGATCTGACTTTCTCGCACAAAGAAAAAGCCTTGCTGCACAATCTCAACCTACATATCTCACCAGGTGAAGTAGTGGGTCTATTAGGGAGCAATGGCGCTGGAAAAACGACACTCTTCGACCTGATTTGTAAAATTAGAAAACCTGGCCGTGGAGAAATCATCAACCGCGCCCAACATCTGGCTTATCTGACGCAAATTCTGACGCCGCCACCCCAGTTGCGGATGATTGAAGTTTACGATCTAATCACCCATTTGAATGCCCCGTCGAAGCTTTGCCTTTCTGAAGCACTGTCTCGGCTTGGTGCGTGGTCGCCTGCGCTTTCTAAAAGGTATTCGGATATTTCCAAGAAAAAATCCTCTACTTGCAGCTATGGCGAAATTCGGAGCTTTTTCACCTTGACACTGCTACTCATGGGCAGCGATCTGATCATACTTGACGAACCCACGGCTGGAGTGGATCCGGAATTCCGACACTTTATCTGGCTTGGGATCAAACACGCGTGCAACGACGGGGCCAGTGTTTTGGTTTCATCCCACTATACGCAGGAAATCACGGCCCATTGCGATCGCTTTTACATGCTTGCCCATCGTCAACTCGAAGCGTTCCATAGCTCAGACCAATTCCTGACTCGGTATCGGGCGGGATCTTTGGATGAAGCGTTCATCAATGCCTCGATGTAGCTGGGCAGAAACGAGTTGCATCGCAATGCAGATCAGTTCAAGCCTCTTCGCGGGACAAGCCCGTAGGGATCGCATCAGGTCTGTGCCGGCCACAAGATATGCAGCGCGGATGAGATCGAGCACCCCTTGGCGTATGACTTGATACTAAGTCGTACAAACAAGGCGGCCAGCGATGACCTCACAGAAGAGACAGGCCCGAAACAGGCAGTGGGAGCGGGCTTGCCCCGCGAAGCGCCGCGCGGGCGGCGCTCGACTTCTGCCGCGCAGCAAGCCTCAAGGCGGACCCTATCCC
>NZ_JBICMS010000080.1:0-8738 GCF_043106615.1 Pseudomonas sp. CJQ_9 | reverse complement strand
GTGGGAGCGGGCGAGCCCGCGAACGACCGCAAAGCGGTCGCAAACCAGCCATAGAGACATTCACCTTGTCCCACACCCCCCAACGCCGCTGGTACTTGCCGGTATCGCTGATCGCTGCCCTGGTACTCCTGCCCCTCAGCGTGCTGCTGCTGTCGTGGCAATCCCTAGACGTGCAGATCTGGTCGCACCTGCTCGATACCCAGATGACTCGCCTGCTGGGCAATACCCTGGCGCTGGTGGTGGGTGTGGGCATCGGCGTTACCGTGCTGGGCGTCAGCCTGGCCTGGCTCACCAGCCTCTGTGAGTTCCCCGGCCGGCGTTGGCTGGACTGGGCGCTGATGTTGCCGTTCGCCATACCCGCCTATGTGCTGGCTTTCGTGTTCGTCGGCCTGCTGGACTTCGCGGGCCCGGTGCAGACCGCACTGCGTGAGCTATTCGGCCCCATGCGCCTGCCCCGGGTGCGCTCTACCGGCGGGGTCATCATCGTGCTGGTGCTGGTGTTCTACCCCTATGTCTACCTGCTGGCGCGCACGGCGTTCCTGGCCCAGGGCAAAGGCTTGATGGAGGCTGCGCGGGTACTTGGGTTATCACCCTTGCAGGCCTTCTGGCGGGTGGCGCTGCCCATGGCGCGGCCGGCGATCGGCGCCGGTGTCGCCCTGGCGCTGATGGAAACCCTGGCCGATTTCGGCGCGGTGGCGGTGTTCAATTTCGACACCTTCACCACAGCCATCTACAAGACCTGGTACGGGTTTTTCAGCCTGTCCAGCGCAGCCCAGCTGGCCAGCCTGTTGCTGCTGGCGGTGATGCTGGTGCTGTACGGCGAGCGCCGTGCCCGCGGCGCCAGCCGCAGTGGCAACGAGCGGCCACGCGGGCAGGCGCTGTACCGCTTGCGCGGGCTGAAGGCGTTGCTGGCCAGCGGCTGGTGCCTGCTGGTGTTCGCCTGCGCCTTCGTCATCCCGCTGCTGCAACTGCTGGTGTGGTTCTGGCAGCGCGGGCGGCATGACCTGGACGAGCGCTATGTCGGCCTGGTGTCGCACACCTTGTACCTGGGCGCCATGGCCGCGCTGCTCACCGTGAGCGCGGCATTGCTGCTGGCCTTCGCCCGACGCCAGGCGCCGAGCGCCGGCATACGCGCCGGGGTTGGCCTGGCCAACCTGGGCTATGCCTTGCCCGGTTCGGTGTTGGCGGTGTCGATCATGCTGGCCTTCAGCTACCTGGACAACCAGTTGGTCATCCCGCTGTCCGGCTGGTTGGGCGGGGCCGGCAAACCGTTGCTGCTGGGCAGCCTGTCGGCCTTGCTGCTGGCTTACCTGGTGCGCTTTATCGCCGTGGCTTACGGGCCACTGGAAAGCAGCCTGGAGCGCATTCGGCCTTCTTTGCCCGAGGCTTCACGCAGCCTGGGTGTCGGCGGTGCCAGGTTGTTCCTCAAGGTTTACCTGCCGCTGTTGCTGCCGGGCGCCCTCAGCGCGGCCTTGTTGGTGTTTGTCGACGTACTCAAGGAAATGCCGGCCACCTTGCTGATGCGGCCGTTCGGTTGGGACACGCTCGCGGTGCGGGTTTTCGAGATGACCAGTGAAGGCGAATGGGCGCGAGCGTCATTGCCCGCCCTGACGCTGGTGCTGGTGGGCCTGTTGCCGGTCATCGGCCTGATCCGCCGTTCGGCCCGTCGACCCGGCCACAGTCACTGAGGGTGCCAGAGCGCGGGCTTGCGGCTACAATGCGCGGCATTCGCGCGGCGGGTGTCAAACAACAAGAGCTGACGCGCAACGTCATCGACCGCCGCCGCTTCGCCACGCCCGGAAGGAGAAACCCATGGGACAGCGCACGCTTTTGTACGACCTGCACCTGGCGCTAGGCGCCAAGACGGTCGATTTCGGTGGCTGGGACATGCCCCTGCACTATGGCTCGCAGGTCGAGGAGCACCATCAGGTGCGCAGCGATTGCGGGGTGTTCGATGTTTCCCACATGACCGTGATCGATGTCGATGGTCGCGATGCCACTGCCTGGTTGCAGCGTCTGCTGGCCAACGATGTGGCCCGCCTCGACGACACCGGCAAAGCGCTATACAGCCCGCTGTTGCAGGCGCAGGGCGGAGTGATCGACGACCTGATCGTATACCGCACGCAAGATGGCTATCGCCTGGTCACCAACGCCGCTACCCGCGCCAAGGTGCTCGGCTGGCTGCAGCAGCAGCGTGACGGTTTTGCCGTGGACTTCAAGGTCCGTCCCGACCTGGCCATCCTTGCCATCCAGGGCCCGCGTGCCCGAGAAAAGGTTGCGCCCCTGCTAAGCGCCGCGCGTGCCGCGCTGATCCGCGAACTGCGCCCGTTCGAAGGCTTTGCCGAAGGCGACTGGTTCATTGCCCGCACCGGGTATACCGGTGAAGACGGCCTCGAGATCATCTTCCCTGGCGACCAGGCCGTGGGCTTCTTCAACGAACTGGTGGGTGCCGGCATTGCCCCCAGCGGCCTTGGCGCGCGCGATACCCTGCGCCTGGAAGCCGGCATGAACCTGTACGGCCAGGACATTGACGAGCAGCACACCCCGCTTACCTCCAACCTGGGCTGGAGCATTGCCTGGGAGCCTGCCGAGCGTGACTTCATTGGCCGCGCTGCCCTGTTGGCGGAAATCGAGCACGGTGTGCAGGAAAAACTGGTCGGCCTGGTACTGGAAGAGCGCGGCGTGCTGCGCGCCCATCAGGTCGTGCGTGTCGCCGGTATTGGCGAAGGGGAGATCACCAGTGGTAGTTTCTCGCCTACGCTGAGCAAGTCCATTGCCTTGGCGCGCGTGCCCATGGCCACCGGTGACCGGGCCGAGGTGGAAATTCGCGGCAAGTGGTACCCGGTGCGGGTGGTCAAACCGACCTTCGTGCGCCATGGCAAGATCCTGATCTGAACCATTATTTACCGGCGGGCGTACCGCTGAGCCAATCGAGGAATTCAAGACATGAGCAATATCCCCGCCGACCTGCGTTTCGCCGAAAGCCATGAGTGGGCCCGCCTGGAAGCCGACGGCAGCGTTACCGTGGGCATCAGCGACCACGCCCAGCAAGCCCTGGGTGACGTGGTGTTCGTCGAGCTTGCCGAAGTCGGCAAGGTGTTCGCCGCGGGCGACGCTGCCGGCGTGGTCGAGTCGGTCAAGGCCGCTTCGGACATCTACGCCCCGGTGGGTGGCGAAGTGATCGCGGTGAACGAAGAGCTGGCTGACAGCCCGGAGCTGCTCAACGAAGAGCCTTACGGGGCGTGGATCTTCAAGCTCAAGCCAAGCAACGGTGCCGAGCTGGACAAGCTGCTGGATGCTGCCGGTTACAAGGCTGCGATCGGCGAATAAGACCGCGTCGCCTGCTTCGCGGCTAAAGCCGCTCCTACAGGTATTGCATGGCCCTGCGTCTTGCGCGACCCCTTGTAGGAGCGGCTTTAGCCGCGAAGAGGCCGGACCTGCAAACAAGTTTCCCCGCACAACCGGCAATCCCTTCCTAGACTTGTAGTCTCCATGAGAGCTGTTCCAGGAAGAGAGCGTGGTCATGTCCCAGTCGCCGTCCCTGCATCAACTGCAAGAGCTCAACCCGTTCCTGCGTCGCCACCTGGGCCCGGATGCCGCCGAGCAGCAGGCCATGCTCAACGCTCTGGGCGTGGCGAGCCGCGCCGAGCTGATCGAGCAAACCGTTCCGCCAGGCATCCGCCTGAAGCGCCCCCTCGACCTGCCACCGGCACTCGACGAGCAAGCGGCCTTGGCCAAACTCGCGGGTTACGCCGCGCAAAACCAGGTATGGACCAGCCTGATCGGCATGGGCTACCACGGCACCATCACCCCCACGGTGATCCTGCGCAACGTGCTGGAAAATCCCGGCTGGTACACCGCCTACACGCCTTACCAGCCCGAAATAGCCCAGGGCCGGCTGGAGGCGCTGCTGAACTACCAGCAGATGGTCATCGACCTGACCGGGCTGGCCCTGGCCAACGCCTCGCTGCTGGACGAGGCGACTGCCGCCGCCGAGGCCATGGCCCTGGCCAAGCGGGTAGCGCGCAGCAAGAGCAACGCATTCTTCGCCGATGAGCACTGCCACCCGCAGACCCTGTCAGTGCTCAAGACCCGCGCCGAAGGCTTCGGCTTCGAACTGATCATCGATTCTGTGGATAACCTGAACACGCATGCGGTATTCGGCGCATTGCTGCAGTACCCCGATACCCACGGCGAGGTGCGCGACCTGCGCCCTCTGATCGAGCACTTGCATGGCCAGCACGCCCTGGCCTGCGTGGCTGCCGACCTGCTCAGCCTCGTACTGCTCATGCCGCCCGGCGAGCTGGGCGCCGATGTGGTGTTGGGTTCTAGCCAGCGCTTTGGTGTACCGATGGGTTACGGCGGGCCACATGCGGCGTATTTCGCCTGCCGCGACGACTACAAGCGGGCCATGCCCGGGCGCATCATCGGCGTGTCGCGTGATGCCCGTGGCAACACCGCGTTGCGCATGGCCCTGCAAACCCGCGAGCAGCATATCCGCCGTGAAAAGGCCAACTCCAACATCTGCACGGCGCAGGTGCTGCTGGCCAACATCGCCGGCTTCTACGCGGTCTACCACGGCCCGCAAGGCCTGCAGCGCATTGCCCAGCGCGTGCACCGGCTGACGGGGATACTGGCGGCCGGCCTTGCGGCCAAAGGCATCAAGCGCCTCAACCAGCACTTCTTCGACACCCTTACCCTCGACGTGGGTGGCGCACAGGCCGCCATCATCGAGAGCGCTGAAGCCGCACAGATCAACCTGCGCATACTGGGCCGCGGCCACCTGGGCGTGAGCCTGGATGAAACCTGCAACGAGCAGACAGTGCTGCGCCTGTTGGACATTTTCGTGGGGGTGGACCACGGGCTGGACATCGCCGCGCTTGACCAGTCGGCCCTGGCCGAAGGCATTCCGCCCAGCCTGGTGCGGCATTCGCCGTTCCTTGTCCACCCGGTGTTCAACCTGCACCACAGCGAAACCGAGATGCTGCGCTACCTCAAGCAGCTGGAGAACAAGGACCTGGCGCTGAACCAGTCGATGATCCCGCTGGGCTCCTGCACCATGAAGCTCAATGCTACCAGCGAGATGATCCCGATCACCTGGCCTGCTTTCGCTCAGTTGCACCCGTTCGCCCCGGCGGGGCAGGCCGTCGGGTACAAGGCGATGATCGACGAGCTGGAAAGCTGGCTGTGCACCATTACCGGCTTCGATGCCATCTGCATGCAGCCCAACTCTGGGGCCCAGGGTGAGTACGCTGGCCTGATGGCGATAACCCGCTACCACCGCAGCCGCCAGCAACCGCAGCGTACCTTGTGCCTGATCCCGTCATCGGCACACGGCACCAACCCGGCGTCGGCACAGATGGCCGGCATGGAGGTGGTGATTGTCGATTGCGATCAGGGCGGCAACGTCGACCTGGCAGACCTCAAGGCCAAGGCCGGTGCAGCCGGTGAGCGCCTGTCGTGCCTGATGATCACCTACCCCTCCACCCACGGCGTGTACGAAGAGGGCATTCGCGAAATCTGTGACGTGGTGCACCAGCACGGCGGCCAGGTGTACATGGACGGCGCCAACCTCAATGCCCAGGTGGGGTTGGCGCGCCCTGCCGACATTGGGGCCGATGTGTCGCACCTGAACCTGCACAAGACCTTCTGCATCCCCCACGGCGGCGGTGGTCCGGGCATGGGGCCGATCGGTGTTCGCGCTCATCTGCAACCCTTCGTCGCCAGCCACCCGGTGGTACCGGTCCCCGGCCTGGATCCGAACAACAGTGCGGTCAGCGCTGCGCCCTGGGGCAGCGCCAGCATTCTGCCGATCAGCTGGATGTACATTGCCATGATGGGCCCGCAACTGGCTGACGCCAGCGAGGTGGCGATCCTCTCTGCCAACTACCTGGCCAGCCAGCTGGCTGGGGCCTTCCCGGTGCTCTACCGCGGGCGTAACCAGCGCGTGGCGCATGAGTGCATACTCGACCTGCGGCCGTTGAAGGCGCTGACGGGCATCAGCGAGGAGGACGTGGCGAAGCGCCTGATGGACTACGGCTTCCATGCACCGACCATGTCGTTCCCGGTGCCGGGTACGCTGATGGTGGAACCGACCGAAAGTGAGTCCAAGGCCGAGCTGGACCGCTTTATCGAAGCGATGCTGGCAATTCGCGCGGAGATATCGGACGTTCAGGATGGCAAGTGGCCGGCAGAGAACAGCCCGCTCAGGCATGCGCCGCATACCTTGGCCGATGTCTTGGGCATATGGGACAGGCCCTACAGCCTGGAGCAGGCGGTGGCACCGGCTGCGCATGTGCGCCAACACAAATACTGGCCGGCGGTTAACCGGGTCGACAACGTGTATGGGGACCGCAACCTGTTCTGTGCCTGTGTGCCGGTGGAGGCTTATCGCTGAAAGCGCAGGGTGACCGATTGGGCGCGCAGCGCGCGCCCCGGGGTTTTACTCGGCTACCGCATTCTTGGCCAGGATGGCATTGGCCAGCTCCATGTCCGAGGCCTGCAGCCCCGGGTTCTCGGCCCGTGCCTGGTGCATGGCGGCTTCCAGGAACGGCCCACGAATCGCACCTTCGCTGGCAACGAAGCTGCTGGCGTCGTCCTGCGCGGCGAGGACAAGCTTGTGGTCCCGCGACGTCAGGTAGGTCGAACCAGTCGTTGCCCCGGAAGAAATCACGTTACGCCAAAAGGTATCAGCCATGGCCGAGCCCATAGGCAGCGAGAGCAGGGCAGCGGCGGCAACGGCAGTTTTGAGACGCATGTTGAAACACCTCGAAGGGTGGGGGTTGAAGATGCGCCGTTGGATCTTTTCCAATGGGGCAAGTTCCTGAATGCCGGGGCTTTTCGTCAGCCGCACACGCGCAATACCTCATGCATGCAGGTCTGCCCAGTGGTCACCTTGGCCTCGCCACAACGGCGAAGATCCACCAGGCCATCGGCCCGGGCCTGTTGCCGCAGAATGGTCAGGTCGGCATCCCGGCCGATCAGCGCGCGCAGCTGGTCGCTGGGCTCGAGCAGTTCAAATAAACCGGTGCGGCCATGAAAGCCGGTGCCTCGGCAGGTACGGCAGTGGGCGCAGGTATTCGCTTGGCAGTCCGGGCACAGGGTGCGTACCAGGCGCTGGGCCATGACGCCGACCAGCGTCGCCTTGATCAGGTAGTCGGCCACGCCCAGTTCCTGCAGGCGGGTGATGGCCGCGCAGGCATCGTTGGTGTGCAGGGTAGACAGCACCAAATGCCCGGTCAGGGCGGCCTGTACCGCCACCAGGGCCGTTTCGCGGTCGCGAATTTCGCCGATCATGATGATGTCCGGGTCCTGACGCAGCAGGGCGCGTACCCCGGCGGCAAAACCAAGGTCCAGGGCGGGCTGCACCTGCAACTGGTTGAACGCCGGCTCCAGGCGCTCGATGGGGTCTTCGATGGTGCACAGGTTGACCTGTGGCGTGGCCAATAGCTTGAGGCTGGTATACAGCGTGCTGGTCTTGCCGGAGCCGGTGGGGCCGGTCACCAGGATGATGCCCTGGCGCTTGGCCAACAGGCGCTGCCACTGGGCCAGTTGCTGGCCTTGCAGGCCGAGGCGGTCGAAGCCCTCGTGCAGTTGCTGCGGGTCGAACAGGCGCAGCACCAGCTTTTCGCCGTAGGCGGTTGGCAGGGTCGACAACCGTAGCTCGACCTCACCGCCGCCGGGCAGGCGGCTGTGCAGGCGGCCGTCCTGCGGCCGGCGCTTTTGCGCCACATCCATGCGCCCCAGGTGCTTGAGGCGGCTGACCAGTGCCAAGGTCACGCCGGCAGGAAAGGCGTACACGTTATGCAGCAGGCCGTCGATGCGGTAGCGCAACTGGCCCTGATCGCGGCGGGGTTCCAGGTGAATGTCGCTGGCACGTTGTTCGATAGCGTACTGCAGCAACCAGTCGACGATGTGCACGATGTGCGCGTCGTCGGCGCTGGCTTCGGCCTGGCGCTTGCCCAGTTCCAGCAGTTGCTCGAGTTCGCCCAGGCCGGCGGCCTGCTGGTATTGCGCGCCTTTTACCGACTGGGCGAGGTGCTGGAACGACTGCCCTGCCTGGCGGATCTGCAACGGGCTGGCCAGCACCCGACGAATCGGCCGGCCCAGGCTGCGGGCCAGGTCGGCCTGCCAGTCGTTCTGGTAGGGCTCGGCACTGGCGACGGTAACGCCGAGGGCGTCGGCTGCGACGATGAGGATGCCGTGGCGCTGGGCGAAGGCCGGCGCGATCAGGCCGCTGACTTGGGGCAGGTCGAGCTGCATGGGGTCGATGCGCAGGTAAGGCTGGCCGACCTTGCGGGCCAGCCATTGGCAAAGGTGCTCAAGGTCCAGCTGCTGGCCAGGCTGTTGGCGGTGGTCCAGGCTGCAGGCGGCGATCTGTTCGAGCGGATGGCAAGCGGGGTGCGCGGCGGCGTGATCGAGCACGTGCTGGGTGTCGTTGGCGTGCAAGTGCTGGTCGGCGACCAGGGCGGCGAGCACGCGTTCAAGGTCGAGAGTGTTTGTGTGGGGGCTATGCATGCTGGGCGTCCGTGCCTGTTCGGGAATGTGCCGGTCAGGCTAGCCGGGCGGAGCGCGGGCATCACCGGGGAAGGGTTTCGGGATTTTACACCTAGGGTGCAGAGGTATTGCGCGAGGCTATAGGCTAATGCCTGTCAGTTAGGTAATTTGGGGCCGCTTTGCGGCCCTTCGCGGGCACGCCCGCTCCCACAGGGGATCGCGCATTTCTTGAGTTCAGCGCC